>JAPPGM010000080.1 GCA_028874995.1 Gemmatimonadota bacterium | reverse complement strand
GGAATCCACCTTAGCTTTGCCCTCGGACTGTCCAAAGAAGTAGGACCACCCCAGGGTGCGCGGACGGTGGAAAGCGTGGTCATCCCGGAGTTCTTCGATTTCGCGTATTGCATCAACCCCTACGACCCGGATGTCCACGTTACTGTGGGGGATGCGGAGGCGGGCGCTGAAGCGAACACGGTCACCCTGTCCTATGTGTTTGTGGCTTCGCAGAAGGGGTTCTTCGAGATGCGACCTTTCCGCGTCACCACCGATGGCCGCACTCTGGAGACCGAATCGTTGGCGGTACTGGTAGGTGGCTCCGATGTCAGGGTCGAGGCCCGGGTTGAACCGCACCAGGTGAATGTGGGGGACGAATTCGAGTTGGTGGCCGAGGTGTTCGGCCTGGAATCGGAGTTCCCCGAGTTCATTGGACCCGGTCTCTTTGATGTGGCTGAGTTCGGCAGCTTCTGTCACGGGAGCGGTAGAGAGTTTCGGTGCACAATACGGGCACGCGCTCCGGGAGAGTTCACGATTGCACCGGTCCGGGTGGTCGACCAGGGGACCACTTACGAGAGCAACGCGGTTACGCTGGTGGTCACCGACAAGCCTCCCCAGGTGGAGGTCCAGGCCACCCTCGAATCCGAGTCGATCTGGGTTGGTGGCGAGTTCAAGCTCAGGCTCGATGTCGCGGGGACCCACGAATTGGACGAAGAGCCTTCGGTTCCGGAAATGGGAGGCCTTGCCGAGTTCCTGGGATCGGACGGGCCCCGGATCTCGTGGGGCAGTGGGGGGGAGGAGATCACATACAGCTATCGGTTCCGAGCCATTCGTCGGGGTCGGTTCGTAATTGCGCCAATGCCGATTGTGGTCGATGGCCATGCCTTCGAGACGGACACGGTCAGCCTTGTCGTCGACCCTGTGCCGACCCGCAGCGCCGAGCCCCCGGACCACCTCTTCCTCACGGAGGTTGCCGCCAAGTCCCAGGCCCATGTCGGCGAACCCGTCATCGTCACTTATACGGTTGCGCATGACGAGCACCATGGATGGCCACGGATCGGGACGAAGTCGTGGCCCTCGTTCGAAGACTTCGACGTGGTGGAGCATCTCGGATATCGCAGACAGGAACGCACGGGCAGGTCTGCCCGATCGCAAGTCGAACAGATCACGGCGGACCGCTTTACACTCTTTCCGTTGCGACCGGGCCAGTTCAGTGTGGGTGCCGCCACCGTGGAGGCCAGAGTGGAAAAGCCATGGGATATGTGGACCGGTCTGGACGAATTCGAACGGGAACTCGTTTCCCATGTCCTCACCTCCGATCCGTTCACGATTGAAGTACTTCCGCTGCCCGAGGGCGGACGCCCCGACTCGTTCCGTGGCCACGTAGGCACCTTGGAGGCAACTTGCAGGCTGAACGGAACCCGGATCGGCGTGGGCGAGTCGGTCACGCTGGAGGTCAAGGTGGCGGTGGACGGATACGTCGAGGGACTCCTGGATCCCGAAATCGACTTCCCGAGTGGATTCGCGGTCGCGGAGGCGGAGATTGACACGATGCTTGCGGAGTACAACTACAAACTACAGGGCACCCGCACCTACACCTACCACCTCACCGCCACCACCCCCGGCACCTACGTGATCCCCGCTGTCGAGATGTCCTACTTCGACCCCGAAACCGAGTCCTACGGCACAACCCGGACCCATCCCTTCACCGTCACGGTGGTCCCCGCAGGAGCGGAGGCGCGGTGAGCGTGTCAATCGCACTCCTTCGCGGCCCCACCCGCAGTCCGGGGCGCCCGGCACGGCGAACCCCGATCCGGCTGGCAATCCCCCTCCTCGCCCTCCCCCTCCTCCCCACCCCCACCCACGCACAGGACATCCAGGTCCGCGCCTTCCTCTCGTCGGAGAGGGTCGGATTCGGCGGCCAGTTCGTGCTGAACGTCGAGGTCTCCGGCACGCAGCAGACCGACACGGACCCCGTCCTTCCCGACATGGAGGAATTCGGCCAGTACCTCGGTTCGGGGACCTCTACCTCGATGCAGATCGCCAACGGCCGGACCAGCGTCACGCTCACCTACCAGTACCGCTTTCAGGCCATCAGGGACGGGGTCTTCGAGATAGGACCCGTGAAGGTCACGGCCGGAGGGCGCACATACGAGACGGAGCCGGTCTCCCTGGTCGTGGCGGACACGCCGGCGCCGCAAGGCGGGATCGCCGACTCGGGTGACCCCGCCGACGGAGTCGCTCCCGAGGATGTCTTCATCGAGACGGAGGTCAGCCGCACCACCGCCTTCGAAAACGAGCCCGTCGTGGTCTCGTACCGGTTCTTCACGCGGGTTCCCGTGGAATCCGCCAGGATCACCACCCTTCCGCAGGCCACCGGCTTCTGGGCCGAGGAGCTGGAGCAGCCGGAGGCGGCGCAGGAGGAGCGAGTCATCCGGAATGGGAGCGAATACGTCGCGACCACGTTCCGGCGCGTTGCCCTTTTCCCGACCGGACCCGGCGAGAAAACCCTCGAGCCATTGGGGATCGAGGGGCAGGTGCGGGTGCCCGACCGGCGGCGTCGCGACATCTTCGGAGACTTCTTCGGCGGGGCCAGCCCCTTCGACCGCCGTGTCCCGGTGGCGGTGGCCTCCCGCCCGGTCACCATCGAGGTGCAGCCACTGCCTGCCGAAGGCCGTCCCGGTTCCTTCACCGGTCATGTCGGCGAGCTGGACATCTCCGCCACGGTGGACCGGCCTTCCGTCGCGGCCAACGAGGCGGTCACATTTCGCCTGGCCGTCACCGGTACCGGCAACCTGCGCGCCCTCACCCCGCCCGCAATCACCTTTCCGGACGAGTTCGAGACCTTCCCCCCCGAGACGACCGACCGCATCGCGCCGGGCGGCGGCAGCATCCAGGGAACGCGCACCTACGAATACGTACTCATCCCGCGCGCACCCGGCAGCGTGACCGTCCCGCCGGTCGAGATCTCGTATTTCGACGCGCGGGCACGCTCATACGGCACCGCCCGCTCGCAGCCTGTCCAGATCACCGTCACGGGAGACGCGGCAGCCCTGAGCACGGAGACCGGGGCCGTCCCGTCGGTGGTGGAGTCGATCCGGGAGGAGATCCGCTTCATCCACGTCGGCACGCCCGACTTCCGGCGCACCGGAGTGCCGCTCCACTCGACCGCCGGGTTCTGGATCGTTCTGCTCCTGCCGGTGGCGGTGGTGGCGGGTGCGGTGGCGGTGCGGCGCCACCGGGACCGGATCGAGGGTGACGTGGCCTACGCGCGCGTCCGGCGGGCCCGGCGAATGGCCAGGAAGCGGCTGGCCCGGGCGAAGGGACTGGCGGTGGGCGACCCGCGCGACTTCTACGCCGAGGTCGCGGGTGCCCTCCAGGGGTTCCTGGCCGACAAGCTGAATGTGGCGGAGGCGGGCCTGGTGCGTGAGGAGGCCGGCAGGTTAGCTCGGCGGCGCGGCGCGACCGACGAGACGCTGGAACGCCTCTTCGCCTGCCTCGACGACTGCGACCTGCAGCGATTCGCCCCGGCGGGGGCGGAGCGCGAGCCGCCTGAACGCGTGCTCGGGCGCGCCGCGGGCATCATGGGAGATCTCGCGAAGGAGCTGTCGTCGTGAGGCACCTGTGGTTCGGTCTGGCCACGCTGGGTGTGCTGTTCCTTTCCGGGGGTGTGGCCGCGGATGACGTGCCCCAGGAGTCCCTCTTCGCCGAGGGCAACCGCCTCTACCAGGAGGGCGACTTCGCCGCAGCCGCGGCCAGCTACGTCGCCGTCATCAAGGGCGGCTTCGAGTCCGCGGAAGTCTACTACAACCTCGGCAACGCGCACTTCCGCCTCGGGGAGACCGCGCGCGCCGTCCTCAACTACAGGCGTGCCGCCCGTCTGGACCCCGGGAACGACGACATCCGGGCGAACCTCGCGCTGGTCAGCCAGCGTCTTCAGGACCGGATCGAACCGCTGCCCCGCTTCTGGCTCCTGACCGTCTTCGACTGGTGGATGAGCCTGATCCCCGGTGGCCTGCTCCAAGCCCTCGTCGCCGCCTGCTACCTGCTTCTCGGCACGTCCGTTGTGCTGGTCGTGCTCAGGCGCCCGTCCGGATGGCGCAGGCCACTGCGCCGATTCGCCTATGGCACTGCCGTGGCCACGGTCCTGTTGGGGGCGACGCTGCTCATCCGCGAGACGGGGCTGGGTCGGCCCGAGGAGGCAGTCGTCATGGCGGGCGAAGCCAGGGTGCTGAGCGCCCCGTCCGAGGAGGGTGGGCTGACTGTCTTCACCCTGCACGAGGGCACCACCGTGCGCATCGACCGGCGGGCGGGGGAATGGGTGGAGATCGTCCTGGCGGACGGAAAGGTTGGCTGGCTGCCGCTGGAGGTGCTGGAAGTCGTCTGAGCGAAACGCCTACCGGATACTGACCTGTATCCGGAACGTCCGCCCCGGCTGGGGCAATCCGCACTGGTCCAGCACAGTCGAATCCGTCAGGTTGGCCACCCCCACTGTGGCCTCGAGCGCCCAACTCGACCCGTCGCGCCCCCCGTACAGTGCCCGCCGTGCCTCCAGGTCGACCGTTGCGCTTGCGTCCATCCTGTCCAGGCCGGCGACCTCGAAGTTCTGGCAGTACTGAACGCCCCGATAGCGGAAGAAGCTGGTCAGGGCTACGTCGCCGGGCACCACCACACCCAGGTTGGCGGTGCCGGAGAGCGCCGGGGCGTACTCGGCCATCTCGTCCTGTCCCGACGCGATGGGATCCCGAATGCGGACTCGCTGCAGGGTGAAGCTGCCGCCGTAGGTGAAGGCCGCCAGGTTCCCCGCGGTGAGCACTTCGACCCCCGTGGAACGGACCTGGTCGCGATTGACGCGCTGAAACTTGGCGCCGCCCGGAGTCACGGTACTGACGCGCACGATTCCGTCGGTCAGCCGGTGGTGGAAGCCGACGACCTGCAACTGGCTGTCGCCGTCGGTGATTGTAATGCCCGCCTCGCCCGCCTTGAGGCTTTCGGGCCGCAGGTCCGGATTCGGCCGGAAGCGTCCGAGGGCTCCTGAGTAGAGTTCCCGCAGCGACGGAAAGCGGGTTCGGCGGCTGAATCCCGCGTGCATGAGCACGTTGCCACCCGCCGCTGCCCGGCTCACACCGGCGCGCACACCCCAGTCCCAGATGGCCCCCAGGGGATCCTTGTCGCCGCTGCGGGGAGTATCGGACCCGTCCACCGAAGCGCCTACCGTCCAGCGCGTGGCCCCCTGGCCGGAGCGAAGGATGTCCTCGCTGCCGACCTCGACCTCGCCTCCCAGACTCCACAGGCGCTGCTGGTACTCGAACGAGTCGCCGGACATGAATCCTTCGTCGTGGCTTACGCTGGAGACGGTGAGAGCAGTCCACACCTCGGGGCCCGACTCGAAGTTGTGGTCCCCGAGGACGCGCCCCGTCAACGTCATCGTCGAGCCGGTCTCTCCGTCCACCACGGTACGGTACGCGGGGGTCGCGTATTCGTCGATCTGATTCGTGGAACGGTCCAAGCCGAAGCTGACTTCGAGATCACCCTGGCCTGAGCGCGTGTCACGTGTCCCAGTACCGCCCGAAATGGTTACGAGCTGCCGCGCCTGGTGGGGATAGCGCCACAGGCGCGGGTCGTCGACATGGGCTTCGGGTGGCACTCCGCGCTCGGTATCCGAGACGGTTGCCAGGGTGGAAAGCCAACCGCCCCCGCTTCCGTGATACCGGGCCGCGACGAAACCGTCGGCCATACGGCGGTCGGAGTTGAGCCGTCGGCCGTTCGAGTCACGGAGCAGATCGGTCCGCAAGCGCCTGTCATCCGTCGTCCCCGAGGGGAGAGTGACCCCCGGGCTGTCACGGTACCCGGCCCCACTGCGAAAAACCCAGCCGCCGCCGTCGCTCTCAACAGCAGCACCCGTGGTGGCGGCTGTGCTGACCCCCCCCTCCTGGTCCACGGAAACCGCCCCCACAAATGGCGCTACCCGCGTCTCGAGCGAAGTCCCGCGACCCACGTCGAACTCGATGGCGCCGCCGAGCACGTTCGGCCCGTGCAGCATGGAAGAGAGGCCGCGGTAGAGGGTCATTTTGCGGACGGCCGTCAGGGGAATCACCGATATGTCGGTCCGGTGGTCCCAGCCGAGGGTCAGGGGGATGCCGTCGACGAGGATCGCGATCTGGCGGTCTTCGGCGCCGCGCAGGTCGGGTTGGGCTTCGCCGCGCGAATTGGCCCGGATCTGCACGGTGGGCGCGCGGCGAAGGAACTCCTCCATTGTCGGCGCCGCCAGGGTCCCGACCGAGTCGAGGGAGATCTCGACGGCGCTCGTCCCGCCGGTGGTCGCGATGGGCCGCGGCACTTCGACACTCATGGGACGAAGCCGGACGACCCTCGTTGTATCCTGGGCCGAGACGTACGCAGCCGGCACGACCAACGCCAGCGCCAGGACGGCGGTGCACACCCGCCCCACTGCGCGAAAGACCCTGGCAGCCAGCCGGGCCCCTCGCCGCCTTCGGTGCCCTAGCGGATTTGACCACGGCAGGCTCGCCCCGGGCAGGTCCTGGTCGGTCATTTCCGTGTTGCCATCCCTGCCTCTTTCCGGGGCGAAGTGACGGATTCGGTAGTTCCGAACTGTGTACAATCTAACTCCGGCAAAAGCGAATTGTTCCTCGGGGCCGGTGGAAAAACCGCGAGTGCGGCCATCGGGCCGGGTTGCGGTCATCTCGCGCCTCCGGTTCAGGGACACCTCAAATACGCGAACCGTTACCCGGACGGCTGGCCATCGATACCGGGACGCGACCTGGCCGTGCAGACCCGTTCCTGCGGTGAAAAGGGTTGCGCGAGCGGGGTCGAGCCCGGCGGTGAGTTCCGGACGGTCGACCGGACCGATTCGGCGGGCTACCTGGTTGCCAGCGCTGCGTGAACCGCGTCCCGGACCCGCCCGGCGGTGATCCCGTACTGCAGGTACATCTCCTGCCAGGGCGCCGATGCGCCGAAGCGGTCGATACCGATCGAAATGCCGCCGTCACCGACCCAGCGCTCCCAGCCCATCGTGCCGCCCGCCTCGACCGATACCTTGAGGACGCCGGTGGGCAGCACCTCGTCCCGGTACCCCGCGGGCTGCGCGGCGAAGAGGCGCCAACTGGGCATGCTGACCACCCGCGCGCCGATGTCGTCAGCGGCCAGCGCCCTGCGGGCGGCCAGCGCCACACCGAGCTCGGAACCCGAAGCGATGATCACTGCGTCCAGGTTGTCGGTGGGAGGCTCGCGCAAGATGTAGCCGCCCCGGTGCAGACCATTCGCGGATGGCTGGCCCGGACCCCGGTCGATCACAGGCACCGTCTGTCGGGTCAGCGAAAGAAACGAGGGCCCCGCCCGATACCGAAGTGCGGCCCGCCACGCCTCCATCGTCTCCGGACCGTCTCCCGGGCGGAGGTCCAGGAGTCCGGGGATGGCCCGCAGCGCGGCCAGCTGTTCGATCGGCTGGTGGGTCGGACCGTCCTCGCCCAAGCCGATGCTGTCGTGGGTGAAGACGTAGATGACGGGCAGTCCCATGAGCGCCGCCAGACGGATCGCGGGCCGCATGTAGTCCGAGAAGATCAGGAAGGTTCCGCCGAATGGCTGCACGCCGCCGTGGAGTGCCATGCCGTTCATCAGCGCGCCCATCGCGTGTTCGCGCACCCCGAAGTGGATGATGCGCCCGCCCGGGGTCTCCGCGGCAAGGTCGCCCCCGCCGGCGATGTCGGTCTTGTTGGAGCCGCCCAGGTCGGCCGATCCCCCGAGCATGTTGGGGATGGCCCGCGCGGCGCCCTGAAGCACCTTGCCCGAGTGGTTTCGTGTCGCGGTTGCCGGGGCATCGGCCAGATCGGGAAGCGAGGTCTCCCAACCGGCGGGCAGTTCGCCCGTAGCGGCCGCCTCGAAGCCGGCTGCCAACTCCGGGTGATCCGCGCGGTACGCCTCGAAACGGCGCTCCCAGTCATCCTGTGCCCCGGCCCATGCACCCGTGCTCCGCCGCCAGTGCTCCAAGGCCGCCGGCTCCACATGAAACGGCGCCAGCGACGGGTAGCCGATGTTGCGCTTGGTGGCCTCGATCTCGGCGGCTCCGAGAGGCGCACCGTGGGTTGCCGCAGTGCCTGCCATGTTGGGGCTGCCCTCGGCGATCGTGGTCGTGAGCACGATCAGGGTCGGCCTCTCCGTCTCGGCCTTCGCGGCCTCGAGCGCGCCGTTGATGGCTTCCAGATCCGTGCCGTCCTCGACGCCAAGGGTGTGCCATCCATACCCCTCGAAGCGACGGTGCTGATCGGTGGCGGTGGCCAGGTCGGTCGCGCCCTCGATGGTGATCCGGTTGTCGTCGAATATCCAGGTCAGCTTGCCGAGCTTCTGGTGTCCGGCGATCTCGGCCGCCTCGTGCGAGATCCCCTCCATGAGGTCGCCGTCGGAGCAGATCGCCCAGGTGCGGTGATCCACGACGCGGTGCCCGCCCCGGTTGTAGCGATGCGCCAGCCAGCGCTCCGCGAGCGCCATCCCGACGGTATTTGCCACGCCCTGGCCGAGGGGCCCGGTCGTGGTCTCGACACCGGGGGTGTGACCGTATTCGGGGTGACCCGGCGTCCTGCTGCTCCACTGCCTGAACTGGCGGATGTCGTCGAGCGTCAGGTCGTAGCCGGTCAGGTACAGCAGGCTGTAGATGAGCATGGAGGCGTGGCCGGCCGAGAGAACGAAGCGGTCGCGGTCCACCCAGCCGGGATCGCGCGGATTGTGCCGCAGGTGTCTGGTCCAGAGGACGTAGCCGGCCGGTGCCAGGGCCATGGGCGTACCCGGGTGCCCCGAGTTGGCCTCCTGGACCGCGTCCATGGCCAGGACCTTGATGGTGTCGATTGCAAGTTGTTCGATGGTGGTGGATGCGCCCGCGGCCAGGGGCATGGCTTCAGCCTCGCTTTTCGGATGTCAACAAAGCGGTTGTCACTTGACCCCGGCCACCTCCCTCGCGACCACGAAGTTGAGGAGCCGGTCGGGAACGTGGATGATCCTGCGGATGTCCATCCCTTCCAGGTGGCGGGCCACGTTGGCCTCCTCGCGCGCGAGTGCCGTCACGGTTTCCCGGTCCGCGCCCTTGGGGGCCGGCACCGTGCCCCGCACCTTGCCGTTGACCTGCACGGCCACCTTCACCTGAGTTTCGGCTGCCTTGGCGGGATCGAAGGCGGGCCAGTTGGCCCCCTCGAAGATGCTCTCCCGGTTGTCCAACCTGCGCCACAGCTCTTCGGCCATGTGGGGCGCAAAGGGAGCGACCAGCCTCACCAGCGGCTCCACCTCGGACCGGACCGGAATCCGTCCGCCGGCACGCGCCGCATTCAGGTATTCCATCATGGCCGCGATGGCTGTGTTGTAGCGCAGTGCCGCGATCTGCTCGGTCACCCGCTTGATGGTGCGGTGCAGCTTCGGTTCCAGCGCGGGATCGGGTGGCCCGTCCCCAAGTTCGCCTTCGCGGGGAACGACCGACTCCCACAGGCGGTGCAGGAAGCCGTGCGGGCCCGAAATCCCCTTGTCCTGGTAGTCGCCGCCCGCCATGAACGGCCCGAGAAACATGAGGTAGACACGGAAGGTGTCGGCGCCGTACCGCTCGATGATCGGGTCCGGAATGATCACGTTCCCCTTGCTCTTGGACATCTTGGCGCCCTCGCGGATGATGAGTCCGTGGGCGCGGAACCGCGTGAAGGGCTCCTCGAAGTCGAGCCACCCCATGTCGTGCAGCGCCATGGCGACGAAGCGCGCGTAGAGGAGGTGCAGGACCGCGTGCTCGTTCCCGCCGATGTAGGTGTCCACGGGCAGCCAGCGGCGGGTGATCTCGGGGTCGAAAGGGCGGTCCTCGAAGTCGGTCGACGGATAGCGCAGGAAGTACCACGCGCTGTCCAGAAAGGTGTCGGACACGTCGGTTTCGCGGGTGGCGTCGCGCCCGCAGGAGGGGCAGGGGACTTCGTACCATTCGCGCACCCGGGCCAGGGGACTGACCCCGGACTCGTCGGGTCGGAAGTCCTCGACCCGGGGCAGCACGACGGGCAGGTCCTCCTCGGGGACGGCGACCGGGCCGCACTCGTCGCAGTGGATGATCGGGATGGGCGGTCCCCAGTACCGCTGGCGCGAGATGCACCAGTCGTGCAGGCGGAAGTTGTCCTGGGCTTCGGCAAGACCCCTGGCCGCCAGGTCGCCCACGATGGCCTGCATGGCGTCTTCCGGCGACAGGCCGTCGTAGCGGCCCGAATTCACCAGCCTTCCCTGCGGGTACTCGTAGGCGATCGCGAGCGGGGTGTCCTTGTCCTCCCCTTCGTCGGCCACCACCCGCACGATCGGAAGACCGTAGCTGGTGGCGAAGTCGAAGTCGCGCTCGTCGTGGCCGGGCACCGCCATGATCGCGCCGGTCCCGTACCCCATGAGCACGTAGTCGGCGATCCAGACGGGGATCGGCTGCCGCGTCGCGGGATTGATGCAGTACCCGCCGGTGAACACGCCCGTCTTGTGCTTCTCGATCTTCTGCCGGGCCACCAGGTCCTTGGCCTGGGTGCGGGCGCGGTAGCTTTCCACCTCTTCGCGGCAGGCATCGCTGGTGACGATGTCGACCATCGCGTGTTCGGGCGCGAGCACCATGTAGGTCGCCCCGAAGATCGTGTCCGGCCGCGTGGTGAACACGGGCACGACGACCTCGTCCCCTTCCGCCCCGTCGACCGCCACCGGGAACCGGATCTCCGCCCCGCGCGACCGCCGGATCCACGCTCGCTGCGCCTTCCGCGTCGTCTCCGACCAGTCGATACCCAACAGGTTGTCCAGGAGGCGTCCCGCGTACTCCGTGATTTTCAGGAACCACTGCCGGATGAAGCGCTGTTCGACCGGAGTGCCGCACCGCTCGCACGCCCCCACGACCACCTGCTCGTTGGCGAGCACGGTCATGTCCGACGGGCACCAGTTGACCGGTGCTTCCTTCTGCTCGGCCAGCCCGTGCTTGAAGAACTGCAGGAAAAGCCACTGCGTCCACCTGTAGTATTCGGGTGCGGTGGTGTCGACGGTATGGTCCCAGTCGAACATCCCCCCCATGCGCCGCAGTTGGCGGGTGAAGTTGGCCACGTTGGCCGGGATCAGGTCCATCGGGTGCACCCCCGCCTTGAGCGCGAAGTTCTCGGAATGAATCCCGAAGGCGTCGAACCCGATCGGCTCGAAGACGTCGTGGCCCTGCATGCGCTTGAAGCGGCCGTGGACGTCCGCCCCGGTGAACGCGTAGATGTTTCCCACATGCAGCCCCTCGGCGGAGGGATATGGGAACATCATCAGGTTGTAGAATGGGCGTTCGGCGGCGCGGAGTTCGTCCAGCGTGAAGGAGTTGGTGCCGTCGCGGTCCCAGGCGGCCTGCCACGCGCGCTCGATGGCGCTGGGGCTGTACGTCCGGTCGGCTGGGGAGGACATGTGACGGTGAGGTTGCTGGAGGCTCGCGGTGCGGTGCGACTGGGGGGCGGTCGCCAACCGAATAAGGTAACACACACAGTCGGTGGACAAGCCTGCGCGAGCACCGAGTCTGCGCGAGCACCGAGAGCGGAGAGGAGCAGGCCCGGATACATTGCTCGCCCGAATGCCGTGGGGATGTCCACGGACCGTTCGGAAAGCACGGGATGGTCCTACAGTCCGCGTGTCGTCGGCGTTCCGGTGGTCGGCAGCAGTTCGAAGGGGTCCTCAACGGTGTCGATCCCGGCCTCGAGCGCCTGGATGGCCGTCTCGAGCGTCCCCTCGCTGACCGCGAGATGCGCGTCGAAATCGGGCAGCCGGTGATAATACAGCATCCGGCTGAGCAGAATGGCGTTGTTGAGGGGCAGGGCGTCGAAGCTGGAGAAGGTGAGCGAGAGGAGGCGGGGCCGGACCTCCTCGCGCAAAAGTCTCTGGTGCCGCTCGAAGACCCCCTGGCGGCGGGCGATTCTGTCTTCCCGCGTGGTGACCGAGTCCCCGTACACGGCCTCCAGCTCCCTGACAAGGCCGTCGATGAACCGCGAGAAGAGCATCACGTCGTGCCAGCGGTCGCGGGCCCGGTTGCACCACACCGTGTCAGGGCCCCCGCCGGGCCGCGTGCAGAAGAACTCGATGGCGCCGACCCTGCCCACCCAGGTGGCGAAGCTCTCGTTGAAACGCACCTGCCCCGGGATGAAGAGATGGTTGTGCGACAGCTCGTGGATGATCGTGGTGATCAACTCCACCTCGTCGTACCTGACGATCGTGGAGAGGAGCGGATCGGAGAACCAGCCCAGGGTACTGAAGGCGGAGGTCGGCCGCAGCATGGTGTCGAACCCCTCGTCCTCGAGCTTGCGCTGCTCCCTGAGCGCCTCCTCCAGATCGAAGAATCCCCGGTAGGGAACGCGGCCCACGATGGGGAACCACCAGGTGCGCGACGCCAACCGGTCCTGGTAGGCGGCCGATAGAACCATCGCCAGGGTATCGCGGTCGAGTTCGGTGTAGGTCGTGTAACTGTCGCCCACATCGAGCTTCAGGGCGTTGATTGCGAACTCGCGCGCTTCGCGGGCCAGGGTGAGCTTGCCCCGGGTTCGCTCGTCGGTTTCCGGCGCGAGGATAACCTCGGGAAGCGGCCGGCGGGCCTTGAGGATCTTGGCTTCGGCCCACCCGGCCTTGATGACGTACACCGGGGAGCAACCGGTTCCCACCGAGACGGCGGCGGTCGCCACGAACACGGCGGCTCCGGCGACAACGACCCTCTTCAGCCAAGGCCGTCGCTTGGCCAAATGTACACTCAACATGACAATATGTAATGTCTACTTTACATACCGAAGCACGGGATGCGAAGCGCTCCGGCGCTCGATCATCTGATGACCGCGAGCGGCCACCCCGACGAGCACGCAGTCCATGCGCCGCACGCCTACCTTCCGCCGCCCAGATTCCGGATCAGCGGTATCCCGCCCTCGGTGGGCACGTACACCAGCGACCCCTCGGGCATCTCCGCGAGCTGCTGGATGTAGAAGAAGGTCAGGTACTCGTTTGTCAGCCCCTGGCTGATGATGCGCTGGGCCTCGGCGATCCCCTTCGCCTCTTCCGCCTGCTGCCGTGCGCGCTCCTGGATGATCTGGGTCTGGAACTCCTCGGCGAGGACCTGCTGCTCCCGCTCCAGCTTCTGTTCGATCGCCTCGCGGACCCGGTCCGGGGCCTGGACGTCGCGCAGGAAGACCTGTTCGACCTCGAACCGGTCCCCGGCCTTGGCCTGAATCTCGTTCTTCATGGCGCTCGCAACGTCGCGCCGGTCGGGAGAGAAGATCTCGTTGATCGACTTGGTGGCCACCGCATCGCGCACTCCGTTGCGGACCGCGCTGAGGACGAACTGCCGCTCGATCTGCGTTTGGCTTCCGATTCGCTCGTAGAGTCCCGGCGCGTTGGAGCCGAGGATCTTGTAGATGATCGACACCTCGAGCGTCAGATTCAGCTGTTCCGAGGTCTGTGCCTCGATCTGCTCCACGCTGCCCCCCTGCGGAAACGACTGTTCGCGCACGGACATCCGCTCCACCGAAGCCAGCGGATTGATGACGTGCATGCCCTGTTCGAGCGGTCTGGGGTCGACATTGCCCAGGAAGTGCTTGACCCCGACTTCCCCGACACCGATCAGGACGACGGCGTTCAGGAAGATGACGGCAACGCCCATGAACCAGAGGACGTAGCCTGCCAGCTTGGTGGGAATCTTGGCCGTCCCCTTGGGAAGGCTGTAGACGATCGCCCCCAGAGCGATCAGGACGATGGCGATTGGTAGGAAGGTCATTTGCAAGCTTTCCTTTCGTGAATGGTTGATGGCGTCCGCGTTCTGCTACACGGCATGCGCCGATGGTGACTCAAGTGTGCTGTCCCCGACGCCCAATATATGGCTCCTTTGGTCGTCCGCCGCACGATTCCGCTACGAAGCGTACCGGATGGATCTTCTGCCGGGCGACCGAATCCCGCCAGATCACTTCCGCAGTCCCGCCAGCGGCAGATAGCCCTTTCCCCGCCCTCGGCCCTCCACCTGCAGGAAACCGAGCTCGACCAGCTGCCGCAGTTCACGGGAGGCCTGGGCGGGAGCCGCTTCGAAGAGCTTCCGGTAGTTGGCCGGGCGCAGCTTCGGGTGGCGTCGGAAGAAATTGAGCAGTTCCGGTACCCGATCCTCGAGAAAGTAGCGGGTGTCGTCCAGATCGGGCGTAAGGTAGTAGATGGGCATGTCGTCCTCATCCCTGAAGGCACACGTCGTGATGCCCTTTCTCACCAGGTCGTGCACGCCCTGCTTCGCGTCGCTTTCCACGACCGCGTTCAGCCTGCCATAGTCCTCGTGAGTGAATCCATCGGGCCGGGCAAGCAGGATTCTCTTCTGATCGGGAGAGACCGGAAGGGAGCGCACAACGTTTTTCCATCCCGGTCCCGCCATGGTGTACTCGGGCTCGTTGCGCAGTGTAACCCGGAACATCCCGTGTTGATGCACAACATTGGGCGGCCGCAGGGAACTGTTCGACATCTCATCGCGAACTCGTGCAAACCCCGTGCCGGAGCCCTGCATGATCCCGACATCCGCGAGAACGTGTGCCAACATCGGGTTGCGCGTGGCGCGTCCGGCCGTTCCCGCATTCAACGCCTCCACGGTTACGGGCGCGAGGGGTCCGCCGGGGCTGGATACCTCCAGTCTGTCGTCGAAGAAGGTGACTTCGATTCCGAGGCCACCGACCTGATAGTCCCGATGCGCCACGGCGTTCACGACGACTTCCCGCCACGCGAAGTCGGGGTATTCGGGCATGTCCCGAAAGAAAATGTCGCGCAGCGCATCGGAAATGCGAATCTGTCCCGCTACCATTGTCATCCCTTGCGCGATCGCAACGGCCAGCGGAGGGCCCACCCCTCCGACAATGGTCACGTTTTGGCTCCGGCCCACCATCGTTTGAGTCCCTGCCACACGACGGACCTGCAGTCCGGCGCGGGGATACCAGTGCCGTCGCTCAGGGCGGCAGAAGAGGAGGAGGCCGGCGTGGGTGATTCGCCAGGCGTCGCCTTCCCGCCGAATCAGTCCGTAGTGTTGCAGCGAATCGAGGACCGGCTTGTTCCCGACGGGAGTAGGCCGCAGGAAGGCTTCGGCCAGCTCGAGATCCAGGTCGTCGAGCGTGGCGTCTTCCCGAATGCACCGCTCGAACTCCAGGACGGGTGCCGTGTTTCCCACAGTGGCGGCGGGTCGGCGGCGACTCCTGCGCACGGTTCGGCTGACTCCGGTTCGGATGGACTAAGCGACTTCGGCCCCGGGTGGGCGGCGGGAGCGGAATATCCACAATTGTCCCGAGCGACCGTGATTGCCTCTCATATGAATACCTCGTCGTCCGGGACGCAATGGGGTGGTTCGTGGTGTGGGTGGTTCAAACGCTCGCGGATCACGTCGAAGTGTACGCGGGTACGGTCAGGACCTCGTCACGGGCTCATCATCGAATCGGGTGGCAAACTGCAACTCGTGCAGGCGGCGGTAGAGTCCGTCGGCCCCCAGGAGCTCCCGGTGGGTTCCCTCCTCGGCCAGTACCCCGTGATGCATGACCAGGATCCGGTCCGCCCCCTGAACGGTCGAAAGCCGGTGCGCGATCACCAGACAGGTACGGCCCCGCATGAGGCGGTCGGTGGCCTCCTCGATGCGGGCCTCGATCGCGGAGTCCACCGAACTCGTGGCCTCGTCGAGCACCAGGATGCCGGGGTCGAAGGCCAGCGCACGGGCAAAGGACAGGAGCTGTCTCTCCCCCACGGAAAGGCTGGCGCCGCGCTCGCCGAGTTCCTGGGTGGCACGTAGGGGCAGGCGTTCCACGAACGGGGCTGCGCCCACGGCCTCCAGCGCACCCGCAACCTGTTCGGCATCGATCGATCCGGACCCGAGCCGCACATTGTAGTCAACCGACCGGCTGAAGAGGAAGATGTCCTGAAGCACCAGCCCGATGCGCCCCCTCAAGTCCTTCATGCGGAGTTCTCCGATGGGGACGCCGTCCACCAGGATTCGGCCGCGCTGGGGTTCGTAGAACCGCATGAGCAGGTTGATGAGGGTGGTCTTGCCGGCCCCGGTGTGCCCCACGATCGCCAGCTTTTCGCCCGGGGCGACCGTGAACGAGATGTCGCGCAGCACCCAGTCAGGCTCCCCGTTGCCGGCGTCGGAGCCGCCATAGGCGAACCACACATTCTCGAAGCGGATTTCACCGGGGGCGCCGATGGGATACAGCGACGGCCGCGGCGGGTCCTCGATGGTGGGCTCACGGTCGAGAAGGCGGAAGATCCGCTCCGAAGACGCCATCGCCCCCTGCAGCAGGTTGTACTTGTCGGACAGATCCTGAATCGGGCGGAAGAAGCGGCGCGCGTAGTCCAGAAAGGCCGCGAGCACCCCGACCGTGACCGCTCCCCTGACCATTGCCCCGCCCCCGTACCAGATGATCAGCGCGAGGGCCACCGCCGTAAGCTGCTGGACCACCGGAAAGAAGAGCGCGTAGTACCGGATCGACCGAAGGTGCGCGCTCAGGTAATCGTTGTTGAGTCCCTTGAACCGCGCCAGGTCGGCGTCCTCGCGGTTGAAGAGCTGGACGACGCGGATTCCGGTGAAGCGCTCTTGCAGGAAGGCGTTCATGCGGGCCAGCCGCACCCGGATGTCACGGTAGGCGCCCCGTATCCGCGACCGGAAGACGAAGGCGGCCCAGGCCACGAACGGAAGCACGCTGAAGGTGACCAGCGCCAGCTCCGCGTCCATCTGGATCATGGCCGCGACGATGAAGAGCAGCGTGAAGAGGTCGCCGAAGACCGTCACCACCCCCGAACTGAAGAGCTCGTTGAGCGTCTCCACGTCGGAGGTGATCCGGGTCATCAGGCGGCCGACCGGGTTGCGGTCGTAGAAGGCCAGATCGAGGCGCTGGAGCTTCGCGAAGATCTGGGTGCGCAGGCCGTACATGACCCGCTGCCCCAGCCAGGTGGTGAGCAGAGCCTGCGCATACTCGAAAACGAAGCCGAGCACGACGGCTGCGAGGAAGAGGATGGCCAGGAAGGCGAGTTGGCCGCCGTCTCCCTGCGGGATGGCCTCGTCGAGGGCGATCTTGGTCAGGTAGGGGCCGACGACCGCGAGTCCCGACGCCAGCATGAGAAGGAGCACCGCTCCCGCCACCTGGAGCCTGTAGGGGCGCAGATAGCGCAGCAGCCGGGCCATCAGCCGCGAGTCGTAGGCCTTGCCGAGGACCTCCTCTTCGTAGCCGCCGCTCACGATGGACGGGCTCTTACACCGCTCCCGACGCCACCAGGTCCATCCCGTCCAGCAGACGCTGCATCTGGTCCCACGGCGCTACGGTGGCCCGCAGTCCATCGCCTCTGGGTGACGCGCTGTGGAAGGGACGTACCCGGACGCCGCACCGCTCCAGACGCGCCGCGGTGTCGCCCAGCTCCTCCACGGGGAGCCGGATGAAGATGAAGTTGGCCGCCGAGCGGGGCACCCGGTAACCGCGGTGGAGGAGGCTGTCGCGCACGCGTTCACGGCTGGTCCGCGTCTCGGCGATGGTGTCCGCCAGCCACGACGACCTACTGGAGATGGCGGCCGCGGCGGCCGCGCTCGTCACGCTCGTGACCACGAATGGACCCCGCCCCTTGTCCACTTCGAGGACCATCGCCGCGCTCCCCACGCCGTAGCCGGCCCGCAGCCCCGCCAGGCCGTACGCCTTCGAGAGCGTCTTGACGCAGATCGTGCGCTCTCCCGCCAGCGCCAGCTCGTAGGGCGTCATGTCCGCGGGATCGCGGTTGTACTCCCCGTACGCCTCGTCGATGATCAGCACGCTGCCCACAGCCTCGGTGTGCTCGTAGACTGCCCGCAGCCACTCGTCCGGGACGGCCTCGCCGGTCGGGTTGCCGGGGTTGGCCAGGAAGACGATGCACGGTTCGTCCCCCGCGAAATGCACCGGGTCGTCCAGCCCCTCCCGCCACTCGACCGCCACCGGTCGGTGCCCGTTCATGACCGCAAGCATCCCCGCGGCGGGCCACCCCGGGTCGAGGTACCGCATGGTGGTGGGCGCGACCGCCCGCATCAGCGCGTCCAGCACCCCCGTCCCCCCCGCCCCCGTCGTCACGTTCTCCGGCGCAACGTTCAACCGGGCCGCGACGGCGCCGACCAGCCGATCGGAGTAGCTGCCCGGATACTCCGAGGCCGCCGCCGTGTCGAAGCCTGCGAGGACCTCGAGTGCGGCCGGGTGGGCGCCCCAGAGGTTGCGGTTGTCGCTCAGATCGGCCGCGATCGGCGACCTGTCGGGGAGGTAGCGGGCGAGGCCCTGGTAGTCCGCGCGAGGGTAGATGTCCATTGGGGGTCGCGTCGTGTTGATAGATTTGACGGTTACGGCCCGCTCACATACGGGAACCGTGGCCGTTCCACGGTCGGCAGAATCGCGCCCCATGGCAACGGGGGGGCCGTCAGCCCGTGAAACAAATCCCGGCAGCCCGCGGCAGGAATCCCATGGACCAACCGATCCGGATCAGGGGTGCTCGCCAGCACAACCTGAAGGACATCGACCTGGATCTGCCCCGGCGCGCGCTCACGGTCATCACCGGTCCTTCGGGGTCCGGCAAGTCCTCCCTGGCGCTCGACACGCTCTTCGCCGCAGGCCAGCGCCGCTACGTCGAGGCTCTGTCCACCTATGCGAAGCAGTTCCTCGACCGGCTGGAGAAACCCGACGTCGACCGGATCGAGGGACTCTCACCCGCAGTGGCCATCGAGCAGCGCAACCCGACAACCACCAGCCGCTCAACCGTCGGCACCGCCACCGAAGTCCACGACTTCCTCCGACTCCTTTTTGCGCGCGTCGGCCGCACCCATTGCCCCGAGTGTGAAAACGAAGTGCGTCCGGACACCGTCTCCGCCGCCACGGACCGGGTCGCAGCGCTACCCCCCGGCACGCGCGCCATGATCGGCTTCCCGCTGTCCCGGAGCGGCCGGGTATCGCACCAGCTGGTCGCGGAAAACCTGCGCTCGGCGGGGTTCGCACGGGTGCTGGCCGACGGCGTCCCGGCGGAGTTGTCGGACCTGCTGGCGCCGGAGGCCGAACCGGGCGACACCGTTCCGGACCTGGCCGCCAGCCGCGAGGTGCTCGTCGTGGTGGACCGGATCAAGGTGACGGAGAGTCCGGATCGGAGCTGGACCGACCGGGTCGCCGACTCGCTGGCGACCTGCTTTCGGGAAGGGGAGGGCGAAGCAATGGTAGTTCCGGCCGACAGCGGAGCAAGGCAACCGCTCCGCTTCTCCGAGGCGTTTCGCTGCCCGCGCCACCCCGAAACCGCCTTCCAGGAGCCGGAGCCCAAGCTCTTCTCCTTCAACAACCCCTACGGCAGCTGCCCGGTCTGTACCGGATTCGGAGCCACCCTGGAATACGACCCCGCGTTGATCGTGCCCGACCGCGACCTCTCGCTGGAGCAGGGCGCGGTCGACCCATGGGCCAAGCCCCGCTACGCCCGCGAGCGCGAAGTCCTGCGCCGCTTCGCGTCCCGCGAACGCGCGTCGTGGTACGCGCCCTGGAACGAGCTGCCCCCGTCCTTCCGCCGCGGCGTGCTCTACGGCAAGGGTTCATTCCGCGGCGTGGTGGACTTTCTCGTCTCCAAGGAGCGAAAGCGGTACAAGCAGTACATCCGCATCTTCCTCAGGCGGTACCAGCGCCCCCTTCCGTGCCGGGCCTGCGGCGGATCCCGGCTGAGGCCCGAGGCGGGATACGTCTCGGTTGGGGGACTGGACATCGGCGCCGTCTCCGGCCTGCCCATCGGCGAGCTGCCCCGCTGGCTGTCCCGGCTCGATCTCCGCGACATGGAGGCCGCCATAGCAGGCACGATCCTGAGGGAGCTCTCGGCGCGGATCGGCTTCCTGGTCGACGTCGGGCTCGGCTACCTGACCCTCGGCCGCCAGATGCGCACCCTGTCGGGCGGGGAGGCGCAGCGCATCTCGCTGGCAAACTCCCTGGGCTCGCGGCTGGTCGACACGCTCTACGTCCTTGACGAACCGTCGATCGGGCTGCACCCCCAGGACATGGACGCCCTCCTCGCCCTCCTCAGGCGGCTGCGCGACGGGGGCAACACCGTCGTGGTGGTGGAGCACGACGCGGCGGCGATCATGGCCGCCGATCATGTGGTGGAGCTCGGCCCCGCTTCCGGTGAAGGAGGTGGAGAGGTCGTTTACGAGGGTTCGCCCACCGCTTTGACGGATTCCGTGACGAATACCGGGCAGTATCTGTCCAGGAATCTGTCGCGGGGGACGGAAAACGGGGTCTGGCCACCGAAATGGCGCCAGCCGGTGGACGGAGCCCGGATCCGGCTCGAAGGCGCCACGCTCCACAATCTGCGGGGGGCGGAGGCCGAATTCCCCGTAGGGGCTATGACGGTGGTGACGGGCGTGTCGGGCTCGGGCAAGTCGACGCTGGTGCACAACATCCTCTACCGGGCCCTGGAGCGCGAGTTGCGGGGCGGACGCACCTCGGCCAAGGAGCACCTGGGTGAGGTGGTGGGGGCGTACACGGCGCTCACCGGGCTCGAGCACCTCGACGACGTGGTCCTGGTCGACCAGAACCCCATCGGGAAGACTCCCCGCTCGAACCCGGTCACCTATGTGAAGGCGTGGGGCGAAGTCCGGCGTATCTTCGCGAACGAGCGCGCTGCCCGGACCGCGGGCCTGGATGCGCGCAGCTTCTCCTTCAACGTGAAGGGCGGGCGCTGCGAGGAGTGCGCCGGCGCGGGGTTCGTGCGCGTCGAGATGGTCTTCATGGCCGACATCCACGTCCCGTGCGAGGTGTGCGGGGGGAAGCGCTACCGTCCCGAGGTGCTCGAAGTCATGGTGAGGGGCCACAACGTGAACCAGGTGCTCAACTTCACCGTGGACCGCGCGATGCGCTTCTTTGTCCGGGAACCGAAGCTGGGCCAGGCGCTCTGGCACCTGCAGCAGGTGGGGCTGGGGTATCTGCGGCTGGGGCAGCCGGCGACGCACCTCTCCGGCGGGGAGGCGCAGCGGCTCAAAATCGCGCGCGAGCTGATCGGCGCGGTCGCGCGGAAGGGGGCGCGCAAGGTGTACATCCTGGACGAGCCGACGACGGGGCTTTCGGGAGAGGATGTCGCCCAGCTGAACAGGGTGCTCCGCAAGTTGGTGAAGGCGGGGCACACGCTGGTGGTGGTCGAGCACGATCTGGATGTGATCCGCGAGGCGGACTGGGTGGTCGACATGGGGCCTGGGGCGGGGGCGGGGGGTGGGGAGGTGGTGGCGATGGGGCGGCCGGAGGATGTGGCGACGGTGCCCGAGAGCGTGACCGGGCGGTTTCTGGGGGGGGTGGTGGGGGGGAGGGGCGACGGGTGACTGCACCCACTCGCGCCCACCCGCTCATTTCCGTCGTCCTGCCGGTCCGCGACGGGACGGCGACCCTCGACGCGGCGCTCGAGTCCCTTCACGCACAGACCTTCCCCCACTTCGAAGTGCTCGTCGTGGACGACGGTTCCCGCGACTCGACCCCGCGGATCGCGCGGGCGTGGGAGCTGCGCGACGATCGCTTCCGACTGGTGCGGAGTGGCTCCGGCGGCGATCGGCGATCGTCTCTCGGTGGCCTGGGCGACAGCCCACCGTCGCCGGTGCGCCCGGGCCCACGCCACCGGGTCGGCTACGGGATCGTGTCCGCCCTCCAGCGAGGCCTTGCCGAGTCGCGGGGCGACTACATCGCGCGCATGGACGCCGACGACCGCTGCCACCCGGAACGGCTGGCCTCCCAACTCGACCTGCTGGAACGCAGGCCCGGCCTCGCCGGCTGCGGAACCGGAGTGCGCTACGTCCCCGCTTCCACCGTCACCCCCCGCTCCGCCGACTACGCCGCCTGGCTCAACGCCATGACCGACTGGCCAACCGTATCGGCCAACATCTTCGTCGAGTGCCCGCTCGCCCACCCCACCTTCATGTTCCGGCGAGAGGCGCTGACCGACATCGGCGGCTACCGCGACCGGGCCTGGCCCGAGGACTACGACCTCCTGCTTCGCCTGTGGCGGCGCGGCCACCGCTTCGTCTCGGTGCCGCGCGTCCTCCTCGACTGGGGCAACGATCAGGGCCGGCTCAGCCGGAACCATCCCGCGTACTCGCTGGCAGCGTTTCGGGCATGCCGGGTGCACCACCTGCGCCGGAGCATGCTGGTGGGGCGGGAGGGGGTGGTCGTGTGGGGTGCGGGGCCGACAGGCAAGAGTCTCGCGATCGAGTTCCAGCGCCAGGAAGTGCGGGTCGCGGCCTTCATCGAGGTCGACCCGCGGAAGATCGGGCAGGTGATTCATGGGGCGCCGGTGTGCGGGGCGGACGCCGCGCGGACGTTGGCGACCGTGCTCCATGTGGGGGCGGTGGCGCGGGAAACGGGCCGGGAAGCGGTGCGGAACGCGGCTCGGGAGGCCGGCCTGAAGGACGGTGCCGATTTCGTCTCAATGGCCTGACGGCTCACGAAAAACCCGCGAGGCAACCGAATGGCGGCGCGTCCATGCCGGACCACGTTTTAACTCGTTCACAATGTACAGAAGACATCCGGCCGGTGGCCTGTCCGCCTGGCCCCGGATCCAACCGGGGCACGAAGGGTACTCCCAGCCGATCAACGCGACCCCTCGGCGTCACCCTCCCGACCGGGTGACCAAACGCGTTTCCCTGACTCCCCGCCGCCCCCCTTCCACCCCCCGTTTTTCATCTTGAAAGACCCCCCGAAAACCGCTATAATTAATGGCTGTCCGAGGTCCCTTGCCAACACCCCCGGCAGCCCCCTCCCGGCCCCACGGCCCAGCCGCTCCCCTCACTGCTAATCCATGCCCGAGAACACCCAGGGCGCCGCCGGCGAACGGATCCTCGAGAGGATTCTCGAACAGGAGATGCGCGAGTCGTTCATCGACTACTCGATGAGCGTCAACGTACAGCGGGCCCTGCCGGATGTGAGGGACGGTCTCAAGCCGGTTCACCGGCGCATCCTCTACGCCATGTCGGAGCTGGGTCTCTCGCCGGGGCGTGCCTACAAGAAGTGCGCGACGGTCGTGGGCGAGGTGCTGGGGAAGTACCATCCGCACGGCGACTCCGCTGTCTACGACGCGCTGGTGCGCATGGTCCAGGACTTCTCGTTGCGGTATCCGCTGGTGGACGGCCAGGGCAACTTCGGGTCCGTCGACGGCGACTCGGCGGCCGCCTACCGCTACACCGAGGCCCGGCTGCAGCGCCTCTCGATCGAGCTGCTCGCCGACATCGACAAGGACACGGTCCGCTTCGACGAGAACTTCGACGGGCGGCTCAAGGAGCCCTCGGTCCTCCCCTCCAAGGCGCCCAACCTGCTTGTCAACGGCTCGTCCGGGATCGCCGTGGGGATGGCGACCAACATCCCCCCGCACAACCTACGCGAGGTAGTCGCCGGACTGCTCGCCCTCATCGACGACCCCGATCTGCCGCAGGAGACGTTGGAAAGCCTCATCCCGGGACCCGACTTTCCCACGGGCGGCTACATCTGCGGCACCGAAGGGATCCAGGAGGCGTACCGCACGGGACGCGGACGCATCGTCATCCGCGCGGCCGCCGAGATCGAGGACGACGGCGAGGGCGCCGCCCGGATCATCGTCACCGAGATCCCCTTCATGGTGAACAAGGCCCGCCTCATCGAGCAGATCGCGGCCCTGGTCCGTGAGAAGAAGCTCACCTCGATCCGGGACCTGCGCGACGAGTCGGACCGGGACGGCATGCGCGTGGTCATCGAACTGAAGCGCGACGCGGTCCCCCAGGTCGTTCTGAACCGCCTCTACAAGCACACGCAGATGCAGTCCACCTTCGGCTCCATCTTCCTGGCGCTCGTGGACGGCGTTCCGAGGGTCATGCCGCTCCGCGAGATGCTGCTCCACTTCATCGAGCACCGCCACAACGTGGTGGTCAGGCGGAGCCGCTTCGACCTGGCCGCCGCGCGGGAGCGCGAGCACGTCCTGGAAGGCCTCCGCATCGCCGTCGACAACATCGACGAGGTGGTGAGGATCATCCGCGGCTCCCGCGACGCGCACGAGGCCGCCGTGAGCCTGCGCAACGCCTTCGAGCTCTCCGAACGCCAGGCCCGCGCCATCCTCGACATGCGCCTTGCCCGCCTCACGGGCCTCGAGATGGAGAAACTCGACTCCGAGCTGGCCGAGGTGCGGGCACGGATCGCCGAGCTGGAGCACATTCTGGGCGACCGCGCGGTCCGCATGGACATCATCAAGGACGAGCTGCGCGAGATGGCCCACCGCTACGGCGACGCCCGCCGTTCCGAGATCCGCGGCACCGTCACCTCCTTCGAGGTCGAGGACCTGATCGCCGACGAGGAGGTGGTGATCACGATGTCCCGGCAGGGCTACGTCAAGCGCATTCCGATCGACACCTACCGCGCGCAGCGGCGGGGCGGGCGGGGGCTCAGGGGCATGGACACCAAGGCCGAGGACTGGGTCGAGCACCTGTTCATCGCCTCCACGCACGAATACCTCATGGCCTTCACCGACCAGGGCCGCTGCCACTGGGTGAAGGTGTGGGGGATCCCCCAGGGAAGCCGCTACTCCAAGGGCAAGCCGATCGTCAACTTCCTCAACCTGGCGCGCGGCGAGAAGGTCGCGTCGGTCCTTCCGGTGCGCGAATTCGCCCGCGACCGCTTCCTCCTCTTCTGCACCCGCAACGGCGTGGTCAAGAAGACGCCGTTGTCCGCCTACGGGAATGTGCGCGCGGCGGGGATCTACGCGATCAAGTTCCGCGAGGGGGACGAGCTGATCGACGTGCGGATCACCGACGGTTCCAACGAGGTGCTGCTGGCGACCCGTCTGGGCAAGGCGATCCGCTTCCAGGAGTCCGACGTGCGGCCCATGGGACGAAACACCGAGGGCGTGATCGGGATCCGTTTGGGCGAAGACGACGAGGTGGTGGGGATGGTGGTGGTGCGCCGGCCGGAAGAAACGCTGCTGGTCGCCACCGAGCGCGGGATGGGCAAGCGGAGCGCGATCAGCGACTACCGGTTCCAGGCGCGCGGGGGACTGGGCGTGATCAACCTGAAGCTCTCGGAGAAGACCGGGCCGGTTGTGGCGGTCAAGGCCGTGGCCGACGGCGACCAGCTCATGGTGATCACCCGCAACGGGGTGGTGAACCGGCAGAGCGTGGACGAGATGAGGGTGATCGGGCGGCTGACCCAGGGCGTGCGCGTTGTGAACCTGGACGAGGGGGACTCCGTCGTGGACGTGGCCCTGGTGGTGGGCGGCGACGATGACGACGACGAGGAATAGCGACAATCTCGTCCCGCTTGCGGACATCCGGACGGCGGCCGAACGCATCCGCGGCACGGTCGTCCGCACCCCTCTGATCCCTGACCTCGATCTTTCGGAGACCGTAGGCGCCGAAGTCCGCCTCAAGTGCGAGTCGCTGCAGAAGGCCGGCGCCTTCAAGGCCCGCGGCGCCTGCAACTTCCTGGCGCAACTGTCCCCCTACGAACTCGAGCGCGGCGTCATCACCTACTCATCCGGCAACCACGCGCAGGCCGTGGCCTTCGCCGCCGGGCTCGCCGGTACCCGCGCCGTCGTGGTGATGCCCACCACCGCGCCCAGGGTCAAGAGCGAAGGCGCCCGCCGATTGGGTGCCCGCGTCGAGTTCGCCGGGACGACTTCCGAGCACCGCCGCGCCCGCGCCGAGAAGATCGCCGCCGCGGAAGGACAGGTGATGGTCCCCCCCTTCGACCACCCCTGGATCATTGCGGGTGCGGGAACGGTGGCGCTGGAGGTGACGGAGGACTGGCCGGAGGTCGACACGCTGCTGGTCCCGATCGGAGGGGGAGGACAGATGGCTGGCTGCGCGGCCGCCCTTCGGCGGCTGAAGCCGCGGAGCACGATCATCGGCGTGGAGCCCGCAGGAGCACCCACCATGCGGCGGGCACTCGACGCGGGAGCCCCCGCCACCCTGGAACGCATCGACACGATCGCCGACGGCCTCGCCCCCACCCGCGCCGGCGACCTCACCTTCGCCCACGCGGCCGCGTTCCTGGACGACGTGGTCCTCGTCGAGGATGACGACATCCGCCGCGCCGCCGCCCACCTCATCACCCGCCGCAAGCTCGTCGTCGAGTACTCGGGCGCGGCCACCGTGGCCGCGCTCCTCGCCGGCCGTGTCCCGGTGGCGGGCCGCAAGGTCTGCGCCGTCCTCTCGGGCGGCAATCTGGACACGTCGCTGCTCGCCGAGATCCTTGGCACGTCGGACCAGCCCGCGCAGTAGCACGGACCCGTAGACCGTGGCGGAATCCCTCCCGGCGTGCACGCGCGACGGCTGAGCCTCCCGTGCTCCTTCTCTTCGACATCGACGGCACCCTCACGATCGGAGGCCCCGGGAAGACGGCCTTCAGAATCGCGCTGGAACACACCTACGGCACATCCGGGCCCATCGTCAACCACGACTTTTCGGGCAAGACCGACCCGCTCCTGCTGCGGGAACTCCTTAACGCGGCCGGCCGCACCCCTCACGAGATCGAGGCAGGGCGGGGGCGTTTCTGGGAGGCATACCTCGCGGAACTGGAGTCCCACCTTGCCACCGATCCCGTGACGGCGCTGCCGGGAGTCGTCAGGCTGATCGCGACCCTGACAGAGCGCCGCGATGTCTTTCTCGGCCTGGTGACCGGCAACGTTCGCGCCGGTGCGCAACTGAAGCTTCAGTCCGTGGGGTTGTGGCGGCACTTCCCGATCGGCGCCTTCGGTTGCGACCGCGAGGTGCGCAATGAGCTGCCTCCGATCGCACTGGAGCGCGCCCGCTCCCACTGGGGCCGCACATTCCGTGGCGAGGACGCGGTGGTCATCGGCGACACGCCCCGCGACGTGGCGTGCGGCAAGGCGGTGGGCGCGGCGACGGTGGCCGTGACGACAGGCCGATTTTCGGCGACGGAGCTCGAACGTGCGGGTGCGGACCGGATCCTGCCGGGGTTCGCGGATTTGGTCGCGGCACTGGCTGCACTCCTCGGTTCCGGCCATGGCGGCGCCCGTCCGGTCGGCACTCACGATTGACATGACTAGTGTGACTAGTTACATATCCGCATGACCTTGATCTACTCGACCTACGACGCCAAGGCCCGTTTTTCGGAGGTGCTGCGGCACGTGCGGGAGGGAAGGACCGTCACGATTTCCTATCGTGGCGAGCCGGTGGCGGAGATCCACGCCATCCAAACGGGTCCCCGCAGCATCGAGGACCGTCTTCGCGACCTCGAGCGGCGAGGAGTCCTGGTGGACACCGGCGAGCGCCAGGGCCCTTACCGGGCGATCGATCGACGGCCCGGCGCCCTGGCCCGATTCCTTGAGGATCGCGAGGACCGCGCCCGATGAGCGTCGCCTACGTCGACACGTCCGCGCTGGTTGCCGTCATGTTCGACGAGCCGGGGGGCGGGGCACTGGGAACTCGGCTGGACGAGTTTTCCCATGTTGTTTCCTCGAATTTGCTTGAAGCGGAAATCCGGTCGGTCATGCACCGGGAGGGGCATGTGTACAGGCGGGATCTGCTAGTCGGCGTCAAGTGGGTTCTGCCGGAGCGCCCACTCGGACCCGAGTTCACGAAGGTTCTGGAAGCCGGCTGTCTCCGAGGCGCCGACCTGTGGCACGTCGCCACCGCGCTCTACCTTGCGGAAGATCCGAACGATGTAACGTTCGTGACCGGGGACAAGCGTCAGGAGGCAGTCGCTTCCGCCCTTGGCTTCCAGTTGTGACCCGGCGGCAACGGCGCCAATCCCCCGCTGCTCACCCAGGCCTGTCCGCGGGCCGACAGGGACGGCACCAGTCGCCCCCCCCCCACTCAGTCTTGATCTTCGCTCAGTTCCCTACCCATACTTGAAAGCCCCCGCACCGATTTCTGGCGAGTGCGGAACACAGCCACCGGGAACCGGAAGCGCCCGACCATCGGTGCCGGGCAAGACCCGGCGGACAAATGGAGTGGAGCGAGCATGAAGAACTTCTACATCATCATCGTCGCCGTCGCCGTGGTCGGCGGCGGGGTACTCTACTACGCCATGAGCGGTGGCACTCCCACGCTCGAACCCGTCGAGCTTGGCGAGCTGGACAACGCGGAGCTGATCGAACTGGCGCAGCCGGCCTACGTGTTCGGCGATGACGATGCGCCGGTAACGATCATGGAGTTCGCGGACTATCAGTGCCCCGTGTGCAAGAGATTCGGCCTGTTCGACAAGCCGCAGGTGGACGCCGAGTTCATCAGCAGCGGCCAGGCCAAGCTAGTCCTGCACGACTACCCGATGCTGGACCTGCATCCCCACGCATTCCTGGCGGCGAGGGCCGCACGTTGCGCTGGCGATCAGGACCGCTACCCCGAGTATCACGATCTGGTCTTCGACACGCAGGAGGACTGGTCCCCGATGGCCAGCGCCGCCGGGTACTTCAAGGACTTGGCGGCACAGCTCGAGCTGGACACGAGCGCCTTCAACAGCTGCCTGGACAGCGACGAGCACGCCAGGGTCGTGAGCGCGAACATGATGCTCGGACAGGCTTTCCAGGTCAGTGGCACGCCGACGCTGTTCGTACACAGGGGTGGCCCGCCGGTCTACCGCCTCGGGGGCTCCAGGTTCCTGGACGTCAAGCAGGCCGTGGAATCCGCCGGCGACGAGAATTGACCCAACCGGATCGCCCCTCCGCGATGGAGTGGCTGGAGCCGCGGGGAGAACCGGGATCCGTTCCCTTCACCGGCACGCCCCCCCCCAGGAACCGAATGGCCGTCGCGATTCTGTCTCTGGTGGGTGCCTTCGTAGCCTTCTACCTGCTCGCGGCCAATATGGGCTGGACCCCGCCGGTCCCGTGCGGGAGCGGTGATTGCGCCACGGTCCAGTCGTCGAAGTACGCCAAGGTTGGTCCCGTGCCCGTGTCGGGAATCGGGCTGGCCGGGTATGTGGCGCTCCTCGCCCTCGCGCTGGCGGGGTTGCAGGACCGGCTTGGCAGGTCGCGGCTGATCCCCTTCCTCCTTTTCGGTGGCGCGCTTGTCGGGGTACTCTTCAGCGGATACCTCACCTACCTGGAGGCGGCGGTCATCAAGGCGTGGTGCCGCTACTGCGTGGCGTCGGCCATCATCATCACCATCGTGTTCGTTGCCACGCTCCCCGAACTGAAACGAATTCGGAGGGGGATGGGAGCATGAGCAGTGAACGGATCCGGGTCCGGGTTCTGTACGCGGGCAGGGGCGGATATCACTCGGAAACCATTTCGGTTCCCGGGAGCGGCACAGAGGAATACGACCGCCTCATCGACTTCATCCGTGAGGATCCGGCGGTCGCGGCCGAGTGCTACATCGATGCCGCCCGGCTTTGTTCGGCGCAGGTCGTGGAGGGAGAGGGACAGGAGGGCTGACTCCGCTGCCCGAGCACCCGGGTTCACATTCGACTGCAGACCTCCAATGCCCGGGCCAGCGACCACTCGGCGGTCACCGCCGGCGGCCAGGTACCCGCGTGACACGCGTGCATCACCGCTCTCGCCTCTTCCCGCGCGCGGTCGGCCAGCTTCCTGTCGAGGTGGCCTTCTTCCTCGGCGCTCGCGAGTTCGTCCTCATCGAGTAGTCGTACCGGCCCCCATCGCGGCACCCACACGTCCAGGCACAGGTCGGTCGTCGCCCAGAGGCGGCCGTCAACGAACTGAAGCGGGGTGACGATGTTGCCGTAGCGCCCCGTGAATGCGCCGTTGGTACGGTGAAAGAGACCTATATCGTGCCACTTGCCCGGGAAGCTGAACCAGATGACCGGCGACCGGGGCTCGAGGATCGTGAAGCCGTCGACCACAAGGGGTTCGTCGATGGGCGTGCGCGGCTGGAAGCTGACGACCAGGTCCGGTCCGGCCTCCAGTACGAGCTGGCGGTAGACCTGGGTGGGCCGGCCGATTCGGCCGTAGCGAATATCGACAAGGCTTCCGGAGCGGGGCGGGGAGAGCGCGAAACCGGCTGGCGACGGAACCGTCATGACCCGCCAAAGTGATCCGGGTTGGCGCGTTCGATGAAGACATCCATGATGCCACCGCACACTGCCGGGCTCCACGAAGTCAGTTCATCGGTGAGGTCCACGCGGACGGTCCTCGGGCCGCCGCCCCGAAAAAGCTCCAGTGCCGCCTCGATCACCTCCCCCTCCCCGCAGCCGCCGCCCACGGTCCCCGCGATGACCCCGCCCGTTCCGACCAGCATCCTGGCGCCGGTCTTGCGCGGTGTGGACCCCTTCGCGGCCACGATCGTGGCCAGCACGGCAGGCTCCTCCAGCGCCGCCAGCCGGGCCATCAACTCCTTTTCGTCCATGCGCGCCCTATTCCGTTGTCCGCGTTGATGGTGACGGGGTGCCGGGGCTCCGGTGCCCGAAGAAGCGCTCCACGACCCGCTCCTTCTCGACCAGCGGGACTCCGGAACCACCGGCGTGAAACATAACGATCTCCGCGGCCACCGAAACCGCGATCTCGACCGGCGTCTGCCCGCCCAGATCCAACCCCACGGGCGCGCGAACCCGCCCCATTTCCTCGGTGGTGAACCCGTCGCGCAACAGCTGTTCGTGGGTCGCGCGCACGCGGCGCCGACTACCGATCATGCCGACATAATGAGGTGGACGGGCCATGCGCAATAGCCGTACCAGACACTCGTAGTCGAAGCTGTGGCCGCGGGTCACCAGGACGACGTGGTCGTGCGGGGCCAGCGGCGTGTCCGCAAAGGGATCGCGGAAATCGATGACCCGCACGGCGGTGGCCTCGGGAAACCGCTCCGGGGCCGCGAAGTCGGGACGGTCGTCCAGTACTTCGACGCGCAGGCCGAGCATGTCGCCCAGCCGCGCCAGGGGGATGGCGATGTGCCCAGCGCCCACGATCACCATCCTGGCCGGGGGGCCGTGCAGCTCGATATAGACCCGGGCGTTGCCCGCGCGGCCGCCGTCACGGTACTCGAAGTCGCGGCTCAGCGCTCCGCGTGATTCCCCGGGGGGGAAGAGCGCCGGCAGCGCCGCGGCCACCGCCGCGTCGAGGGACGGGCTGCCGAGCGTGCCCCCGTGTCGCCTGCCGGAGCTCCACCACCGCCGCCCGATCAGGCCCGGGTCGGCCGAATCGGTGACGACCGCGGTGTAGATGCGCTCCCCCTTCCGGAGCGCCTCGAGGACTCGGGCGGCTATCCGCGCGGGTGAGGGATTCACGAGTGTGTCTCTCCCGAACGGCGCGGTACGGTTTCGCCCTTGCCAATCCCCGAAAGCCGCGCCCGGTACCTACCCGGCGTGTCCAGATCATCCGCCACCCCGGGATCCGCCACCTCCACCTCGAGCACCCGGCCCGGATCGCGCCGCACCACCGTGCGGGCCCCCTCCCGCAACCCTTCCGCTCGTAACTCGGCGGCCACATTCATGTCCACCAGCGCGGGATGACCCCGCACACCCCGGAACCGGGGCAGCACGATGGCGGCCCGGGACCCGCGCCACTCCGCGATCAAGGCGCGAACGGTGGCAGGCGCCACGAACGGATTGTCGACCGGCGTAAAGGCGAGAGCGGCAGGGGGATCGGCCATGCCCTCCAGGTGGTCGAGCGCCACCCGTAGCGAACCGATCTGCCCGCCCCGGCCACCCGGGTTCACGACCAGCACTCCGGCACCCCGGCCGACCTCCTCCGCCAATGCTCCGGCGCCCGACGCACCCACCACCACGACGGGGTCACAGCCACCTTGGGCGAGCGTCTCGACCAGGCGCGCGACAAAGGTCATGTCGCCTGCGTCCAGCAGAGCCTTCGGCGCACCCATGCGCCCCGAAACCCCGGCCGCCAGAACCACCCCCGCCACCGATCCCCCATCCACCCCTCACCCCCGCCCGTTCTCTTCCGGGTGCGAATCCGCGCGCACGGCCGGAAACGCGCGATGAAAAGTCTCCCCCTCCCGCGCCAACCGAACCAGCAGCGGACAGGGCCGGAAACGGCCGCCCACCTCGCCGGCAAACCCTTCGACGATGTCCAGCACCTCTCCGAGCCCTCGGTCGTCTGCGTACCGGAGCAGACCTCCTCGGAAGGGCGGGAATCCCGTCCCCATCACCATCCCCAGATCCACGTCGGCCGCCGAACCCACGATCCCGTCCTCCAGGATCCTCGCGGCCTCGTTGACCATGGCCAGCACGATCCGGTCGCACGCCCGCTTCGGGTCCGGAGAGACGCGCCGCGAGGACTGCCCCATGTCCGCGTAGACGCCGCTGTCCAGGCCCTTCTTCTTCCCGTTCTCGTACAGGTAGAAGCCCTTGCCGCCCTTGCGTCCCAGCCGCCCCGACTCCGCCAGCGCAACCAGCGACGCGCTCGGCGCCATGCGCTCGCCCAAGGCCTCGGCCAGCGTGTCCCCCGCGTGGCGCGCGATGTCCATCCCGACCTCATCGATCAGGCGGCAGGGTCCCATCGGCATCCCGAAGTCGGTCCAGATGCGGTCCAGGGCCTCGACGTCGCATCCCTCGTCGAGAAGGTGTCCGGCCTCGTTCAGGGCGAGTCCCAGGATGCGGTTCACGAGGAAGCCCGGGCCGTCGCGGGTCACCACGGGGACCTTGCCCATGCGGACCACCAGCGCCGCGATCGTTTCGATGGTGTCGGGGTCGGTCTTCTCCCCCCTGACCACCTCCACCAGCGGCATGCGGTGCACCGGCCCGAAGAAGTGCATGCCGGCGAAGCGGGCGGGACGGTCGAGAACCGAGGCCATCTCGTCGACCGGGAGCGAGGAGGTGTTCGTCGCGATTACGGCATCCGGCCCCACGACCGCCTCGACCTCCTTCAGGACGGCCTTCTTGACGTCCATGCGCTCGACCACCGCCTCCACGACGAGGTCCGCCCGCCCCACCCCGGCGTAGTCAAGTCCCCCGGAGATCAGGCCCATCTTCCGCATCGCGTCCCGGCGCCGGAGCGACCTGCGCTTCACCGCCCCGTCGAAGATCGAGCGCGCGTGCGCCAGCCCCCCCGCCACCGCCTCGTGCCGCACATCCTTCATCCGCACGTGAAGATCGTTGTACGCCGCCACCTGGGCGATGCCGCCCCCCATCTGCCCGGCCCCGATCACCGCCATCCGATCCACCGGCGCGGCACTCCCCCCCTTTGCCCACGGCCCCTTGCGCCCGCCTTCACGCAACTGAAAGAGGAAGAGGAGGTTCCTGCACTGTGGGGACGCCACCAGTTCCCCCGCCGCCCTCGCCTCGAGCTCCAGACTTCGAGCAACAGGGCGCCCCGACCCCTTCCGCACGACGTCCAGGATCTTGAGTGGGGCGGGATAATGGCCTTTCGTGCGCTTCAGGACCTGCTTGCGCGCGGTGCGCAGCACGATGGCACGCCCCGGGATGGTGCCATCCAGCAGCCACCCGGAGATCCCTCGCCTCCGCTTTGCCCGGACCCCCTGTCGCCCCCCGCCGACACCGCCACTCCCCGTCTCCACCGCCAGCGAACGCACGAACTCCAGGCTCCGGTGGCGAAACTGATGCCGCGGAAACACCCGGTCCACCAGGCCGATGCGCCGGGCCTTGGAGACGCGGGCGGGCTTTCCGGTCAGCATGAGGCCCAGAGCCGCACGCAGACCCATCAGGCGAGGCAGCCGCGTCGTGCCGCCCCACGCGGGCAGTATCCCCAGCTGAACTTCGGGCAGGCCGATTCGTGTGCGGTCGTCGTCGTCGCAGACGCGATAGTCGCACGCCAGCGCCAACTCCGTACCGCCACCGAGGCAAATCCCCTGAATGGCCGCCACGGTGGGGACAGGGAGCGCGGCGATTCGGCCGAAGAGCGCCTGCCCCGCGCGCACGGCCTCGACCGCGGTCTCCCGGTCCCCTGATTCGGCGACGGCGGCGATGGCCGTCAAGTCGGCACCCGCAATGAACGAACCCGGTTTGCCGGACTCGACCAGGAGTGCCCGCAGCGTCCCATCGCGCGCAGCGCCGCCCGCCTGTGCGATGACCCCTTCGAGAACCTCCAAAACCTGCTCGGACAGGATGTTGTGGGCGCGGCCGGGGTCGTCGAAAGTGACTGTCCCGACGCCGTCCGCGTCGATCTCGAAGCGTGGGTTCACCGGGAGACGACCGGAGTCCGGCGGTCAGTGAGAGGCTGCGGCAGGAATCGCCGGTTCATTCGATCCGCGCCGGCACGACCACGCGTTCCCGCTAGAAGATGGCCCTCACTTGGGCGTTCGCGCGGTTGAGCCGAACCACGACCGGTTCCTCCCTCGTGACGGTGATCGGGATGTTCCAGTAGAGTTCGTCGTAGACCAGCTCGTAGCGGGCGAAGATCCAGTACTGCCCCGGAGCGACGTTGTCGAACAGGATCGCGCCCTCAACGCCGGTCGTGTCCGCCGCCTCCTCCAGGCCCGAGGCTTCGGTCAGGGCGTCGATGACTTCGCCGACATTCCTGTAGGCCTGGTCGGCCCAGAGATCGCGCGCGTCCCTGACCTCGTTCATCTGCGCGATGTTCGCCTGCTGAAGTTCATTGAATCGCGCGAAAAGGGTCTCCGTGTTCGCTTCGCGGCGCTCCCACTCGGTGATCATCGGGTCTACCTGCCGGAAGATCCTGTTGTACTCGTTCATGGCCGGATTCAGGCTCTCGAGTTGCTTGTTCAGAGTGTCGATCTGTTCGCGCAGGTTTGCCACGAGGGTAACTTCATCGGTCCAAGCGCGTTGCGCCGCGGCGATCTCGTCTCGTGCCGCCAGCAGATCCGCGGGAATCTCGGGCTCGGGTGTGGGCGCGGCCCCGGTCAGGGAGTCGAAGACCTGGTCCCGGTCGTAGGGAAGGAGACGGACCGCGATGTCCTCCAGAAGTCTGGCATCCCCGCCGCCCTCGTCCTCGAGTTCGACAACGATTGAAACCTGGCCCTGCCCGCAAGCCGCGAGGGCCAGAGTGGCGATAAGTCCCGCCAAGCCGAAACGAGTTCTGCGTCTCATGGTGAATCTACTCCCTGAAGTTGTCCCGGTGGTGGCCGGCCCCGCTCGATCGGGCAGCCTGGACGTCACAGTGGCCCAAGGTAAGGACCGGCAAGGATGGATTCAAGACCGGTGGGCCGCGGGGGTGCCGCTGGGGCTGGTCGGGTGGGTTCAGACTACCGACGAATGTCGCGGGGTTTCCCGCCGGCTCCGCTTCTGCGGCGCACGCTCCTAGCGCGGCACTCTCGGCGGGGCACTCGACAGCATGTACTTCATCGGGTTGACCGCCTTGCCGTCTTCGTGAATCTCGAAGTGAAGGTGGGGCGCCCTGCTGGTGCCGGTACTCCCGACCTGGGCGATCACCTCCTTGCGCTCGACGCGCTGGCCCTTGTACACCAGCAACTTCGACGCGTGCGCGTATCGGCTGATCACACCGAACCCGTGGTCGATCTCCACCATGTATCCGTAACCCTGCCTGGTGCCGGCGAAGGTGACGATCCCGGGCCCGGAGGCGATGATCCGGGTGCCGTAGACTGCGCTTATGTCAATGCCCCGGTGAGGCAGGTATTCCTGGAGGATGGGGTGAAGCCGACTGTGGCTGAAACGGCTTGAAAGGTACCCGCCGACCGGGTAGACGGACGGCATCGCCTCCAGGCGGTCCAACTGGTCGTCCACCATGGCGAACGTCTCGCCCAAGCTCGTCGCCAGCAGATCCGCCTTGCGTTCAAGAACATCGAGATCGTAGCGGTTCGCGTAGGCCAACTCCGAAGCCTGGGGATCGAGGGACCAGAGCTCTCCTTCGCTCGGATCCGGCAATCCGGGACCGCCCACCCCCACCTCGAACACTTCCTGGTCGATGCCCACCCGTCCCGTCAGCAACCGTACCTGCCGGTCCTTTTCCGCCAGGTCGGCGATCTGCGTCTCGAAGCTGCCGACCCTTGTGCGGAACTCCTCCAACTCCTGCTCCAGAAGCCGGTTTTCGCGTGCCAGGAGGCTGGCGCGAACCCGCGCGCTGGAATCATAGGCGAGAAACGCGGTGGCGCTCAGCAGCAGGGTGGCCATGATACCTGCACACACCAATACCGGGCGAACAGCGCGTGTCGGCAGCGAGTACTGCCGCACGGCGCTCGCCTTTTCCCTCAGGAACAGGACGGTCCATCTCTCGCGCTTCATTACGGCGGTAGCTTACACATCGATGCCCACGGGGTCAAGTATCGGTGTATCCTGATTTGTATTCCGAGTGGCGGCGTCAGTCCGGGTCCACCCGGGGGAAGAGAGGCGACCCGATGGTAACCGAGCATCCTCCGACCTGCAAACCGTCCAGCTCGGTGAAGAGAGGGACACTGCCTAAACCCAGTCGGATGGCCAACTTACCGGCTTTGATCGGGGTGACCGGCTCGAACATTGCCGCCAGAACCGCCAGCGTTCGAACGAGCGTGGCGAGAGTGCGGTCGAGCTCGTTTCCACCCTTCGGATGGCGCGCCAGCGCCCAGGGTTCCTTCGCCTCCACGAAACCGTTGGCTGCCCTCGCCAGATTCATCGCCGCGGCGAAGCCCTCGTGCAGACGGTAGCGCTCCAATCCGTCGCGGTAGGCCGTCAGCGCCTTCTCCGTTTCGGCGGCGAGCCCGTCGGCGGACGCATCGGGGACGACACCTCCTCGGTACCTCTTCACCATGGACAGGGTACGGTGGGCGAGGTTGCCCAGGATGTTGGAGAGTTCGTCGTACCGGGTCAGGAATCGGTCGGGGGTGTACGACGCGTCCTGGCCGGTGGCCATCTCGCGCATCAGGTACCAGCGCACGGCGCCGGTGCCGAACCGCTCCCGCAGGTCCAGAGGGTCCACCACGTTGCCGAGCGACTTGGACATCTTGGTGTCGCCGACCACCCACCAGCCGTGGGCCAGGATCCTGCGGGGCAGCGGCAGGTCCGCGCCCATCAGCAGCGTGGGCCAGTAGACCGCGTGCGTGGTCAGGATGTCCTTGCCCATGAGGTGCACATCGGCGGGCCAGCGAGACGGCCGCAGATCACCGAAACCGCGCTTCTCCCTGGGGGCCGCCGGGTCGATGGCGCCCGACGCGGTCACGTAGTTGGTCAGCGCGTCCACCCAGACGTAGCAGACCTGTCCGGAGTCCCACGGCAACGGAATGCCCCAGTGTATGCGCGAGCGGGGCCGGGAAATGGACAGATCGGCCAGCGGTTGGGCGAGGAACCCCAGCACCTCGTTGCGGCGCGTCGCCGGCACGATCCAGTCGGGGTTCTCCTCGATGTGCCGGATCAGCCGCTCCTGGAAGTCACTCATGCGGAAGAACCAGTTCGTCTCGCGGATGCGCTCCACCGGCCCCCCGGCAATCGGGTCCACGCGGTCGGGGCCGATCTCCTTCTCGGTGAAGTAGCGCTCCTGCCCCACCGAGTACCACCCGGCGTACTCGGCTTCGTAGATGTGCCCGTTGTCGTGCAGGCGCTCCAGCAGCGCCGTGACCACCGCGCGGTGCTCGGCCTCGGTCGTGCGGATGAAGCGGTCGTGCGAGATGCCGAGGTCCTCCCACGCTTCCTCGAAGCGCCCCGCCATGAGATCGCACAGCTCCAGCGGCGACATCCCCTGCTCGGCGGCCGCCTCCTGAATCTTCTGCCCGTGCTCGTCGGTCCCCGTGAGGAAGAGAACGTTCTGGCCCGCGCGCCGCCGGTAGCGCGCGATCACGTCGGCCAGAATGGTGGTGTAGGCGTGGCCCAGATGGGGCTCGCCCGACGCGTAGTAGATGGGTGTGGTCAGGTAGAAGGAAGACACCATTCTGGAAGATAAGCCGTTCGCCGCGATTCGCGCTGGCGTGACCGTCCGCACCGTCCCACGCTTCAGCCCCCGGGCGCCCGACCGTCCGCCTGAAGCCCCCACCATTGACGGAACAGACCATGCATCCCATATGCTACCTGGTGCTTCTCCGTTTTCCGTTCCAGCAAGGGTGGAGGAGGTGGCAACCGTGACACCCGCCACACAGTTGGACCTGCCGATTCGCGGCCCCGGCAACGCCATCTCCGGCTACGAATGCTGAACCATTCGATCTGGCGCGCGCTCGCGATTGCGGCCCCGGTCGCCCTCATCGTCGTGCCCTTCGGCTACGCAATCACGGGGGACCACTCCGATGTCCTGAAGGGAGCGGGTTGCGGCCTCGCGGTCGGCGTGGGCGTCGGCCTTCGGGGAGGTTCGCGGAGCGGCACGTGGACCGGCGTCCTGATCGGCACGATCGTCGGGATCGCCACCTCGCTGATCGCGGGCCACGTCACGGGGTTCGCAATCATCGTCCCGCCCGCGCTTGGCCTGGCGGTCGGCCTGATCGACGGGCTCCGCGGGTCATCCCTCTCCGGATATCGGGACATCAGCCGCGAGACGTTCATCGCATCCGCGCTCCTCACCCTGGGGCTGCTCCCCGTCCAGATCGCGTCCGGCGGGGTGCGCTTCGCCCTGACTCCCCTCGGGTGCATGCCCTGGATGGCGCTCATCGCCGGCCTTCTGTGCCACCGCCGCGAGGGATGGCGCGACCCGCGTCCTCCCCGGCTCCTGGTCCTCGGTGCGGTTGCAACGTTGGCCCCCTTGCTCTTCCTGATGCTCTCCGAGGAGATCCGATATGGTCGCTTGACCCGGGCTTTCCTTCCGATCCTGCAAGCGGCGGGTTTCACGACCATCTGGCTGGTGGCGCTGTCCGCGACGGCGTTTCTTCTGGGACGAGTCGTCATTACCTGGCTCCAGCCGCGCCTGCGGGTGTACGGCCACCTCGCCGACTACCTCCGCGTCATGTGGGTCCCGATCGGCGGGTTCGCAGTCGGCTACCTGACGATCATCGTCGTGTTCGCCGGGTTCTACGGCATGCTGGAACGCTTTCAACCCGGTGCGTTTGCCGGCGCCGGAGGCGGGATCACGGAGTGGCTGTCCTTCTCCTTCTTCAACGCCCTTGCCCAGGACTACGCGAACTTCGCCCCGGCTTCGGTCGGTGCGCGGGTCCTGGTCGGCGCCCACCTGATCCTCTCGGTGGGGTGGGCGCTGGTGCTGTTCGCGGCGGTGATGTCATCCATCGGACCCAAGCTGGACCGGATCGCGCGGCGCCTCGCAGTGGAAGACGGTGAGGGCAGCGACGACTCCCCGACCGGGGCGACTTCCCGTGGATAGGGGAGTGCTGGCACGGTCGATCTGGCTGGTCCTCCGGATTGCGGCCGCCGTGACCCTCGTCGTCGTCCCCTTCGGCTACGCCATCACCGGGGCTCATGCCGATGTGCTGCTGGGAGCGGGCTACGGGATCGCGGTCGGTGCGGGCGTCGGGCTGCGCGGAGGCTGGGGGCGCGGCCCGTGGACCGGCATCCTGATCGGCTCGATCGTCGGCGTTGCCGCCGTGCTGATCGACAGCATCCTCCCCTACGACGGGTGGGCTTTTCTCATCCTGCCTGTCCTTGCACTGGCGGTCGGTCTGATCGACGGAATCGGGGGGTCATCGCTTTCCGGGTACCGGGACGTGCGCCGGGAGGTGCTAGTCGTAGCGGTCCTGCTTTCACTGGGGCTCTGTCCCTCCGTGCTGGTGTCGCAACCCTTTCCGGAAGGCGTCCGGGAGGCCTTTTTCGCGATGCTCCTTCCGGTCGTGGTGGTGCCCTGGACGACGTTGCTCGTCGGCGTTCTCTGCCACCGCCGCGAAGGATGGCGCGATGCGCGGCCGCCTCGGCTGCTGTTCCTGGGTGCGGTCGCGCTGCCGGTCGTCCTGATCGTGCTGCTCGCGCTAGGGGTGGCGGATGAAGGTGCGACGATATGGGACGTGGTCCTGCTCGTGCCCCTCGCGCTGCTGGTGTTGCCGGCGGCGGCGTTTCTCCTTGGGCGCACCGCGATCACCTGGCTTCGCCCGCGCCTTCAGGTGTACGGCCAGCTCGCCGACTACCTGCGCGTCATGTGGGTCCCGATCGGCGGGTTCGCGATCGGCTACCTGACGATCATTGTCCTGTTCGCCGGATTCTACGGAATGCTGGGGCGCTTCAGCCCCGCCGGTTTCGACGGCGCCGCAGAGGGTGCCGGGATCACCGATTGGCTGTCCTTCTCGTTTTTCACCGCGCTCGGCCAGGACTTCATTGCCGTGGTGCCGGCTTCGGTCGGCGCACGGGTACTCGTCGGCGCCCACCTCATCCTTTCGGCGGGCTGGGCGGTCGTCCTGTTCGCCGCGGTGATGTCGTCGATCGGGCCGAAGCTCAACCGGATCGCGCGGCGGCTCGGGGAGGAGGACGACGACTGAACCGCCGGCGAGCCCGCACGGCGGCTATTCCCACATTGACAGCACAATGTGCTAGCACTATTCTAGGTTCCCTCCGGATCCTTTCCGCAAACCGCCACGGATTCTCCGCCGCGACCCCCGCCGGGGTGCCGGGATCGCCAGTTTGAAGGGATGCCGCCCAGATGAGTGCCGCGATCACCGTTCGCCGGATGGACCCGGGTGACAAGGCGTGGCTCAAGAGCGAGGCTCGGCTCGCCGGCGTCTCGATGGAGGAATTCGTACGCCGGATGATCCGCGACCGGAGAGAGGCGTCCCGCCGCCGCATGCGCCCTTCCGAGGCTTTCAGCCGATACTTCGGCCCGGAACACGGAGTTGAACTGCCCTTGCGCAGGGGTTACGGGTCTCGGCCGGTCGAATTCCGGGAAGTGGAGTAGTTGCCGGTGGCCTGGCTGCTGGACGCGAGCGTCGTCTCGGAAATGATGCGCCCGCACCCGGAGCCGCGAGTCGCACGATTCCTTGACGGTGTCGCGAGCGAGCGACTGCATCTGAGTGCCATCACGGTCTGGGAGATCCTCAACGGGATCGGCCGTCTGGACCACGAACACCGGCGCGAGGACCTGGCCCGGCGCTTTCGGGATCTCGTAAACAGCATCTTCGAAGACCGGGTCCTCGATTGGAGCGCCGCCGATGCCGCCCAGGGTGCCCGCATCATGGAAGAAAAGCGGTGCCGCGGCGAATCGCTCGACCATCACCTGCCGGACGCCATGCTCGCCGGTACGGCGGTGAGCCACGGCCTGGCGATCGTGACCCGAAACGATGGGGACTTTCGGAACACAGGTGTCAAGACGGTCAATCCCTGGCGAAAGGAATAGGCAATGCGTCTCATTCTCATCCCCCTCACCCTCTCCGCCACGGCCCTCGCGGCACCGCTCCACGCGCCCGCCACCGCCCAGCAACGGCCCCTCACCTTCATGGACGTGCAGGAGTTCAGGCGCGCCGGTTCCTGGACGCCGAGTCCGGACGGGACGTGGATGCTGTACACCGTCACCACCCCCGACTGGGAGAAGGCCGAGTCCCAGACCGACATCCACCTGGTGTCGCTGCGCGATGGCCTGCCGTCGGCCCGGCGGCTCACCTACACGGAGGACAAGAACGAAACGAGTCCGGCCTGGGCCCCGGACGGGTCGTTCTTCGTCTTCTCGTCCAACCGCGACGGGGACTCGAACCAGCTCTACATGATGCGGCACGACGGCGGGGAGGCCCGGAAGATCACCGACGCGAAGGAAGGCGTCTCGGGCTACGCGTTCAGCCCCGGAGGGCGCTGGCTGGTCTATCGCTCCGGTGAGAGCGGGCAGCAGCAGCTCTACCGGCTTGCGGCCGATGACCTAGCGGGGGCTGAGCCGGAGCAGCTCACCGATGGCGAGGCGGGCGTCGCCCGATGGGACTTCTCCCCCGACGGCAGCCGCATCTACTTCACGCGCCCCGACTCGTTCGACGAGGACGAGAAGAAACGGCGTGAAGAGGGCTTCACCGTCGACATCCGCAACGCGGTCACGCCGCTGTCGAGCCTGTGGAGCGTGGAGGTTGCCACGGCCGACGAGAGGCGCGAGAACGACGACCCGTCCTACAGCGTCGACAACTTCACGATCTCGGATGACGGCCGCTGGATCGGCATCACCGGCGGCTCGCCCGCGCGGTACGAGCGCAACATCACGGCGTCGCGGCTCTACGCCGACCTCTACCTGATGGAAGTTGCCACCGGCGAGATCGAGCGCCTCACCGACAACTACGAGGTCGGCGAGGGCGGGCTGAGCTTCTCGCCCGATGGCCGCTGGATCGCCTTTTCGGCGCCGGACAACATGGAGCGCTACACGATGACCGATAACCGCGTGTACATCCGCGAAGTCGCCGACCGCGGGGGCGCGCTCCGCAAGCTCGGGGCCGATTTCGACCAGAGCTCCAGCGTCGGTTTCTGGTCCGGCGACTCGAAGACGATTTACTTCAACGCGGGTGTCACCGTGACCACGCAGCTGCACGCGCTCGACATCGAGACGGGCGCGGTCCGCCAGCTCACGGAGGAGCGGGCGGCGCTGTCGGTGTCGCGCGATGACGACACCGGCACGATCCTCATCGGCTACAGCGACCCGAAGACGCCGCCCACCGTGTTCACTGTGGCGAGGGTGGACGACGTGCCCGACCGCTCGGCGTGGACACAGCTCGTGGACGTCAACCCGCAGGTGCGCGATATCGCGCTGGGCGATGAGGTCGAGATCAACTGGCGCTCGTCGGACGGGAAGATGGTCGGGGGCGTCCTCGTCTACCCGGTCGGCTACGTGGAGGGGACCCGGTATCCGCTGATCGTCGCGATCCACGGGGGACCGGCGTCGGCCGACGTGCTGCGTTTCAACGGGGGCTACAGCTCGCAGGTCTACGCGGGGGCCGGGTACGCGGTCCTCAAGCCCAACTACCGCGGCTCGCGCAACTACGGAAACGAGCACCGCACGGACATCGTCGGCGACTACTTCACGCTCGGCTACGAGGACATCATGACCGGCGTGGACTACCTGATCGACCAGGGCATCGTGGACGGGGACCGGATGGGTGCGCTGGGCTGGAGCGCCGGCGGCCACTGGTCCAACTGGATTCTCACCCAGACCGACCGCTTCAAGGCGATCAGCTCGGGCGCCGGGACGATGAACTGGATCAGCATGTACGCGCAGAGCGACGTGCAGCGGA
>JAPPGM010000150.1 GCA_028874995.1 Gemmatimonadota bacterium | reverse complement strand
TAACACCCCCCGGAGGCCGGTGCTCTCTTGTGGGTGTGAGAAATCCGGGCTAGCGCGCAAGCCGCGACTGCCGCCGCCCGTTCACTCCCGCCGCCAAATCCCGCTCCGCCCCCCCGACTTTTCCATCAGCCGGACCGACTCGATCGTCATGCCGCGGTCGACGGCCTTGAGCATGTCGTAGGCGGCGAGCAGCGCCACCGCCACTGCCGTGAGCGCCTCCATCTCCACGCCGGTCTGCCCGGCGATGCTGGCCGTGGCCGTCACCCTGAGCCCGGGAAGCGCCGCGTCGGGCTGGATGTCAACGCTCACGCTGGCTGCCGGAAGGACGTGGCAGAGGGGGATGAGTTCACCGGCGCGCTTGCCGCCCATGATTCCGGCGACGCGCGCGACCTGCTCCACGTCCCCCTTGGGGTTGCCGCCCTCGGCGAGGAGGCGGTAGGCGTCGGGCGAGCAGCGGAGAATGCCCTCGGCGACCGCGCGCCGACGGGTGGACGCCTTGGCCGTCACATCCACCATCGCGGCGCTGCCTTCCCTGTCCAGGTGGGTGAGCTCGGCCTCGCCGGGCCGTTTCGGTTTCTCCGCCATCAGGCTGCCGGGGTAAGGGTTTCCTCCAGTTCCAGCAGAACTCCGGAGATCAATAGCTGGGGGTTTACGTTGCCGAGCGCCAGCATGCGCGCCGATTCGACCCGGTCCACGGCAGCCGCCACGCGGTCGGGGGTCAGCTCCAGGCGGCGGGCCGTCTCCCTCAGGACGGGGAGCTCGTCGGTGTTCACGACGCGGTCGTCGCGCCCGAGAGCTGCGGCGCCCAGGTCGCGAATCCACAGCTGAAGCGCGGCCAGCAGACCCAGCAGACCCCGTGCGCCCCCGGCCCCGAAGGCGAGCGCGGCCTTGTAGGCATCCCCCCGCCGCCCCTCCACCGCGGCCCGCAACAGCTCCAGCGACCGGGCCCTCTCGTTGGCCTGCACGCCGTCGTCGTCAAGGTGGCCGAGCGCCGCGCCGATGGATCCCTGCGACCGGCTCGCGGCCACCATGGCCGCCGCGGGGTCGGCCCCGCACTCCTCTTCAAGGAAGGCCGCCACCTCGGCGGCCCGCAGCGGCGGAAGGTGCACCGGCAGGGCCCGGGAACGGACGGTTTCGAGGAGGCTGCCCGGCCGGCCCGAGGTGAGGATGAACCGGCTGCCGTCGGGAGGCTCCTCCAGCAGTTTGAGGAGGGCGTTGGCGGCCTCGGGACTCGCCTCCTGGGGAACCAGGTACTCGGCGTCGCCGATGATGAAGAACTGCTGGCTGCCCATGGCGGGGCGCTTGTGGGCCCGGCCACGGATCGAGAGTACCGCGGCCAGGTAGATACCCTTGACCTCCGTGTCTCCCTCCGGGCGAAGGGGTTGCCGGCGGTAGTCGGCGAGCCTGTCATGACGGGCCTCCTCCAGGGCTTCCGCCAGCTTGCCCGGGCTCGAGGCGCGTTTGGGGCGGGGGAGGGGAAAGAACCAGTGGACGTCGGGGTGCTCCAGGCGCCGCGCGAGGCGGCAGCTGTTGCATTGGCCGCAGGGACGGGGATCGCCGGTGCAGAGGGCGGTGCGTGCCATCCAGAGGGCGAGGGACTGCTTGCCGCAGCCGGGCATGCCGTGAATGAGGACGGTCGCGGGGAGCGTGCCGCGCGAAAGGGCCCGGTGGAGGGACGCGCGAAGGTCGCCGTGGCCGCGGAAGGCGGGGGGTGGGGGAGGGGGGCGCGTCATGGCGCACCCCTCATCCGCCGCCCCGCCAACCCGACCGCCAATCCCACCGCCGCAATCATCGACGACGGGTTGGCCAAGCCCCGCCCCGCGATATCGAACGCGGTGCCATGGTCCGGCGACGTCCTCACGAAGGGCAGCCCGATCGTCACGTTCACCCCCCTGCCGAAGGCGGCCGTCTTGAACGCGGCCATCCCCACGTCGTGATAGGGTGCCACCACGGCGTCGAACTCGCCCGCGAAGGCCCGCTTGAAGACCGTGTCGGCGGGCACGGGGCCGGTAACCGACCACGGTTCCTCGGAAAGTGCGGAAAGCGCCGGCGCGTAGACATCCAGCTCCTCGGTGCCGAACATGCCGTCGTCGGAGGCGTGGGGGTTGAGGGCACACAGCGCGATCCGGGGCGCCTCGATCCCCCAGTCGCAGCGCAGCGCACAGCCGAGAAGGCGTGTCTGCGTGACCAGCAGGTCCGTCGTCACCAACTCCGGAACCCGCGCCAGGGGGACATGGATGGTGGCCAGCAGCACGCGTTTTGCGGGTCCGTCGCCCGTTCCCTCGTCGCACATCACCATCCCCACGCGCGGCGCCCCGGTGAGTGCCATCAGCATTTCGGTATGGCCCGGTTGGTATCCGGCTGCCGCCAGCGCGGGCTTGTGAACGGGTGCGGTCACGATCGCATCCACCTCGCCGGCCAGCGCCAGTTCCACCGCGCGTTCGATCGCCAGCCCCGCCGCCTCCCCCGGCCCCACCCCAGCCGCCCCGCCCCCCACCGCCTCGTACCGGCACGGCCCCGCGAAGTCCCCACCACACTCCACCGGCCCGATGACCCGTACTCCAACACTGTGCGCCTGGCATTCGGTGCTCCCCCCCAACGCCCTGGCCGCCACCTCCGGCCCGATCCCCCTCGGATCGCCCAGCGTGACGGCCAGACGTACCGCGTCGGCGGCTGTCCCCAGTTCAGAACCCCTTGATTTCGATGTAGGTCCTGGCGCGAAGACCCTCGATCAGCGCTTCGACCCGTTTGTTCTGGATGAGCGTCCTCCGGATGGACGCCTCCAGGTCCTCCAGGGTGTAGTCTCCCGCCTCCCGGACGCCGACAATCCGGATTACGACAAAATGGTCCTGTCCGCGAGGGTCCTTGAATTCGACGGGGCCCACGATCTCGCCGGGCTGGCGCTGGCTGAGGGCGGCCAGGTACGCCGGCGGGAACCACTCCGCGATCTCCCTGACCGGAACCGTGGCCGAGTCGGGGGTCTCGGGGTCGTGGTACTGATCGATCAGGTTCTGGAATTCCTCGGATTGTGCGCGTCGGACGATCTCTTCGGCGAGCTCACGCGCCCTCGTGATGTCGGCGTAGTCCGTCACCGGTTGAATCAGGATGTGGCGCGCCTTGCGCTCCGTTGGCCGTGCTCGCTCGACAAGGATGATGTGGAGGCCGAACTCGGTCTCCACCACGTCGCTCACCGCACCTTCGGGGAGGGCGAAGGCGGCTTCTTCGAACGCCCTGGCCATCTGGCCCCTGCGGAACCAGCCCAGGTCGCCTCCCGCGGCGGCCGATCCCGGGTCCTGGGAATACGCCGTCGCAATCTCGGCGAAATCCTCGCCCGCGCGCGCCCGGTCCCGGAGTTCCTCGGCACGCGAGACGGCGACCGCCCGCGCCGAGTCGGACGGAACGACCCGCATCAGGATCTGCTTGAAGGTGACGGTCGCAGGACGTTGCTCCAGACTGGCGCGATTCGCCTCGAAGAAGGCCCGCATCTCTTCTTCGGTAACCTCGACGGCCCCCTGGCCGATATTGGTCTGGACGTAGAGCCGGACGAGCTGTTGCTGCGTGAAGTACGCCCTGCGCGTCTCCCGCAGCGACTGCAGAGACATGCCCTGTGCCGCCAGGGCCCGTTCCAGTTCGGCCTGGTTCGGGAAGCGGCCCAATATCTGGGCCATGGCCTCATTGAGCAACTCCTCCACCTGTTCCTCGTCCACTTTGAGCAGGGTGTCCTGGGCGGCGGCCTGCAGGAGAAGCTGATCGTTGATGATTCCGTCCAGAAGCTGTTGGCGGATGCTGTCCCGCTGTGGCGAGCCTTCCGGAGGGAGCGCACCGCCCTGGGCGATTGTCTCGTTTTCCCGCTGTATGATATCGCTGAGCAGGACCGCGGAGTCGCCGACGATCGCCACGATCCGGTCCACCAGGTTTTCCTGCGCGCTCGCGTCGTCCGGTGCGCCGCCGAACAGGAGCAGCATCAGCGCGAGAGCCGCGAGCCGGCGGCGTGAGCCGGACGAGTTCCGTTTCCTGGTCATCCTTGCTGCCGGTATCCGTGAAGGTTGAGAGACGTTCGGGTGCACATTACAGTGATGGGATCTCGCCGATGCGCGCGACCGTTGCTCCGATCCGGGACTCGCGAATCCGCCAGGAGCCCTGGTTTCTCAGGAGAAATGTAACGCCACCCAGGGGGACGATCTGCTGTTCTCCCGAGATGACCCGGATCAATGCCGCCTCCACCCGCTCCGCGGCGGTCGCCGGAGTCGGAGGCGGGGGGGCGATCGCGGCGCTGTCCTCCTCTTCGAGGCCGGCGTCGGCCACGCTGTCTCCCGTCTCCGCCCCGGTCCCGGGGACGAGACCGATGGCTTCCGCCCACCCGAGGATCACCGTACGCACCTCGTTTGCGACCGAGTCCCGTTCCTGATCGGTCGGCGCGAGTCCGCGCGAGCGTGCTTCTTCGAGTATGAGCCGCTCCTGGCCCAGCTGCCGGAGTGCCCCTTCGAGTTCCTCGTCCGACGCGTTCACGACATTCTCGGCAAAGCCGTCCGGGGCGTTCTCGAAGATCCGCACGAAGTCTCCGACCGAGTAGGCGCCACCGTCCCAGGTGACCAGATCGCGGCGGGCCGCGCCCCTTGAAAGGCTCGAACGCGGTGCTCCGGCCAGTGCCCGCGCCGTCTCCAGCGCCCCTTCGGCCAGCCCCAGGCCGTACAGCGAGTCGAGATTGCTGACGTAAGCGGCCTCGGCCCGGGCGATCCGCTCCTGCTGGATGCGACGGCGGAATTCCTCACCCACCTCCTCGAGATCGGGGACTTCGAGGGCGTCGAGTCGCAGGAGATGGTAGCCGAGCTGCGTCTCGACCGGGTCGCTGAGCTGGCCGGGCCGCAGGCTGAAGACCGCTTCGTCGACCGGGGCGAGCATCTGGCCCCGCTCGAAGGTCCCCATGCTTCCCCCGCGCGATCCGCTTCCCGGATCTCCGCTGTAGCGTCGGGCCAGGACGGCGAAGTCGGAGCCCCCGGCCAGTTGCGCGCGGAGTTCCTCCGCGACGATGCGGACGCTGTCGCGCTGTCGCACGGTGGCGCCGCGGGGGAAAAGGAGGAGGATCTGCGAGGCCGTCGCGCGCGCACCGGGCATTTCCGTGGCGAAGCGCGCCGTCAGTTCCTCGTCCGTGACGACCGTGTCCACGGGCACCGCCGCCTCCCACAGCCGTCCCAGCACCAGCTCGTTGAGGGGCTGTTCGGTTGCCGGTTCCACATCCAGCGACGCCAGCCCGCCGTCCTCCTCGAGTTGGGTGGAGAGGAGCGTGTAGTCCACCCACAGTTCGGCGACGACCCACACCACCTGGCTGTCGCCGGGAACCGTGCTGTGGGCCGCGATGAGCCGGGCCGCGGCATCGACCGTCAGTCGGCTCCCGCCGGCCTCGGCCAGCGGTGCCGGCCCACAGGCGGCGAGCGTGAGCGCCGCCAACAGGAGGGATCGCCGCCACGGACCGCCAGGGCAGTGGTGGTGACCGCGTCCCGCTGTTGAGCTGGGGGAGCGTTCCGGCATCGGGTTCGCCTTTCGGTTCCGCAGGTCGTTGCTCACGGATCACTTGCCATCGTTCCGAGCTTCATTATACGCCGGCGGTGCCCACCTGTCCGCCCAGCGCGTCCATGGCCCGCGCCAGAACGCCCGCCAGCCGGTCCTCGCCCGCGAAGCGCAGAATCAGCGACAGGGGAGCGACGCGGCGCACATCGATTGTCACGCCTTCGCCCTCCAGCGCATCCTCCAGCGCTGACATGCGCGGGACGACATCGGGACGGAAACTCACCCGTGCATTACCCCCTCGCACCATGATACGGTCCACACCCGCATCCCGTCCCGCGAGCCCCAGCAGAGCCTTGTCGAGCAGACGCCGGGCTTCGGCCGGAGGCCTTCCGAAACGGTCGGCGATCTCCGCGGCGAGCTTCTCGACCTCCCGCCGATTCGAAACCCCGGACAGGCGCCGGTACAGGTGGAGCTTCTGGTGCGGGTCGGCCACGAAGGCGTCAGGGAGGTACGCGCCCGCCTCCATCACGACTTCGGGGAGGGGAAACGGCTCCCTGCCCGGCGCTTCGCGCATCCGCTTCACGGCCTCCTCCATCATGCGCATGTAGGTGTCGAGCCCCACCGCGTGGGCGAATCCCGACTGGTCCTCGCCCAGTAGATTGCCCGCGCCCCGCACCTCCAGGTCACGCATGGCGATCTGGTAGCCGCTCCCCAGCTCGGTGTAGTGCTCCAGCACCCGCAGCCGCTTCTCGGCATCGGGGGTGATCGCGTCGGGGACGACAAGGTAGCAGTAGGCGCGGCGGTCCCACCGCCCCACCCGTCCCCGGATCTGGTACAGCTGCGACAGCCCGAACCGGTCGGCCCGGGTCACGATCAGGGTGTTCGCGTTGGCCACGTCCAGCCCGTTCTCAATGATGGAGGAGCAGACGAGCACGTCGGTGCGCCCCTCCACGAACCGTGTCATGGCCCGGTCGAGAGGCATGGCCGCCATCTGGCCGTGGGCGACATCGACTTTCGCGTCCGCAAGGAGCCGGCGCACGTGCGCGGCCGCCGTGTCGATCGTCTCCACCCGGTTGTGAAGGAAGAAGACCTGCCCGCCCCGGTCGAGTTCGCGCCGGCAGGCCTCGGCGATCAGGTGGTCGCTCCACTCGATCACGTGAGTCATGACCGCCATCCGGTCGCGGGGCGGGGTGCGGATGAGCGACAGGTCGCGGATCCCGGTGAGCGACAGGTACAAGGTGCGTGGGATGGGCGTCGCGGACAGGGTCAGCACGTCGACGGTGGTTCGCAGGCGCTTCAGCCGCTCCTTCTGGCGGACACCCAGACGCTGCTCCTCGTCGATGACCACCAGCCCCAGGTCGTGGAAGACCACGTCGCCGGAGAGCAGGCGGTGGGTGCCGATCACGATGTCGACAGTCCCTCGGCGCAGTCCCGCCAGCACCTCGCGCTGGGCCGCCGGCGGGTCGAAGCGGGAGAGCGAGGCCACGGTCACGGGATAGTCGGCGAGGCGGTCGCCGAAGGTCTTCAGATGCTGCGCAACCAGGACCGTCGTGGGGGCCAGCACCGCCACCTGCTTGCCGTCCTGCACGGCCTTGAAGGCGGCGCGGATCGCGACCTCGGTCTTGCCGTAGCCGGCGTCCCCACAGACGAGCCGGTCCATTATGCGGGGCGACTCCATGTCCCGCTTGACGTCCTCTACCGCGGAGCGCTGGTCGGGCGTGTCCTCGTAGAGGAACGCGGACTCCATGGCGTGCTGCCAGCGGGTGTCGGTGGGGAAGGCGTGGCCGGGCCGGGACCTGCGGGCCGCGTAGAGTTCGAGCAGTTCGGCGGTCATCTGCCGGATGGCCGACTCGGTCTTCCGCTTCAGGGTCTTCCAGCGCCTGCCGCCGATCCGGTGCAGCCGGGCGGGGCGGTCGCCGGGGTGCGCGCCCACCCAGCGCTCCACCTGGTCCAGGCGGTGAACCGGGACGCGCAGGACTTCGTCGGCGTCGTACTCGATCACCAGCGCCTCGATCGATTCATCACCGATCACGACCCGCTCCAGCCCACGGAACCGACCAATCCCGTGCTCCATGTGCACGATGTGGTCGCCCGGCGAAAGCTGGGCCAGACTCTCGAGCGCGGCCGCTCCCCGAAACCGCCGGACGCGGCGCAGCTTCCGGTCGCGCCGGAAGATCTCGTGATCGGTGAGGATGTTGACCGGGGGTCGACAGTCTTCCAGGCGGAAGCCGCCGGCGAGCGACCCGACCACCAGGTGGCACCCGGGCAGAGGCTGGCCGCGACGGTCCGCCAGGAGATCGTCGAGGCGCCTCGCCTGACCCTCGTTGTCGCAGAGAATGCAGGTCTGGGCGCCCCTCTCGGCCGCGCCTTTCAGGAACGAGCGCAGGCGGTTCATCTTCCGCTCGAAGGCGGGGGGGCGGCGGGCCTGGAAGACGGGCTTCCCGACGTGTTCCTCCACAAAGGAGAGGCGCGGATGCCCCGCCACGCGCTCCACAAGCGCCTCGGGTGCCAGGAGGAGGGTGCCCGGGTGGTTGGCCGGGTTGTCGTCGCGGAGCGCTTCCCGGTAGCGGGTCTCCGCCCGGCGCCACAGGTCGCGGGCGCCTTCGGCCCAGGGCTCGGTTCCCACGCGGACCAGAGTCGTGTCCAGGGGCAACCGGTCCAGAATGGAGCAGGGGGTCCACGCCGTCCCTTCGGCAGTGCCGCCGAAGCGGACCGGCAGGATGTCGATTCGCGGTACGGTCTCGGTGGAGCGCTGGTCGAGGATGTCGAAGAGGCGGACGGATTCGACCTCGTCCCCCCAGAACTCGACCCGCGCGGGCCCGGCGGCACCGAAGGAGAAGAGGTCGACGAGACCTCCGCGCACGGCGTAGCATCCGGTCTCTTCCACCATGGGGGCGCGCTCGAAACCACGTTCGTCGAGGGCGGCGATGAGGGCGTCACGCCGGAGCTCCTGTCCATTGGCCACGGTGAAACGAAGGTCGGCGAGATCGTCCGGAATCGGGGCCAGTTCCTGAAGCGCACGCCGGGTGGCCACCATGATCCGAGCCCGCCCGGACACGATGGATTCCACCGCTTCCACGCGCGCGCCGGCGATCTCGACGTGATCTTCGTCGTTCCCGGGAGCGGGATCCTCCTCCTGGGGGAAGTGCACTGCCAGGTCGGGGCCGAGGAGCGTTTCCAGGTCGGCCAGGTGTTGTCCCGTTTCGGCGGGCGAGGCCGTGACGAGCGACCAGACGCGGTTCGGGAACTGCGCGACGAGGGCCGCGAGCGCCGCCAGCGGCAGGGAACCCGCGGCCCCGCCGACGGTCAGCGATTCACCGGGTCCGGGCAGGGCGCGGCGAAGCGCCCGGTAGGCGGGAGTCCCGGCGATCGCGGTGCTGGCCGGGTGGGGGTCGGGAGCCCGCGGTGAATCGTGGAGACTCTCGCGCCCGTCGCCGGACCTCACTGCGGCAGGATCCTATCCGCCGGGGTACGGCGGGCGCGCAGGGCGCGGGAAGCAGCCACCACGGTCTCCGCCACCAGGAGCGCCAGGACCAGCAGGGCAAGCACCCGCCACGGTTCGGGTCCTCGTCCCGAGCGGAAGATGTGGCGTGACCACGCACCTGCATCGTCGACGACCGTGGAGACCCCCGGGATGGCACGCCGGACTTCGGAGATCGACGCCGGCTCCAGGTCGATCTCAGCGGCCGGCGGGTTGACGGAGACCGTCTGCAGGACGCTGTCGTCGGCGAACGCGCGGTAGAGCCCGGAGGTGGCGGTGGCCAGGAACGGCTGGTCCCCGTCGACGGCGTGTGCGGATCCGTCCGGGGTGTGGACCGTCGTGGTCGTGGGCGGTGGGCGGAAGTTGGCGCCGGCGATGACCTCACGGGGTGCCGCGCCAGCCCTGGCGCCGTGCTCGATCGCCCATTCCAGCAGCGGAATCATGGCCGCGGAGACCGGGAGGCTGGTCGCCTGCTCGTCCAGTGGCGACGCGAGCAGGATGTACGGGTCGGCCGCGCCGCCACCCGCGAGGAGCCAGGGATCTCCGTTGGCCAATGTGACCAGGGCGCCCGCGCGCGACGATGCAGCCGGGTTCGGCGGCGCGCGACCGTTGTCGGCGTCCGGGTCCTCGTCCGGGTTGCCGACCGCGGTCGAAACGACTGGGAAATACCGGCGGATCTCCACTTCCGTGAGATCGATACCGAATTCACCGGCCGCGACACGAGCGCCCTCGACCACGCCGGAGCCGTAACGGTAGGGGATCCCCGCTCCGGCCAGCCGGCGGTTCAGTGCCGGCAGGCGCGCCGGATCGCCATGGGGGATCACGAACGCGCTCTGTGCGAGGCCGCGCCGATCCAGACCCTCACCACCCACGGTGATCAGGGTGGCCGCCCTCGCCGCGCCCCCGATGGAGATCCGACCGCTCTCCTCCAGTACCGCCAGCGCCTCGGAGAGGAAGAAGGGGGCGGGGCCGAGGACGGCGACCGGCGTTGGATCCCGGACGCTGAAGGAGAAGTAGCGGCGGTCGTCCGCGGTCAGGGGGTCGGGGTCGATCTCCGCGTATCCCTCGACGCCGCCCGCCGGAAAGGGACCGGCCGGAAGGCGCACGGTGGTGCCGACCGGGGCGTTGGCCGCGGCCCGGAGCTGCCCCCCGACGTAGAGGCGAACCCCCACCGTATCGCCCGGCTGCCCACCTGCGATCGAGACCGCCGCCTCGGTGCGGCGTCCCGCCAGCGGGGGCAGTCCATCCCCGAAGGAGATGTCCGTGATGCCCCGGTTGTCTCGATCCCCGGCCGGCGCCCCGAAGACGACCACGGGAATGTCGTCCGCTGGAGCGGGCGGTTCGGCGAAGGCGGTTGCCTGGACGTCCGTGAAGACATGGACCTCCCGGTTCGGCAGCTCGCTCTGGCCCACCAGCGCGCTGGCGCGGGCTACGGCGCTGCCCAGATTTCCGTGCGTGTGTCCGGGATCGGTTGCGTCAATGGCGGCCATGGCCTGGGCGATTCCACCGGGAACCGCCGGCTCCCAGGGTGTTCCCGCCCGCAGCACCCAGATCACGTCCTCGTGACTGGCGCCGGCCACGCTTTGCCGGGCCACCGCCTTGAGGGTGTCGAGCCGCCGCCGTCCATCCTCGATGATGGTGGTGCTCAGGGAGTTGTCCAGTACGAGCGCGAGTGCGGTCGGATCATGGCTGCCCCCGGGACCCGGAAAGTGCAAGCGTGCGCCGAGCAGGACGAGCAGGACCACGATCGCGGCGCGCACAAGGAGCAGGAGGAGCTGCTGGGTGCGGATCTGGCGCGCGTGGTCCCGCTCCGTGCGCAGCAGGTAGAGGATCGCCGGGAAGGTGAAGGTCTTGCTCTCCTGCCGATAGAAGAGGTGCAGGATGATCGGCACCAGCACGACCAGTCCGGCGAGCAGGAAGAGGGGGGTGAGAAAGCCCATCGGCGGTCCGCTAGGGAAGCCGCTGCCGCTTCCACAGGTAGAAGCGCAGCGCCCGCGACAGTGGCTCGTCGGTGCCGATCGTCGAGTAGGCGATCCCCCGGCTCGTCAGGGTCGTGGTCCAGTCGGCGACCGCGTTCTCGACGGCGTCCCGGTACTGGCGCCGCATGTCCGCCACCGACACCTGCAGCGAGTCCCCCGTCTCGGGGTCCACGAACCGGGTTTCGCCGGTGGTGGGGAGGTCACGCTCGCCGGGGTCGATGAGGTGGAAGACGAGTACCTCGTGCCCGGTATGCTGCAGGTAGATCAGAGCCTTGGCCGTAGCGGCCGAGTTGACCAGCAGATCCGAGATCAGGATCACCAGCCCCTTCCGCTTGAGCCGCATGGCCACGTCCTTGATCGCCGACTCCGAGTCGGTGCGGCCACCGCCTTGGAGGGCGTGCAGGTGCTGCAGGAGCATTCGCCAGTGCACCTTGCCTCCCCGGGCCCGGGTCTGCCTCACGATCCTCTCGTGGAACGCCATGAGTCCGACGATGTCACCCTGCCGGATGAGGATCAGGGAGACGGCGGCCGCCAGGTGCTTGGCGTACCACAGCTTGGAAGGCAGGCGCGGCCGCGACGTCCACGCCATCGACTCGCTGATGTCGATCAGCATGTACGCGCGCAGGTTCGTCTCCTCCTCGTACTGCTTCACGAAGAAGCGGTCCGAACGCGCGAACAGGCGCCAGTCGAGGGTGCGGAGATCGTCGCCGGGCTGATAGGCGCGATTCTCGGCGAACTCGGCGGAGAATCCACGGTTGGGAGACCGGTGGAGTCCCAGCAGGAACCCGTGCACCACCTGCCGCGCGATGATGTCGATTCCGCCGAGCTGTGCCAGGGTGGCGGGATCGAGGAGGTCGCCGCGGCGGTCGCGGTGTGGGGTGACGGTTTCGTTGGTGGCCATGGTCCATTGAATGTGGACGCGGGTGGGGGTGTGGGGAAGGGGGACGGTCCCCTGCCATTCAGGGGTTCGCGCCGGGTGCCGCATTGCACCGCGATCTAGCAGATGCTAGCATTCAGAACCGATACTGACCTGACCGGGGAGACACGTATGGCCAAGGTGCAGATCAACGTCAGAGTGGATGAGGCTCTACGGAACGCGGTCGTCCGCCATTGTCGATCGAGAGGTGTGATCCTGAGTCACTTCGTCCAGGAGGCGCTGCTCGACCGCCTGGAGGAACTGGAAGACATCGAGGACCTGAAGAGGATCCGCCACGAGCCGACAAGGCCACTGCGGGATGTCCTGACCGACCTGGGGCTCGATGCCTCGGTATGAGATCGAGGTCTCCCGAACTGCGGAGAGGCAGTTGCGAAGACTGCCGCGGCCGGATCAGGAACGGGTAGCGCGCAGAATGCTGGCACTAGCGGACGACCCTTTCCCGCCCGGTGCCAGAAAGCTCACCGGCTACGAGGATGTCTACCGCGCTCGCGTCGGCCGATACCGGGTCCTCTACAGTGTGAGTCGGCGCAGACTGGTCATCATCATCCTCAAGATCGGGCATCGCAAGGACATATACAGGAAGTCGACCGGGGGTTGAGACTCGGCAAGTGGTAAACTGTACATTACAAATTGTAATGTGCAGTTTACACTATCCGGCCCTGAAGCCACAGCCGCCGCTTGCCGCCGTGGCTCACCCCCGAAGGGAGCAACTGGTCCCAGCTACTCGCCCTCCCCTGTCCCCCTCCTGCCCCCCCTCAGTTCCCCATCCGGTACGTCAGTGAGAGCTTGATCCGCCGGCCCTTGGGGCTGTGGGTGAAGCCGTCGTAGGATGCCTCCCACCTCACCAGAGGTGGTGGGGCGTCCAGAACATTCAGCACCGACAGGCCCATGTCGAACTGGTCGGACGCGCGCCTGAGCAGGCTGACGTCCCACGTCAGAAACCGGTCGATGTGTTCGTACTGGGTGCCCACAAAGGCTTCGTTCGTGTATCCCGAGACCGTATTGAGATAGTTGACCACGCTGTAATCGCCCACGTGATACCCGGCCGATACGCTCGATTTCCACTGGGGCAGGGGAGGGGCGATGGGATTGGCCCAGTTCAGCTTCCCGGTTGCGTCGTGCTCCCCGAGCACCTCGACGCCCGCCACATCCAGCGCCCGGACGGTGAACTCCCTGCCGTAGGTGCCGTCCAGCTCCAGCGACACGATCCCCTCCCCGCGAGGAATACGGGCGCTGGCGTGAAAGTCGATGCCCGACATCCTGACACCCGGCCAGTTGACGAAACGCACCTCGATCCGCTCCACCGACTGAATGTCACATGAGCCGTCCTGCCTGTTCCCGGGACAGGTCACGAGATTCTTCACCGCCTCCCGCTGGCTTCCGCCGGCCGCATACAGGCTGGCGATGCCTTCATAGGGCAGGACATCGATGACATTCTTGAAGTCGTAGTCCCAGTAGTCGATCGAGGCGCGCAAGCGCGGCAGCTGGAAGGTGGCGCCCACGTTGTAGGTGAAGGCCCGCTCGGGAACCAGATCCTCGTCGCCGTAGGTGTCGATCCCCTTGTAGATTCCGGCCGCGCTCACATACTCCAGCGCCGTGTTCACGCCCTCGTTGAGGTCGTCGACGGAGGGCGTTCGGAAGGTGGTCTGGATCGACCCGCGAAGGGCGAACGGTTCCGCCAGCTCGACGCGCACCGCGACCTTGGGGTCGAAGCTCCGGACCGAACCGTGGAATTCGTAGTTCGCGGCGACCTGCCCGTGTATCCGGTGTCCGAGTTCAAGGCGGGATTCCGCGAAGAAACGGTGCACGGTCTGGGCGTCGTCGTAGGGGAAGAAGCTCCCGGTGAAGTGGAAGGGCCCGAACGGGTCGGGGCAACTCCGGTCCCCCGGGATGGCGCACGGTGTCACGTCGAGATTCCCGGGATCGTTGGGCTGGGCCCCCACGCTCAGCCTGCGGAACTGGTAGCCGACCGCGTATTCCGCCTCCTCCGCCAGGGCGCCCTTCAGGAGCGCGTCCACGACAAGGAGATTGGCTTCGTTATCCAGATTGCTTTCGCCGTTGATCCAGTCGATCAGCTCCTGAGTGTTGTCGAGCCCCGGGACGTAGTCGGGGTTGTCCCGGTCGCGATAGGGCGCATCCGGCTGCACCGAGTTCTTATGGGCGCTGCTGAACGGGTTGTAGTACATGCAGCTGCCCTGCCCGGCCACCTGGCCGTTCAGGGGTCCCAGTGCCATGCCGGACGGGCTCGACGGGTCGCTTACGACGCCGACGCCGCAGTTCGGCCCCCCGAATCCCCGAAACGCCAGGAACTTGCGATAGAGGTACTCGCCGGGGAGGTTGGCGTTGCCTGTCGACCGCGAGAAGCCGGCGGCCAGCTCGAATGCCGCCTCCCGTCCCCCGAAGCCTTCGAATGCATGTTCAAGAGAGGCGGCGAAGCGCTGCGTGCGGGAGTCCCGGCGCAGCGTCCGCGGGGGGCCGGAGTTTCCGACCATGCGGCCGAAGAAATACCAGTCGTTCTCCAGGCACGCGTCGGTGTCGGCGAACCCGGCGGCTTGCCCATAGCTGTTGCAGAATACCTGCCGTCCCGGATGTGTGGGTTCGATCAACTGGGACCCGTTGTAGGGCGAGATGGGCGGGTATGAGGGTGTTGTAACCCAGTTGGGCGTGCTGGCCTCCGCCCACAGGGCCTCCAGACGGTAGCTCGATGCGTCGCCGAAACTCCCGTTGAGTTCGGCGAAGGCCCGGATCTGACGTGAGGCCTCGGCCAGGTTGTCGAAGGGGCCGTAGTCGAAGCGGCAGGTCTCGTCCGGCTCGAGGAAGCCCCCGAACCCCTCGCACTGCGGATCGACGAACACGCCCCCCCAGCCGCCGTAGTGCGCGTCGAGCAGGGCCGAAACGAACTCGTCCGGTGATTCGTCCCCCGTCAGTCTTGGGAAAAGGAATGCGCCCGGATTGCCGGTGTACGACCAGCCGCCACCGCCTGGAACGAAACCGCCCAGCGTCCAGTCCCGCTCCTCCACCGCGAGTTCCTGGGTGAAGAACGCCTCCGCCGAAACGACCGCGTGCGCCCGCTCGCCCAGTTCGGAGCCCCAGATGGCGCCGACATTGCTTTCACCCGCGCCGGAGAAGTACTCGTGGGAGCCGGAGACCTCGAGGCCCTCGAAATGACTGCGGGTCAGAAAGTTCACCACTCCGGTCACCGCGTCGGAACCGTAGACCGCGGATGCCCCCTCCTTCACCGTCTCGATCCGGTCCAGGGCGATCGACGGGAACGCGTTGACGTCGACGAAGCGGCCCCCGGCAAGGCGGATCGGGATGTATACCTGGCGGCGGCCGTTCAGGAGCACGAGAGTGCGCGAGGCCCCGAGGCCCCGGAGATTGACCGACGCCACGGTCTCCGATACGAGTCCGGGTGGCCGCGTGGTGTACCACCCCTGGCGGGCGCCGAGAATCCCCTGGCTGGCGGGGAGATTCCGGAAGAAGTCGAAGGCCTGCGGCGATCCCAGTTCGGCCAGCGTCCTGCGGCCCGAAATCGAGACCGCGTAGGGGAGTTCGACAGGAGATTCCTCGAAGGCCGTGCCGGTCACCACGAGCTCGTGCAGGTGGAACGCATCGGGTTCCATCCGCAGTTCCACCTCCACGGTTCCACCGGCGGTCACGGTAACCGTCTGCGTGAGATCCACATGTCCGAGCATCTCCACACGGATCTCATGCGTGCCGACGGGAACGCCGCCCATGACGAAGCGACCCCCCTCCTGCGACACCACCGCCCTGCCCAGCGCCACGATTTCGATGCGCGCTCCCGGGATCGGGTGGGCCGTTGCGGCGTCCAGTACCGTACCGGTGATGGTGCCGGTCTGCTGCGCACCGAGACCACTTGGAACTGAAGTACAAACCAGGAAGCCGAAAACGAGAAACGGGACGGGAAACCGCGACTGCCATCGTCGCATTGAAATCAACCTTCCGTCAAAGTGGGGTGCATGGGCGGACAGGTGGGCATGGGGCGCCCGGCGCGGTCCACACCCACGATGTAGCGCCTGTCGGTGAAAATGACGGCAGGCGGATAGCAAAGTCAATACGCACCTTACGCCTGCCGGCGGACCCGCCCGGACGGGATTCGGTGGCGCGGCTCTACCTCCCGGGACGGTGAACGACCCCTGGCGGGCGGTTGGCGGGCCCGATTGACCGCCCAAAATCGGCCCGGTTACCTTCGAGTAACCGGCTGAGGGCCCGTCAGGTCATGAGCGCGAAACCGGCTGCGCCCCTCCACCCCCACCAACCGGGTCTTCCGTGCGGACCGACCTCATTCGCAACTTCTGCATCATCGCCCACATCGACCACGGCAAGTCCACGCTGGCCGACCGGCTCCTCGAGGCCACCGCCACCCTGGACCGCCGCCAGATGAGGGACCAGGTGCTCGACTCCAACGAACTGGAGCGCGAGCGGGGCATCACCATCAAGCTGCACGCCGTGCGCATGGCGTACACCGCCCGGGACGGCCGCAACTTCGACTTCAACCTCATCGACACCCCCGGCCACGTCGATTTCACCTACGAGGTTTCCCGTTCGCTCGCGGCGTGCGAAGGCGCGATCCTGGTCGTCGACGCCACCCAGGGTGTGCAGGCACAGACGCTCTCCAACCTCTTTCTGGCCCTGGAGGCGGACCTCGAGATCATACCTGTCCTCAACAAGATCGACCTGCCGGGGGCGGAGCCCGAACGCCGCCGCCACGAGGTGGCCGACCTGATGGGGATCGAACCCGACCAGGTGGTGCAGGTGTCGGCCAAGGAGGGGACGGGGATCGAGGCGGTGCTGGAGGCCGTGGTCGAGCGCATCCCGCCTCCCTCGGGCGATGCAACCGCTCCGCTCAGGGCGCTGATCTTCGATTCGTACTACGACCAGTACCTGGGCGCGGTGCCCACCGTCCGCGTCGTGGACGGCACGCTCAGGGCCGGTATGACGATCACCTTCGGCGCGGTGACGGCCGGCTACGAGGTGACCGAGGTGGGCCATCTCAGGCTGGGCCGCGTTCCCGCGCAGGCGCTCGGGCCCGGTGAGGTGGGATACCTCGTGGCGGCGATCAAGGCCGTCACCGACACGCGCGTGGGCGACACCGTTCTGGACGCCGCGAACCGTTCGGACGAGCTGTTGCCCGGGTATCAGGAAGCCAAGCCCATGGTCTTCGCGGGTCTCTACCCCTCGGATGCCGACGACTACGAGGAGCTCCGCGACGCGCTCCACCGCCTCCGGCTCAACGACGCCTCGCTGAGGTTCGAACCCGAAACCTCCCGGGCCCTCGGGTTCGGGTTTCGCTGCGGCTTCCTGGGCCTGCTCCACCTCGAGATCGTGCAGGAGCGGCTGGACCGCGAGTTCGGGGTCAAGCTGGTCACGACCGTGCCCAACGTGAAGTACCGGGTGACGATGTCGGAGGGTGACATCCTCTCGGTCGAGAACCCGGCCGAGCTGCCCGATCGCGCCCTGGTCGACGCGGTGGCCGAACCTGTGGTGCGGGCCCGCATCATGACGCCCGCCGACTACATCGGGAACGTGCAGAAGCTATGCCACGAACGTCGCGGCGTCTTCCGCGGCATGACCTACCTGGATCCGCGCCGGGTCGAGATGGACTACGAGCTCCCCCTCGCGGAAATCGTGCTGGACTTCTACGGCCGGCTCAAGGGCGGAACGCGGGGATACGCAGCGCTCGACTACGAGTTCCACGAGTACCGTGCGGGCGACCTGGTGAAGCTCGACATCCTGGTGAACCAGGAGCCGGTCGACGCCTTCTCGGTCATCCTCCACCGCAAGGGCGCCTACCAACACGGGAGGGCGCTCGTACGCAAGCTGAAGGAGCTGATACCCAGGCAGCAGTTCCAGGTGGCGCTGCAGGCAGCCATCGGTGGCCAGGTCATCGCGCGTTCGAACGTCAAGGCCCTGCGCAAGAACGTGACCGCGAAGTGCTACGGCGGCGACATCACGCGGAAGCGCAAGCTCCTGGAGCGCCAGAAGGAGGGCAAGAAGCGGATGAAGCAGGTGGGGTCGGTGGAGATTCCCCAGGAGGCGTTCATGGCGGTGTTGCAGCTGGACGGAGACCGCTCGTGAGGGGGCCCGGGCGTGATGCGGCCGGGGGCGGCACGGGGAGCCGGGGCACCGGGAGGGAGAGTGCCGCGGCCCCGCGCTGGATCGCCGGGGTGGACATCGGCGGGACCAACCTGCGGGCGGGGCTGATTCCGTTCGAGGGAGGGGTTCCGGGCGTGGTCAGGCGGGAGCGCACCCGACCCGAGAGAGGTCCCGCTGACGTGGTGGCAAGGGTGGCCGACATGCTTCGAAGCGCGGCCGGGGAGGTCGGGCGGGGGGAGGTGGCGGGGATCGGCGTGGGGTGCCCGGGGCCGCTGGACCGAAAGGCGGGCGTGGTCCTGGAGACCCCGAACCTGGGGTGGCGGAACGTCCCGCTGCGGGATCTGGTCGCCGAGGCGACGGGCCTGCCGGTGACGGTGGACAACGACGCCAACTGCGCGGCCTACGGTGAATGGTGGCAGGGGGCGGGGAAGGGGGCGGACCGGCTCATCGGGCTGACCCTGGGGACAGGGATCGGGGGTGGAATCGTCATCGGGGGCGAGATCTACCGCGGCGCGTCCGACGCCGCCGGGGAGGTGGGACACATGTCCGTGGACTTCGCGGGGCGGCTGTGCGCGTGCGGTTCCAGGGGGTGTGTGGAGGCGTACGCGTCCGGGCCGGGAATCGCCGCCCGGGCAGTCGAGGGGCTGACCGAAGCGGGGGACTCCCGCCTCGCCGAGATCGCGCTGAACGGCAGCGGCCGCGTCACCGCCCGGGCGGTGTGCGAAGCGGCGCTGAGGGGCGACGCGTACTCCCGCGGGATCCTCACCGAGACCGCGCGGATCCTGGCGGTGGCGGTGGCCAACCTGGTCAACCTCCTGAGCCCGGACGTCATCGTGGTTGCGGGGGGCGTGACCGCGGCGGGCGAGTACCTGTTCGGGCCGCTCGGCGAAGAAGTGCGCCGCCGGGCCTTTCCCTCGGCCGTTGCGGCATGCCGCATCGTTCCCTCCGAAATCCCCGACACCGCCGGGATGATCGGCGCGGCGGGGGTCTTCAAGCGCACCGTGTACGGTGGTGCGTGAGCCCCGGCGCGGAACCGGCCCCAGGCGCCTCGGGGTGCTGGGCACGCTGGTGCGGGACACGATTCGTCACTCCGGCGCGCGGAGCCCCGTGGAGGCGTGGGGCGGCATCGCCTACGCCCTCGCGGCCCTGGACGCAGTCCTCCCGCCGGGCTGGACCCTGGTGCCGCTGGTCAAGGTCGGCAGCGATCTGTACGGCGAAGCCGCCGCCTGGCTCGGCTCATTGTCGCGGGTCGGAGATCCTTCGTTCGTGCGACCGGTGACCGAAGCCAACAACCGTGTGGAGCTGGTCTATTCCACCCCCTCGGACCGTACGGAGTTTCTCACCGGAGGGGTGCCCGGATGGACCGCAGCCGAGCTGGATGAGGTCCTGCCCACCCTGGACGCGCTGTACGTGAACTTCATCGCCGGCTGGGAGCTGGATCTCGAGGCCGCGCACCGCGTGCGCCGCGGCTTCTGCGGCCCCACGTACGCCGACCTGCACTCGCTGTTCATGGACATCGACGCCGATGGGCGCCGGCGCCCCCGCCCCCTGGCCACCGCCGAAGAATGGGCCCGGTGTTTTGAAACCGTCCAGATGAACCGCGACGAATTCGCCCTCTTCGTGGGGGACGCCGGGGAACCCTGGGCGACCGTCCTGTGGGCCCTGGCCGGGCGCGCCGGGACGATTGTCGTCACCCATGGAGCCGCCGGAGTGGAACTCATGACCAGCACCACCGCGACCGGCCCGCCCGAGCGCCATCGTTTCCCAGTCCCGAACGGCCCCGCCCCCGGCGATCCCACCGGTTGCGGTGACATCTGGGGAGCCACCTTCTTCGCCCACACGCTCGGCGGGGACGACCTCCCCGTCGCCGCCACGAAAGCCAGCCGCTTGGCGCGCAGCAAACTGCTGTCGAGCGGCGCAGAGGCGTTTCGCACTACCCTCGCGACCGCCGGCTCTTCCGCCTCCCCTCGCACGATGTAATGAAGACATTACATTATGTCATGTACAGTATACATTGTACGCAGGTCATCGATGGGTTTCCGACATGCGCGTGATCGAAATCCCCTCTTCGCTCGACGATCGGAACATCGAGACGCTGCATGCCCGTATCGGGGCCGTCGAGACGGACCCCGTCCTCTTTGACGCACGGCGGTTGCGCTGGATCGACCCCAACGGGATGCTCGCCCTCCTGGGCGCGGGAAAGGTGGCCGGCCGGGGCGGGGCAAGGCCGCGAATCTCCCTGCCCGTTGACACGGAGGTCGCCGGATACCTCGAGCGGATGGGTTTCTCGCGTGCCGCGGCGGAGATCTTCCAGCCGCCGCCGCGCCGCGTCCGCCGCCGCCGCACCCGCACCTCCGATGTGCTCCTCGAAATCACCCCGATCACCACCAACTCCGACGTCCACGAGGTCGTCGACACGGTACAATCGCGGGCGGGGGCGATCCTGTCCCACACGCTGCGGTATCCCCCCGCCGCGGTGGTCCAGTTCTCGGTCATCCTCTCCGAGGTGTGCCAGAACATCGTCGAACATGCGGAAGGCCCCGGCTGGGTCGCGGCCCAATCCTACAACTGGACCCGGCGGCTCGGACGACACGTGGCGGTGATCGCCGTGTCGGATCTGGGCCAGGGGTTTCGCGCGTCGCTCGCGGACGAGCACGCCAAACGCTTCGGGGACCGCTGGGGCGATGTGACGGCTCTCGAAGCCGCGTTCCTCCTTGGACTTACGCGGTTCCCCGATATCGGCCGGGGGCAGGGAATCCAGCAGATCCGCAAGCAGGTCGGCCGCTGGAACGGCCTGCTCTCGATACGGAGCGGGACCGCCCGCATTGCCGACACGCCCGCGTGGAGCCGCCATCCTCCGCTCCAGGAGGGACTCCGCCACTTTCCGGGCGCCCAGATCAACATCATCCTGCCCGAGAACTCCGGTGACTGATCGCCTGCGGCAACGCGGATGCAACGGATTCGCCATCGATGTCGGGGCGCTCATGAGGGACCTCCCGGCGTCGCCGAACGCCAACCTCGTGACCCGCCCGACCGGCAGGGCGGTTCGAGAAGCGATCGAGGGCGAGCTCTCCGGGGCCGGACACCTGTCCGTGTCGGTGATCGACCTCACGGGGGTCGGCGTTCTGGACTTCAGCTGCGCCGACGAGGTCGTCGCCAAGCTGCTGCTCCGGTACCTTCCGGCCGAGCGTCCCGGCGACATCTTCTTCCTCTTCCGCGCGGTCAGGGAGGTGCATGGCCACGCGGTGGACGAGGTTCTCGCCAGGCACGGTCTCGCTGCGGTCTGCGACTTCGGAGAGGGCGGTTGCAGCCTCCTGGGGCCCGCGACCACGGAGGAGCGTGCCGCCTGGTCCACTCTGGAGCGGAGAGAGCGGATCGGGGCGAGCGCGTCGGCGCCGCTTCTGGGTGCCCGCGGCGAGGCGCTCCTGCTGCGGCTCTCCGAGCGGCGGCTGATCTTGCGCGATTCCGGGGGAACCGCGTGTTCACTGAGCGCGCTCGCCCGCCACCTGCCTGACGAAACCCGATTGAAACGCCACGGAGAAGATGATGGACACTGACCCGAATCTGAACGGCAAACGCGGCCTGGCCACCCACGCGGTCCACGCCGGACAGCCCCCGGCGCGGCCGGGAGGACCGGTCGTGGCTCCGATCGTGCGGAGTTCCACCTTCCACTGGTCCGGCCCCGGCGACGGCATCGACCTGCTCTACAGCCGGTACGGCAACAACCCGAACCAGCGCTCCGTCGCCGCCAAGATCGCCGCGCTGGAGGGCACGGAGTCGGCGCTGGCGCTGGCCAGCGGCATGGCCGCGATCTCCATGACCCTGCTGGCGACCACCCGCGCGGGCGACCACATCGTGGCCAGCCGCCACCTCTACGGCGCCACCCACGCGCTGCTCTCGCACGAGCTGCCCAGGCGCGGGATCACCACCACATTCGTGGACCCCGGCGACCCAACCGCCTGGCGCGCCGCCACGACGCCCGCCACGCGGGTCGTGCTCATCGAACTCCCCACCAACCCCACCCTGCGCGTCTTCGATATCGGCCCGGCCCGCCAAGCCGCTCGCTCAGCCGGCGCCATCCTCGCCGCCGACATGACCTTCGCGACCCCGGTCAACATCCGCGCGGCCGAGCATGGCGTCGATGCGGTGATCCACTCGGCCACCAAGTACCTGGGGGGCCATTCCGACCTGATTGCGGGAGCGGTTGCGGGGAGCGCCGAACTCATCCGCGCCGTCACGAAGGTGATGAAACTGTACGGCGGGTCCATCGACCCGCAGGCCGCGTGGCTCCTCGAACGCGGCATGCGCACCCTTCCCGCCAGGATGGAGCGGCACAACCGGACGGCGCTGGCCCTGGCGAGGTGGTTCATGTCGATCGAGGGCGTCCGCCAGGTGATCCACCCGGGTCTCACGAGCCACCCCGATCACGAATGTGCCGCCCGAATGCTCGATGGCTACGGCGGAATGCTGTCAATCGTGCTCGACGGAGGGGGAGAAGCCGCGGACCGCTTCTGCAACAACCTGGCGCTGGCGGCCGCGGCCCCGTCGCTGGGAGGCGTCGAAACCCTCGTCTCCCAGCCACGCCATACCTCCCACGTGGATCTGTCCCCTGCAGAAAGGAACACGCTCGGAATCCGCGACGGCTTCGTGCGAATCTCGGTCGGCCTCGAGGATCTCGAGGACCTCAAGGCGGATTTCTCGGGGGCGGTCGCCGCGGCGTTGGGCGCCGCCGTCTGACCGGGCGGCCCGCCTACTCCTCCCCCATGAACGGATACGCCACGCTCCTGGGTGGAACCAGGTTCTCCTTGATCGTCCTGGGCGACAGCCAGCGCATGATGTTGTACGCCGAACCGGCCTTGTCGTTCGTCCCCGACGCGCGCGCGCCTCCGAAGGGCTGCTGTCCCACCACGGCTCCCGTGGGCTTGTCGTTCACATAGAAGTTCCCCGCCGCATTCCGCAGCCTATCGAGCGCTTCGCGCAGCCCCGCCCGCTCCTGCGAGAACACCGCTCCGGTCAGCGCGTACGGCGATGTCGAGTCGACGACGTCCAGCGTCTCGGACCAGGCGTTGTCGGGATACACATGAACCGACATGACGGGGCCGAAGATCTCGTCGCACATGGTCTCGTGGTCGGGCCTCTTCGCGCGAACGAGTGTCGGGCGGATGAAGAACCCGTCCGCCGCCGAGTACCGGCCACCGGCGATCACCTCGGCGTCGGGACTGGCCGCCGCCCGGTCGATATACCCGGTGATCGAGTCGAATCCCCCCTCGTCGATGACCGCGTTGACGAAATTGCGGAAGTCCATCGGGTCGCCCATCGCCAGCGCGTCGGTCTCGTCCACCAGGTCGTCGCCGATCTCCCTCCACACGGAGGCCGGAATGTAGGCCCGCGACGCCGCCGAGCACTTCTGCCCCTGGTACTCGAAGGAACCCCTCACGATGGCCGTGCGGAGCGCCGCCGGATCCGCGCTCGGGTGCGCCACGATGAAATCCTTGCCCCCGGTCTCTCCAACCAGCCGCGGATACGTGCGGTAGCGGGCGATGTTCCTGCCCACCGTCGTCCACAGCGACTGGAACACCGAGGTCGAGCCGGTGAAGTGGAGGCCGGCGAAGTCGGGGTGGTCCATGGCCGCGGCGGTGATCGCGACCGGGTCGCCCGGCACGAAGTTGATCACCCCCGGGGGCAGCCCCGCCTCTTCGAGAAGCCTGTAGGTGTAGTATCCCGACAGGACCGCGTGCTTGGACGGCTTCCACAGCACGCCGCAACCCACCATGGCGGGCGTCCCGGCCAGGTTGGCCCCGATCGCCGTGAAGTTGAAGGGGCTGACCGCGTACACGAAGCCTTCCAGGGGCCGGTACTCGATGCGGTTCCACACGCCCTTCTCCGAAACCGGCTGGTGGTCGAAGATGCCCTGTGCGAACTGCACGCCGAAGCGGAAGAAATCGATGATCTCGCACGCCGAATCGATCTCGGCCTGAAAGGCGTTCTTGCTCTGGTTGAGCATGGTGGCCGCGTTCAGGGTGGAACGCCACGAGGTCGAGAGCAGCTCCGCCGCCCTGAGGAAGACGGCGGCGCGGTCCTCCCACGGCCACGACGCCCATTCCCGCCGCGCCTCCAGCGTGTTCGCGATGGCTCTCCGCGCCTCTTCGGCCCCCGCTTCGTGCCAGACTCCCAGGCGCAGCCCGTGATCGTGCGGGGCGCGGATCGGGTGCGTCCTGCCGGTACGGATCTCCTCGCCCCCGATGATGACGGGGATGTCCGCGTCCTGGTCGGCGATCGCGCGCAGCGCGGCCTTCAGCTCGGCCCGCTCGGGTGTGCCGGGTGCGTAGGAGTGGACGGGTTCGTTGACGGCGGGCGGCACACGGATGGTTCCGGACATCGGCTCTTTCGGATTCCTGGGTTGGCGGGCGCGCCCGAACCCGCTTCGGCGACGCGATTCGCGGTCGCCTCCGCCGCTTCACGACTGTGGCGGAGCACGGCACGGGAAGGGTCCGGTTCGGGAGGGGGCTTCCGGCTGTCGGACAGTCCGGAATCGCACGCAATCTCACGCGGCCGGCCACTTTACGCAACGGGGGCGGTTTCCGGAAACATGCCCTTCGGCAACCGGGCGTGCCACTCGGCCAGCACACCTCGCCGTTGACCTGCCGGAAGTACCCACGGTACCTTCCCTTCCGGCTTTCCGGCGGACTCTCCGCTACAATCCGCAGGCTATAGCATCACTCCACGGTCCAGGGATCATTGGTATACCATACATGACAAAATGTAATGTTGTCATTACATCTTGAGCAGTTCGGGCGAAACCGGCGCAGCCCCCACGCACCGGTTCCCGCACGCCCGGAGAGTCGCGCATGAGCAATGGCGATCTTGTGGACGCGGTGACCCGTGCGCTCAGCCGGGTGATCAACCCGGTCACGAACCGGGATGTGATCGCGGGCGGCCAGGTCGCAGACGTGACCGTCGACGAACGCGGCAATGCCCGTTTCGCGTTCTCCCTCCGGCGGGGCGACCCCGGGACCCTGGTGCGACAGGCTCGCGCCGCGGCCGAGGCGGTCGAGGGCATCAGCGCCGTCAAGGTGGACGTGCGGCTTCCCCAGAGCCCCGCAGCAGCGGAGCAGCGAAACAACCCGGCCGGCGCGACCGGGGTGCCGGCGTCTCCCACGGGCGGGGGTTCCGGAGTCCCCGGGGCCTCGCGCAGACCCCTTTCCAGTCAGCCTCCGAAGCGAGGGCTGCAGCCGGGGTCCGTTCCCGCGCCGACCCCCAAGCCCGGCGTTCTGGCCGGAGTCAAGCGCATCGTTGCGATCAGCTCGGGCAAGGGCGGGGTCGGCAAATCGATGGTGGCGACCAACCTGGCGGCCTACGCGGCGTCCCGGGGCGCAACCGTCGGACTGATGGACGCGGACATCTACGGTCCCAACATCCCCGTAATGTTCGGCGAGGAGCGCCGGCCGGCGGTGACCGGTGCGAAGGGTGCCGAAATGATCGTCCCGCTCGAGTCGCACGGCGTCCGCCTGATGAGTCTGGGGTTCCTCCTCGAGCGCGAGCAGCCCGCGATCATGCGGGGACCCCTCATCGCGGGCATCCTCAGGCAGTTCATCGAGCAGGTTTCGTGGGGTCGGCTCGACCTGATGGTCGTCGACATGCCCCCGGGCACCGGTGACGCGCAGCTCTCGCTGGTTCAGACCGTCGAACTGGACGGTGCCCTCATGGTGACGACGCCCCAGAGGGTTGCGACGGGCGACGTGCGGCGGGGGGTCAAGATGTTCGAACGGGTCAATACGCGGGTGATGGGGATCGTCGAAAACATGTGCGGCTTTCGGATTCCCGGCACGGGGGAGGTCCTGGACCTGTTCGGGCGCGGCGGCGGAGAGGACCTGGCCCGCGAGCTGTCGGTGCCGTTCCTCGGCCGGATTCCCCTCGACATGGCGGTCAGGGAGGCGGGCGACCAGGGACGGCCGACCGTACTGTCGGCACCCGGATCAGACGCGGGATTGGCGTTGGCGAAGATCGGCGACGAACTGCTGGCCAATCTCGATGGGCTTCCGCCCCGACGGTAGGACCGGCGAATCCACCCGTCCAGCCAGCGGGGCGCCTCGTCGGATCAGCGGTGAGCTATTCCCGCTCCAGCCAGCGGCGATCCTTCGCCGAGAGATATCCCCGGTTGCCCCGTGCCCACGCCCACAGCTTCAGGGCGGCCCATCCGATGAGCATCACGGGGGCGACCTTGAACAGGAGGAATCCTGCGATGCCCAGCGTGAGTCCGAGCAACGAACCCACCACCGAGAGCACGATCCAGACAGCCACGATGCTCACGATCCCCACCGCCAGGAATGTCAACAGGGTTCCGATCATGCTTCCTCCCGATTGGCCCGGCACCGCGCCGGTCCGGAGATTCCGGCCGGGGCGCTGCGTCTGGTCACTTGTCTATAATAACAACTCTTGCGGTCCGCGGATCAATGCCGCGAGTACCGCGAGCACCGGAGCGACAGGGCCGAAGGGGACGGTCCGTCAGGGAATCCACTCCAGGTCCACGCTGCCCAATACCGCGGTGATCTCGATTTCGATCCTCCGCTCGGCGTTCTCCCAGTTGGCCGACTGGTAGACTTTCCCCCGCCTCTCGAGCCCCTCGGTTTCGATGGAGGCCAGAAGGCTGTCCGGGCGCCGCAGCCTGACGCCGAGCGATCTGGGCACCTGAAGCTCGAGAGCGCCCAGACCCATTCGCACGACGAGGTAGCCGTCACGGGGCCATTCCCCGTCCAACCGCAGCGTCACCGAACCCAGACCAGACTTCACGGTGACCTGTTCCGCGTTCAGGTTGCCCACCCCGTGCACGTCAAGGTCCGCGGCTCCCACGTTGATGTCCGCGGATTCCATTCGCTCCCGGTTCACTTCGCCGACCCGTATCACCGATGCCGACGCCCCGGTGTTGACCACCAGTCTGCGCATGGCCAGCCCGGTCAGATCCAGGTCGGCCCGCCCGGCCCCGAAATCCAGCTCCAGGTCCAGAGGAACCCCGGGGGCGAGTCCCAGCTCCAGCGACGCTTCGTCGGGCCAGTCCCTGAAGTCGGAGTTGCCCGTCTCGTTCGCCGAAAGCCCCACCTCGAGCCGACCGCGCGAGTATTCGGTCCTGGGAACCGCCCAGTCCTCGTCGAAGTGGAAGAGCGCGTTGTAGAGTTCGCCCCGCGCTCCGCGTCGGACGGTCAGGATGCCCGCCCCGTACTCCACCTCCACGCGCAGGTCCCTTTCATTCGTGACCTGCCGGGTCGCGGTTACGGTCTTCCAGCGCTGTGCGTCGAGATCTGCCGGGCCCGCCAGGCATGCAACGGCCGGCACACCTCCGGCGAGCACGCCCCGCATGACCGCGCAGGCGGCCCGCGAACGCATTCCTCCCGGCGTCCAGGGGATCATTCGTCCGTTCCGGATCACCATCGGTCCCCCCCGTTGTCGTTGTCCGCGAAGTCATCGTAGGGTACGGCCCAGCCGGTCGGCCGTACGCCTCCCCGGGTCAGGATCACCGCCCCGAAGCCCGTTGCCACCGCCAGAAGGAACCCCATGGTGCCGGCGGCCTGGAGCACACCGCCCAGCCACCCGGTCAGGGGAAGGACCTGCAGCCAGTATCCCGCCACCCAGGGGATGAACATGGTGCCCAGGCCCAGGAGCCGCGTGTAGGAGGGCTGGCCCGGATCCCCGCGATTGAGCCAACGGTAGCCCCGCCGGAGCACCCATCGGCCCACATGTTCGCTCACACCCACGAGCCCGACGAGCGCTGCCGCCAACACCACGAGCGGGAAGAGCGGCACCCACACGATCAGAAGGGGTATCCCGAGCATGGTGGCCACCAGCACGGCGATCCCGATCAGGTAGGCCGGAGCGGCCGCGAAGCCACCGGCAAGTCCGACCACGGCACTCCGCGCGGGCTGGTGCGAGATCGCCCGGACGACGACCCCCACCCGCCGACCCGCCAGCCCCGTGGCGAGCCAGGCCAGCAGGCCGATCATCACGAAGGCGATCAGGGTATCGAAGGTAAACTGCGACGCCCGGCGGACTCTGTTCTGGAATCGGCCGCTGGGCGGGGAGCGTTGCACGGATTGAAGCAATTCACGCTGGATTTCGGCCCGGATCCGTTCCGCGATGTCGCGCTCCGCACGCCGCAGCCTCTCCGAGATATCGGCGACATCACCCACAACCCCGCCCTCCGTCCCCTGCATGCTGGAATCCACGAGCCGGGCGTCGCCCTCGATCCGTCCCGACGCGAGGGTGAGGGTCCCGTCGACGACGATCACGTCGCCGTGCACCCGGCCCCGTACGACCAGCTCCCCGTCCACGAGCAGGATCCCGCCGTCGACCGGCGTGCCGGCCTGCACGACATGATCCCGGCCGACAATCACCATCAGCGATTCGACATCGATACCTTCCAGCGCCTGGGCGAACGCCTCCTTGTCTTCGCTCAGGGCCATCGCCTGCAGGAGCGATTGGCCGTTCGCCTCGTCCTGGGCCCGTACATCCGTTTGCGACTCCGGGAGCGCGCTGGCGAAGTAGCCGCTGAGCGCCGCGAGGAGGTCTCGCTCGGCCCCGGTCACGCCCGGGTCCGGCTGCCACCGTCTCAGCGCTTCCGCGAGGGGTCCATCGGACAGCGAAAGAACCCTGCTCAGCAGACCCCGCCACTCGCGGTCGGCAGGTCCGTCGGGCTCATACGATCCCAGGGACTCGCCGTTCACCCGGGCGCGGCCGCCGGAGAAGGTGACCGAAAGGCGTTCGCCGTCCGAGAACTCCAGACCCAGCGAAGCCTCGCGCTGGGACACCTCGATCTGGTTGGAGACGATTGCGCGCTCCTGGCCTCCCGCCGGCATGGCCAGGAAAGCCGCGCAGACCACGGCGGCCGCGCAGAGCACGGCGATCAGGCGCGGATGCATCGCCGCCTGGGTGCCGGAAGGATGTCTCCCGCGGGCCGCCAGGGTGGCGAGCCGGGGTTTCGACCGTGGACCGCGAGTTGGCCGGTCCGGATCGCTACACCGATACATGACGATTCTCCAGTGGTGAGACCTTGATGACGTTCCTGTAGAGGATCCATGAAGAGAGGAGAGTGAGCGCGCCGAAGAGAATCACCCCGGCCGCGACGGTGGGACCGTCGAGAGCCCAGGTGTCCAGAAAAGCGGAAACCCGTCCCAACGTGGCGTTGGCCGTGGCGTTGCCGGAGACCGCGTCCGTCAGCTGGGTGACGGCGCCGCCGACTCGGATCCGCACGAAACTGGCCACATTGGAGGTGGTGAGAAGCGGATTGCCGGAGAGCATGTGAAGGGTGACGACGAACACCGCGACCGGGCCGACGGCCATGCCGGACGTCACCGCGAAGCGGTCGCGGGGAGTCGGCCAGCGCGCATCGATCCGGGCGGTTGCGAGCTCCCAATACCGGGCGGCAGCGGGCAGGCCCGGAATCCAGGCCAGGCGCCGGCCGTCGGCGGGAGCGGGTGCCGACCGGACACCTCGCTGCTGCGCCACGACGTGCAGGCGCGCCATCACCCGATCGGCAAAGCCTTCGGACGGCGCGAATCCGGGAAGAGACCGCAGTTCCGCAAAGAGGCGCTTCCACCCGGCCAGCGCGGCAGCCGCTTCGGGATCCCTGGCCACGAACGCGGTGAGCGCGCGCGCCTGCCGCACCGTGAGCCCCTCGTCCAGGAAGGCGGTGAACACGTTGGACATCGGCACGGGGGAACCGAGAAGCCGGCGTCGAATTCGTCCCCACCAGGATTCCGGTGTATTGAGGGCGGCCAGCACACGGACCCGGAAATCGCTCGACGGAGCATGGGCGGCCATTTCGTCCAGCGTGGCCAACAGGGCCCGGTGGCCCTCGACTTCCCTCGCGCGCGGCGGGTCGGCGGCCAGTTCCGCCTCGAAGGCATCCCGCTCGACGGCGCTCAGCTTGCCGTCCAGATACGCGAACATGCGCTCCGTACGTGGGTCGTTCGCCGGGTTTTTCCGGTCGGTTCGCATCGAGTTGTCGCTCCTCCCTTGGTTACTGGCCCCACTACGGTCCGACACGCGGCACGGTTTCACGCGCACGCGTCATGGGCCGTTCGCGGGAGCCCCGATCAATTCTAACGATGTGCGGAACCGATCGGTTGCCCCCCGGGGCGGCCGCCGATCGGACCACCTACGCGATCTTCACCGTTACGATGTCGGTGTCCAGGTATTGCTGATGGCGGACCGAGGAGGCGAAGTGGCGCAGGAGCCGGAGCGAGATCTCGTGTTCCACGGGCCCCTCGGCCGGCCGTTCGCCGATGAGCGCGAGCCGGTCCTCGAGATTGCCCTCTCCCAGGGAAGCCACGAACTCCATCTCGGCACCGGCGCGACCCGGACGGATCACCAGGCGGAGTCGCCGCGGCTTGTCGCCGTCCGCGCCCTCGACCTCACGGGACGAAAGGGTCTCGATGGTCTCTTCGGCCACAAGCCGCAAACGGCGGACCATCTCTTCGCCCCAGCCCCTCTTTGATGACATTCTGCCCAGGACCTCGTCGATCTTCCGCAGGGCCCCCGTGTTCAGCTCCGTCTCGATGCGCGTGCGGCGCGGCGAGGTCAGCTCGAGGAAGGCGGTCATGACCAGCGCGGCGAGCCCCCCCGCGGCCATCCCGTTGCCGAGCAGTTCGCCGGCCCACCCCTCGAGCCCGCCGGGGAAGAAGATGTTGTGCTGGAACCCGGTTCCGATCCAGAAGGCTACCCCTACGATCGCGGCCTTGCGGAAGTCCATTCCGTCCTGCACGACGATCCGCATGCCCAGCGAGAACAGGATCGCGATCATCACGAGAAGGTAGGACGCCGCCACCGGTCCCGGGATGGCCAGGAAGAGCGCCAGCGCCTTGGGCAGGAGCGTGAGGGCCAGGAAGAAGAGGCCGATGTAGATGCCCACCCGGCGCGAGGCCACGCCCGTGACCTCCACGGTCGCGACGCCGGAGGCACAGGTGGTATTCGGGACCGTTCCCGCCAACCCCGAGAGAAGGTTGCCGACACCGTCGGCGGCTACGGCTCCCTGCACGGAGCGGAAATCGGTCGCGCGCGGCTTGCGCCAGGAGACCTTCTGGATGCCCACCACGTCGCCGACGGTCTCGATCGCCCCGACCAGCGTCACGAACACGAACGCCGGCAGCAGCGCCCAGAACGCCGGTCCCAGGGTGAAATCGAAGCCGGGCCACCCACCCTGCGGCAACCCGAACCAGGCGGCCTCGGCCACCCGGTCGACTTCGTAGAGCCCGAAGAAGGACGCGACCACACAACCCAGGACGACCCCGCTGATGGGGGCCCACCTGCGCACCGCGCTGGAACCGCGCAGCATCATGACCAGGGTGACGAGAAGGGTCGCGGCGGCACAGAGGTAGATGCCGCCCTCGCTCGCCCCCTCGGGCACCTCCTCGAGGAGCTCGGCGACGACCGGCATGATCGTGACCGCGATGAGCATCAGCACGGTTCCGGCCACGGTGGGCGTGATGATCCTCCGGAGCAGCGACAGCCGCCACGCCAGCAGGAACTGGAAGAGGGACGACGCGATGAGCAGCGTCATCAGGAGACCGGGCCCGCCCTCGGTGAGCGCGGTGACGCACACCGCGATGAACGCCCCGGAGGTGACCATGAGGAGGATGTATCCCGAACCGATCCTCCCCACCCGCCGCGCCTGCAGCATCGTCGTGATGCCGGAGATCGCAAGCGCGGCGAAGGCGGCCCATGCCAGGTAGGTGTCGGCCCCGCCCGCCGCGCGCACGACAACGACGGGGATGAGGATGATTTCGCCCAGCTCGAGCATCATGAGCTGAAGAGCCAGAGCCAGCGCCAAGCCGTGAGGGGGGTGTTCGTCGGGCTCGTAGCGAACGGTGGCGGCGTGTGGATTGGAGAGGGCCATGAGTCCTGTTTCCAGGCCGGAGTGCGTGACGAATGCGCCAATGTGGGACCCGCGCACCTGTCAAACAAGCGGCGGCCGGGCCGGTGCGGGCCGTCGAGGTTCAGGAGGGCGCGGTTCGCCGGACGGTCACGGGCGGGATTTCCGCGGGGAGGGGTTGCGACCCGGTGACGGGGCGTCTATCGTTCGCCCGCATCCTGTCCGCCCCGGCCTTCTCCCCACTACCCCAAGCGCATGCCCAGCGGCTCCGAATCCGTCATCACGGGCCACCGCCCGCCCGCCCCTCGAACCGCTCCGGCGCTGACCGATCTGGAGCAGCGCATCCTGGACTACATGGTGGCCTACCTGCGCACCCATACCTACCAGCCCTCGATCAGGGAGATCGGTCATCACTTCGGGATCAGGAGCACGAAGACTGTGTCGGAACTCCTGCAGTCGCTGGCCGACAAGGGAGTCGTCGAGCGTGACCCTTCCCGTTCCCGGGGCATTCGCATTCTGGGCCTGGACCTCAACGCGCGCACGGTTTCCATGCCCTGCTATCGCGACCTTGCCGAGGCCGTCGCCGGTCTTCGTGGTGGCAGGGCCGAGCAGCGCGTGTGCCTGGACCGCAAGCTGGCGAACCGCGGGGGGGGATTCGCGGTGCGCGCGCCCGGTGCCCGGCTGGCCGCGGCCGGAATCAGCGAAGGGGACCTGCTGGTCATCCAGCCCGTGCGGGCGGAGGAGTTCGCGGACGGGGAGATCGTCGTGGCCCGGGTAAGGGGCGTCACCGACTACTATCAGGTGGAGAAGCGTGGCACGGGCGTGCGTCTTCGCACGGTCGGGGGCGATCGAAGGGTGGTCGACGGCACCGGGCAGCAGGTGATCCTGGGAAGGGTGGCGGGCCTGTACCGTCATGTAACGCCGCTTTCCTTCACGGGGCCCACGACCGCACATTAGCCCGTGGACAAGGCCCTCCCGGCAATCGCACGGGTTCATCCGCGGGCTGCCGCCACGCCCCCGCCGGCCTCCACGGCACCCGGCCCCGACTTCGCCTGGATGGCCCGTGCGCTGGAGTTGGCCCGCACGGGGGGGCTGCGGGGTGAAGTTCCCGTCGGCGCCGCGATCGTGCGGGATGGTGTGGTGCTCGCCGAGTCCCACAACCGCACGGTGGAGCTGAGCGACCCGACCGCCCACGCCGAACTCGTCGCCATCCGTGCCGCGGCCCGTCGCCTCGGGGACTGGCGGCTCACCGGCTGCACCCTGTACACCACGCTGGAACCCTGCGCGCAGTGTGCGGGAGCGATCGTTCTGGCGCGCATTCCGCGTCTCGTCTTCGGTGCCCACGATCCCAAGGCCGGAATGGCGGGAAGCCTCGGCAACCTCGTGCAGGATGAGCGCCTGAATCACCGCGTGGACGTCCTCGGCGGGGTGCTCGCCGGCGAATCGTCCCGGCTGCTGCGCAGGTTCTTCCGGGCGCGCCGGGGGAAGGGCGGCCAACCCTAACGTTACGTCAGGGTTGCTGTCCCTCGACCAGCTCCTCACCGATCTCCGGAACGGGCGCGCCGAACACGCGCAGGAAGATCACCAGCACGGCAACGCCCGCCAGCAGCGCGACCCAGTGCGGGATTCCCAGCGAGGTCCCCAGGCTTCCAAGCACCAGACCCGTCACGCCCACCAGCACCGCGTAGGGCAGCTGGGTCTGAACGTGGTCGACGTGATCGCAGGCCGCCGCCGTCGACGAGAGCACCGTGGTGTCGGAGATGGGGGAGCAGTGGTCGCCCCAGATCGCCCCCGCCAGTACGGAGCTGGTCGTGGCGAGCAGGATCCCGTACAGGGAACCGTCCGCGAATCCGGTGCCCCCCGCCAGGGAAACGGTGAGCGGAATCACCAGGGGGATGAGAATGGCCATGGTGGTCCATGAGGTGCCGGTGGCGAATGCCATCGCACCCGACGTGACGAAGACCACCGCCGGGAGGAGGACGATAGGGAGATTCCCGCTCAGCAGCTGTGACAGGTAGTCGGCCGTGCCCACGTCCGTGGTCACCGCGCCCAGCGACCAGGCCAGCGTCAGGATGACCATCGCGATCATCATCGCCTTCACCCCGCCCACCCACGCGTCGATGCACTCGTGGACGGTGAGGAGTCGCTGGCCGAGAGACAGGGCTGCGGCGACCAGGCACCCCGCGAGCGAACCCCACAGCAGCGTCGCGAAGGGGTCGGCCGCCCCGAACACATCCTTGAGATCCGCGTCGGGACCCACCGCGGCCCGGCCGGAGGTGTAAAGTCCACCCAACACCACGAGTACCACGGTCAGCACTGGAACCGCCGCGTTCCACCACCGGTGCGGCGTCCCCTCCTTCGCCTCCACGAACCCCTTGCCGGTGTCGGTTGCGAGCATGGCGCCCTCGCGGTGCAGCCCCCTGCCCGCAGCCGCCCTCGCCTCGGCCCGGGCCATCGCGCCGAAGTCGCGGTTCATGGCCGACGTCAGAAACACGAAGGCGAGGGCCAGCAGGGGATAGAAGAGGTAGGGGATGGTCTGGATGAAGACGGTGTAGGGGCTGAGTCCCGCCAGAAAGGTGGCCTCGGCGCCCGCGGCTTCGCCGACCGCGTTGCCCAGGCCGTCCCCGATGAGCGACACCTCGTAGCCGACCCAGGTCGAGATCGGGACGAGCGCTGCCACCGGCGCGGCCGTGGAGTCGACCAGGTACGCCAGCTTTTCGCGCGACACCTTCAGCCTGTCGGTGATCGGGCGCATGGTGTTGCCGACCACCAGCGTGTTCGCGTAGTCGTCGAAGAAGATCGCCAGGCCGGCCAGCATGGTGGCGATCTTGCCCCGGCGCCGGTTGCGGGCCAGTGGCGCCACCGCCCGCACCACTCCCATGGTGCCTCCGTTCCTGCTGATCAGCCCGACCATGCCGCCCAGCAGGAGGCTGAAGACCACGATCTGGGTGTGGCCGCCGCCGGTGTCGCCGATCGCGGGCACGATATACCCGTCGACGAGCCGCCAGGTGGCCTGGAGCGGGTTGTACCCCGCCACCGCGAGGGCGCCCAGCCAGATCCCCGCCAGCAGCGCGGTGATGACCTCCTTGAAGATGAGCGCGAGCGCGATCGCGATGAGCGGCGGGAGGATCGAGAACCACGCGGGGGCGTACGGGGCGGTCACCTCGTGTACCGTCTCGCCGATGCGCACTTGGAGGGGAAGGGCGTCGCGCGTGGCGACGGAGATGTCGCGCAGTTCGAGTTCCTCGCCCGGGGCAACGGTTCCGGATGCAAGGAGCGTCCCGCCGGCGTCGCGAACCTCGACCAGCGCGGACAGCCCCGCATCCCCTTGGACCGTCAGCGGGAACGGAACCGAGGACAGGATGACCTTGGGGCCGTCGACCGCTTCCTGTGCATGTGCGGCGGAGGAAACCGCCGCGGCGAGGACGAGGCAGGCGCACAGCGTCCGGGCGGCTTGACGGACTCGGCCGGCGGCCGGGGCCACTCGAATCCCGGAAGGACTCTTTCCGCGGGAGGCGTGACGGAACATGGGGGCTCCAGGTCTGGGGAAGGCTTGGGTGCGGACCGGATCCGCCGGACCGCCGTTCCATGATGATGTTGGCCGGGCGCTCCCGGGGCAATTACCTTTCAGCCGCCCGCACGCGGATCGACAGGTGACGGCCGCCTCGTAAGGAAACGCAAGAGACCCCGGACAGGAGCGCGGATCGAAAAGGTGACCCCGGCAGAGCCCACGGTGCTGATGGACGGCGCGGATGTCCGCCGCGCGATCGACCGCATGGCCCACGAAGTGCTGGAGAAGCTCGGCGGTACGGGGCGCCTCGTTCTCATCGGAGTGCAGCGCAGGGGGGTCGACCTGGCCGACATGATCGGCGAGTCGATCCGGGCCGCCGAAGGGACACAGGTCCCGACCGGCACGCTCGACATCACCTTCTACCGCGACGATCTCATGGCGCTGGGGCCGCGCCCGCTCGTGGGCGAGACCAAGCTGCCGCCCGGCGGTGTCGACGACCGGGCGGTCGTACTGGTGGACGACGTCCTCTACACCGGCCGGACCGCGCGGGCGGCCCTCAACGAGCTCATGGACTGGGGGCGCCCGGCGCGCATCGTGCTCTGCGTTCTGGTGGACCGCGGGGACCGCGAACTGCCCATTCAGCCCGACATCGTGGGGCGCGAGTTCCCCGTCCTGCCCAACCAGAGGATCGACGTGCTGGTTCCGCGGCTGGATGAAGAGCTGGCCGTCGTTCTGAGCGGACTGGAGCGCCGGTGACCCTGACCACGCCGCCGCTGGGCAAGGACCTCACCGGCCTCGAGCCCCTGTCGGCCGATCAGATCCGCGTGATCCTCGACACCGCCGAACCCTTCAAGGAGATCACCGAGCGGCGCGTCAAGAAGGTTCCCGTGCTCAGGGGGAAGACGATCGTCAACCTCTTCTTCGAGGCCTCCACGCGGACGCGCATCTCCTTCGAGTTCGCCGAGAAGCGGCTGTCGGCCGACACCGTGAACATCGGTGCGGTGGGGTCCTCCGTCTCGAAGGGCGAGACGCTGGTCGACACCGCGCGCAACCTCGAGGCGATGAGCATCGACATGGTGGTGATCCGGCACTGGTCCGCGGGGGCGGCGTCGTTCCTGGCCGCGCGCATCCCGTCGAACGTCATCAACGCCGGCGACGGCGCCCACGAGCATCCCACTCAGGGCCTGCTCGACATCCTCACGCTGCGCGACCACTTCGGTGCTCTGGAGGGTCTCCGGGTGTGCATCGTGGGGGACGTGCTGCACTCGCGGGTGGCCAGATCGAACATCTACGGCCTCGTGAAGCTGGGTGCGAAGGTGGGGGTCTGCGGGCCACGCACGCTGCTGCCCGCCGCGGTCGAGGAGATGGGCGTCACCGTCTTCGGCAGCGTGGACGAGGCGGTGGAGTGGGCGGACGCCATCAATGTGCTGCGATTGCAGCTGGAACGCATGCAGGACGGCTTCGTGCCGTCGCTGCGCGAGTACAACCGCGTCTTCGGCATCACCCGTGAGCGCCTGGAGCGCGCACCCCGGCGGCTCCTGATCCTGCATCCGGGACCGATGAACCGGGGCGTGGAGATCGACTCGGATGTGGCCGACGGGCCCCACTCGGTGATCCTGCAACAGGTGACCAACGGAGTGGCGGTGCGGATGGCCGTGCTGTACCTGCTGGCGGGTGGGGCGCCGCACCTGGCCGAGGCTGCCCGCGACTGGGCCGGCTCGTGACCGGGGTGGGGTCGATGGCCGTTGCCGGCTCCGGCGGCGCAGGTGCAGCAGGGCGCGGGTGGCCGCTGTGAGCACGCTGCTGATCCGTGGGGGGCGGGTGATCGACCCGGCCGCGGGAACGGACCTGGAGGGCGATGTCCTGGTCAGGGGGGGGCGGATCGGGGCGGTGGGGGCGGGACTGGATGCCGATGGCGCCGATGTGCTCGATGCGGAGGGAATGGTGGTGGCCCCCGGATTCGTGGATCCGCACGTGCACCTGTGCGAACCCGGGTGGGAGCATCGCGAGACCATTCGCACCGGCGCGATGGCGGCGGCCGCGGGCGGTTACACCGCCGTGTGTTGCATGCCGGATACGGATCCGGTCGTGGACGATCCCGCCTCGGTGGGCTTCATCGTCGCGGAGGGGCTGCGGGCGGGGGGCGCGCGCGTCTTTCCCTCGGCTGCGGTGTCGGCCGGGCGCAAGGGTGAACATCTAACCGAGTTCGGGGAGGTGGTGGACGCGGGAGCGGTCGCGGTCACCGATGCCGGACGGGCCATCGGGTCCTCGATCCTGATGCGCCTCGCGCTCCAGTATGCCCAGTCCTTCGACATCCCCGTGCTCGCGCACTGCGAGGACGCCGGCCTCGCCCGGGGCGGCGTCATGCACGAAGGGGTGGTTTCCACGCGGCTGGGGTTGCGCGCCAAGCCGGCTGTCGCCGAGGAAATCGGCGTGGCCCGCGACCTGGCGCTGGCGGAGGCGACCGGAGGCCGCCTGCACATTCAGCGTGTCTCCACGGGTACGGCGGCCACCCTCATCCGGCGCGCCCGCGAGCGCGGCGTGCGCGTCACGGCCGAGGTCACCGCGCATCATCTGCTGCTCACCCACGATGTCCTTGCGAGCTACGGCACCGAGTACAAGGTGGACCCGCCCCTGAGAACCGCGTCCGACGTCGAGGCGCTGGGCAGGGCGCTTGCCGACGGCACGATCGACTGCATCGCCACCGACCACGCGCCCCGGCACTACGACGAGAAGGAACAGGCATTCGAGGATGCGCCCTTCGGTGCGGTGGGCCTGGAGACGACCTTCGCCGTCCTGCACACGCGGCTCGTTGCAGAAGGCACGCTGGCGCTGCCCCTCCTCCTGGAACGGCTGTCCACCGGGCCCGCTCGGGCGCTAGGGCTGGCCGGGGGCACGATGGCACCGGGTCAGCCGGCGGACCTGGTCCTGATCGATCCCGGTATGGAGTGGACCATCGACAGCGCGCGGTTCGTCTCCAAGGGGCGGAACACGCCGTTCGACGAGGTGGGCGTGGTGGGCAGGGTCGTCCGCACGCTGGTGGGAGGCGAGACCGTGTGGCGGTTGGGCGACGGGTCCTGAGGCCCGTTGTTCAGGGTCGGCTGTCGCACGCCGGCGAAGGTTGACCGAAAGGAGTCGGCCGGGCCCGGAGCCCGGTCGTTGGCGTTGTCGACCCGGTCAGGCGTGTTCGCGGACCATTCGATCCAGCTGGGACTTGATCCGGCCGGCCTTGTTCGGGTGCATGATCCGGCGCGTGGCGGCCCGGTCGATCAGCGCCACGGCGGCGCGCCGGTGTTCATCCGCCTGCTCCCGCGACCCGGCTTCGCGGACCCGGCGGATCGCGGTGCGAATGCGCGAGCGGGTGACACGGTTTCGGCTGCGCGCCTCGCGGCTCGACTGCATCCGCTTCCTGGCGCTCTTGATGTTCGGCATCTCGGACTGACTTCTCAGGGTGTTGGTGTGGCAGTGGCCGGCGCCCGCGACGCAAACCGGCCGACGCCCGGCGCTGGCTGCCGCGGCCCTTTCTCTGACCACGGCCGGCACGAAAGGTAGAAGGGAGGGTGCATCGGATCAATCCCGGTGCTCGTGCGGCTCCGGTGCCCGTGCGGCTTTATCCGCGGACTGCGGGCAGCCCGCGGACAAAACCCTCCCGGCATTCGATCGGCGATGCATCCGGGCTGAATCGCTTCGCTCTGCGTTGCTCCTCGGGTGAATAGCGCTGCTATTCCCCTCTCGTCGCGCCTTGCCAGCCCGGCGCCTCACCGCTCTCGGTGCTCGTGCGGCTTTATCCGCGGACTGCTAGACTTCGTTCATGGAACTACTGCTCATCGTTCCCGTTCTGCTGTTTTCGGTCGTGGTTCACGAGGTGGCCCACGCCTGGCAGGCACTCAGGGAAGGAGATACCACGGCCCGCGACCTGGGACGCATCACGCTCAATCCGATCCCGCACCTCGATCCGGTGGGGTCGCTGATCGTCCCGGTGCTGCTCTACTTCCTGCCGGGCAACTTCCTCTTCGGATGGGCGAAACCCGTGCCGGTCAATCCCCGCAACTATCGCAACTACCGGGCGGGCGACATCCGGGTCTCACTGGCCGGGATCGTTGCGAACCTGTGCCTGGTGGCTCTGTGCGCCGGACTACTAGCCATGCTGGCGGCCCTGCAAGGGATCCCATTCTTCAGCGGAGCAGTGGGTACAAACATTGCTTCAATGGCGACTTATGGTGTTTTCATAAACCTTATTCTAGCATACTTCAACCTTATCCCGATCCCTCCGCTGGACGGTTCGCACGTCCTCTATCACCTGTTGCCCCCGGCGGTCGGCGCCCGCTACCGGGAGATGGGGCGCTACGGCATCACCCTGCTGTTTCTGACCGTGGTGCTGTTTCCCGGCGCTTTCAGCGCGGTTCTGTCGCCGGTGTTCGCCTCCTTCTCGTGGATCATGCGGATGGTGACCGGATGACGGGCGACGGCCTCCTGGTGGTCGAAACGGACCGGTTCCACGGACCGCTTGACCTGCTGCTGCATCTGATCCGGACTCAGGACATCGACATCTTCGACATTCCGATCGCGAGGATCACGCGCCAGTTCCTGGAGGCGATCGAGGTGCTGGCCGACACCAGCGTGGACGAGGCGGGAGAGTTTCTGGAGATGGCGGCCGTTCTGGTGCGCATCAAGGCCAGAATGCTCCTGCCGGCCCCGGCGGGCGAGGAGGATCACGACCCCCGCGCCGACCTGGTACACCGGCTCCTGGAGTACGAAATGATTCGCGAGGTCGCCGCCCGTCTGCGCGCCGCCGAGGACGACCGTGGACGGCGGTTCGAAAAGGGCTTCGTGCAGCCGCGGCCGCGGCCCGGTGCGGCCGAGGTGCCCCTGGAGGTCACCTGGGAGGATCTGTGGGCCGCGGCGCTGAGGGTGGAAGCGCCGGTGGATCGCAACCTCGATCACCGGGTGGCCGCACGGCGGGTGGCGCTTCGCGAGAAGGTCGGCCTGATCGTGGAAACGGTGCGCAGGACGCGCCGGATCGATTTCGCGAGTCTGGTGGCCCCCTGGCGGGAACGCATTCACGGGGTCATGACGCTGCTGGCCGGGCTCGAACTGGGGCGGCGGCGCGTCGTGTCGCTCCGGCAGAGGGAACACTTTTCGCCGCTCTGGTTCTACGGCGGCCGGAACCTGGACGACGGGTTCGGGGAGATGGTGCCTGGCGTCGCGCCCGGGGCGGATGAGGTGGTGGGGAGAGGCGTGTCCGCGTCCGGCGCGCAAACGGATACCCTGGGCGTCGATGAGGGTGCACCGTGAACGACGCCCGGATCGTCGAGGCGATCCTCTTCGCCAGTGACGCACCGCTTTCGCCCGGCGAGATCGCGCGCGCCGACGAGTCACTGGACGAGGACCGCGTGGAGGCGGCGCTGGCCTCGCTCAAGGCGGAATACGACGATGCCGGCCACGCCTTCGAGTTGCGCGAGGTCGCCGACGGCGTGCAGCTCATGACCCGGCCCGAGTTCGCGCCCTACCTGGAGCGCTTCGACACGGTGCCCCGGTCGTCGCGCCTGTCGGGACCGGCGCTCGAGGCCCTCGCGATCGTGGCGTACCGGCAGCCGATCAGCCGCATCGAGGTCGAGTATGTCCGCGGGGTCAACTCCACGGGCGTGATCCGCACGCTCGTCGAGCGCGAGCTGATCGCGGGGGTGGGGCGCGGGGAGGGGGTGGGCCGGCCGGTCCTCTACGGCACGACTCTGAAGTTCATGGAGCACTTCGGCTTCCCATCGATGGAACACCTGCCCCGGCCGGAGGAGTTGCCGGTCATTCTGCGCGAACGCGCGCCGCTCGCCGCCCGTCCGGAGGCTCCGGACGAGGAAGGGCAGGGGGACGAAACGCCCGCCCTGGACGACGAGGCGGCTCTGGCGGCGGTTCTGGCGCACGCCGACCAGCGGCCGGAATCCCCCGAGTGAGTGCCGCCGACCGTACTCCGGTGCGCGTGCAGAAGTACATCTCGCAGGCGGGACTGGCATCGCGCCGCCAGGCGGAGGTGATGCTCGGCCAGGGCCGGATCGCGATCAACGGGGAGCGGGTGACCAGCCCCGGGGCGCGGGTTGTCCCCGGCACCGATACCGTCTCGCTCGATGGCCGGATTGTGCGGCCGGCGCCCCTCCGCTGGGTGGTCTTTCACAAGCCGGCCGGCGTTCTCTGCACCCGTGCCGATCCACACGGTGGCAAGACGATCTACCACCTTCTCCCGGAGTGGGCCGGTGGACTGCGCTATGTGGGCCGGCTGGACCGCGACACCTCCGGCCTCCTGATCCTCACCAACGAAGGGGACCTGGCGGCCGCGCTGGCGCATCCGAGCGGGCGGGTCGAGCGCGAGTACCAGGCCGGCGTAGCGGGGAAGATCACCGCACGTGCACTCCGTCGCCTCAGGCGCGGGGTGGACCTCGAGGACGGCCCGGCGCGTCCGAACCGGGTTCGGCGAGTCGAGTTGGGCGAGAACGAGTGGGGCGTGACGCTGGTCATCACGGAGGGCCGAAAACGCGAGGTGCGGAGGATGCTCAAGGCTGTGGGACACCCGGTGCGGACGCTTGTACGCACGCGCTTCGGCCCGTTCCGGCTGGGAAGCCTGAAGCCCGGTGGCTGGCGGCCCGCACACCCGTCCGAACTGGACGCAGCCCGGGCCGCGGCGAACCCCTCGCGGCGGGTTGGCCGGAGGAGAGGATCGGCAACCCGAAGGAACGTCAAGCGAAGACATGGCTCCAACCGGGGGGCGAGCTGAAATGACCCGGCCGACGCTGGAGGTTGTCCGTCATCCGCTCATCGAGCACAAGCTCTCGCTGCTGAGGGACAAACGCACCGGGAGCAGGCAGTTCAGGACACTGCTGGAAGAGGTCACGCTGCTGCTGGCCTTCCACGCCACCCGTCACCTGGAGGGCGAGGAGGTGACCTTCGATACACCGCTCGAGACCATGCGGGCGCGGCGGATCCGCGAGGACCGGCTGGTCGTGGTCCCGATCCTGAGGGCGGGCCTCGGGATGGTCGAAGGGGTGCTGCGGCTGATCCCGGGCGCGCGCGTGGGCCACCTCGGATTCTACCGCAACGAGGAGACCCTGCAGCCCGTGCGCTACTACGGGAAGCTGCCGCCGCGGCCGGAGGACCATGACTTCCTGATGGTCGATCCCATGTTGGGCACGGGAGGCACCGCCACGGCCGCGGCGAGTGAACTCAAGGAGCGGGGCGCGCGCGACATCCGTCTGATGTGCCTGGTCGCGGCGCCGGAAGGCGCGGCCCGAATGGCCGAGGTACACCCTGACGTGCCCATCTGCACCGCTGCTCTCGACCGCAGGCTCAACGATGTCGGATACATCGTGCCAGGCCTGGGGGATGCGGGAGACCGGATCTTCGGGACGCGCTGAGCGTTCGAGGGAGGACCCGGCGCGAGGGTCGGATCCCTGCTGGTCCAGGGCTCCCCCGCATCCCGGGAAACCCGTGGACAAAGCGGTCCGAAAACCGGGAACGGCGAGGCGCCGGGTTGCCGGAAGCGTTATCCTTACGCGGGCCCATAGCTCAGGCGGTTAGAGCAGCGGACTCATAATCCGACGGTCGGGG
>JAPPGM010000096.1 GCA_028874995.1 Gemmatimonadota bacterium | reverse complement strand
CATACTCCGCCCACCCACCGCCCCCCACCGCCCCCCTCTACGACGCCCGCACCTGGGCCGAACGCACCCTCGAAATCCTGACGCTGGAAGAGAAGGTCGCCCAACTCATGATGCCCTGGCTCCTGGGCGACTTCGCCCCGGAGGGCTCCCCAGCGGGCGAGCGGGCGCGGCGAATGGTCGAGGAACACCAGGTCGGCGGCATCATCATCTCTGTAGGGTCGCCTACAGAGGTGGCCGCGAAGCTGAACTGGCTGCAGTCGCTGTCGAAGCTGCCCCTCCTTGTGAGCGCCGACCTGGAGGCGGGGGCAGGCTTCCGGTTCGACGGGGTGGTGCACGCGCCGACCAACATCTGGCTCGGCGGCGCGACGCGGTTCCCGGCGCTGATGGCGCTCGGCGCGTCCGGCGATCCCGGTCTGGCGTACGAGATGGGCAGGGTCACGGCGCTGGAGGCACGCGCGATCGGGGTGCACGTCCCCTTTGCGCCCGTCCTGGACGTGAACAACAACCCCGAGAACCCGGTCATCAACGTGCGCTCCTTCGGGGAGGATCCGGAGCGGGTGGGGCTGCTCGGGGCTGCTTTCGTGCGGGGCCTGCAGGACCACGGGGCGATCGCCACCGCCAAGCACTTTCCCGGCCACGGCGACACCGGCGTCGATTCGCACATTTCGCTGCCCGTCATCCGGGTGAGCCGCGAGCGCATGGACTCGGTCGAGCTGCCGCCCTTCCGCCGCGCGGTCGAGGCGGGTCTGGGCGCGATCATGACCGCCCACATCACCGTGCCGGAGATGACCGGGGCGCGCACGCCCGCGACGCTGGCGCCCGCCGTGCTGACCGAGCTGCTCCGCGACGAGATGCGGTTCGGCGGCCTCATCTTCACCGACGCGATGGACATGGGCGCGGTGGACCGCCTCTACGAGCGCGGCGAGGCGGCGGTCAAGGCCCTCGAGGCGGGCGCGGACGTGATCCTCATGCCGCCCGACCTGGAGGCGGCGCGCGACGGGATCGTCGAGGCGGTGCGCTCCGGGCGGCTGAGCGAGGAGCGCGTCGACCGTTCGGTGCTGCGCATCCTCCGCGCGAAGGAGAAGCTGGGGCTGCAGCGCGAGCGCACCGTCGATCTGGACCGCATGCGTGCCACCGTCGGGGTGCGGCCGCACCTGGCCGTCGCGCGGGCTGTGGCCAACCGTTCCGTCACGGTGCTCAAGGACGAGCGCGAGCTGCTCCCGCTCCTGGGGACGCCGACCGCCAACGTCTATTCGGTGACCTACCGGCGGCCGAACGATCTGCGCGCGGGCCGGGCCTTCAACGCGGGGCTGCGGCAAACCTACCGGCGGCTCCGGACCGCGTACGTGGAACCGGAGACGACGAGGGGGGAGTACGACCGGATCCTGGCCCGTGCGCGCAGCATGAACCTCACCGTCGTGTCGCTGCATGTGGGCGTGCGCACGGCGTCGGGGTCGGTCGCGCTGCCCGAGGAGGCCGTCCGGTTCGTGAAGATGCTGGCGCGTTCGCCCCGGCCGCACATCGTGGTGGCCTTCGGCAATCCGTACCTGCTGTCGGAGTTTCCCGAAGTGGGGACCTACCTGACCGCGTGGTCGGGGATCCCGGTCGCGGAACGGGCCGCCGCGGACGCCATTCTGGGGCGGATCGCGGTGACCGGACGCGCGCCGACGCGCATCGCGGGCTTCGAGATCGGGGACGGACTGAAGATCGGGGCGAAGGGGGACAACGGGAGGTGAGGGCGGCCCGCATCCTGCTCCCGGCGATCGCCTTCGGGGCCTGCACCGGTGGAGCCACATCACCTTCCACCTCTCCGGCGCCCGTCCCCGCGGTGACCGCCACCCTCGACGACGACGCCCGCCGCTGGGTCGACGAAACCCTCGCAACCCTGACGTTACGTCAGGCTGTCGCCCAGCTCGTCATCCCCTGGATCCCCGGCGGCTACGCTTCCGAGAGCGACCCGGACTTCCAGGAACTCCTCGGCTGGGTCGATCAGGGCCTCGGCGGCGTGTCGATCTCGATCGGCGTCCCCGACGCCTACGTCGCCAAGCTGAACCGGCTCCAATCCCGCGCCCGGATCCCGCTCCTGGTCACCTCGGACTTCGAGAACGGCGGCCCGGGGATGCGGATCAACCACAGCTACGCCATCCCGTCGCTCCTGGCGCAGGGCAAGCACTTCCCCGGCCACGGCGACACCCGCACCGACTCGCACATCGAGCTGCCCGTCATCGCGGCGGACCGGGAGCGTCTCGACCGGGTTGAACTCGTCCCCTTCCGCACGGCGGTCGCCGCCGGGGTGGACGCCGTGATGACCGCGCACGTGGCCGTCCCGGGCGTGCTCGGCGACGACCGCCCCGCGACGATGTCGCCCGAGCTCATGACCGACCTGCTGCGCGGCGAGATGGGCTTCGACGGCATCCTCTTCACCGACGCGCTCCGCATGGGCGCGATCACCGACGGCTACGGGGCGGGCGAGGCCGCGGTGGTCGCGCTCGAGGCGGGGTCGGACGTGGTGCTCGCGCCGGACGGGATCGGCGTGACGATCGATGCAGTGGCCGCCGCGGTGGAGTCGGGCCGCATCACCCGGGAGCGGATCGACCGTTCGGTGCGCCGGCTGATCGAGGCGAAGGCACGGCTGGGGCTGCAGCACGGGGCGCAGGTGGATCCGACCGCGGTGGCCACGCGCGTTGGCACGGCCGAGCACCGCGCAATGGCTGAACGGGCGGCCGCCGCGTCGCTCACACTGGTGCGCGACCGGGACGACGTGCTGCCGCTCGCACCCGGGTCGAGCATCCTGAGCGTGACCTACGCGCGGCCGGACGCGCTCCTGGCCGGCCGCACCTTCGACGCGACGCTCCGTCCCTCTGCCGCTCGCATGTCCACCGCGCGAGTCGGCCCCGACACGCCCTGGGCGGTCTACGATTCGCTCCTGCACGCCGCCCGCGTTGTGGACGCGGTGGTCGTGGCCGCGTATGTGCCGCCGCGTTCCGGGGTGGGGTCGGTGGGTGTACCCGCCGCGTTCCGCGCCTTCGTGGACCGGGTGCGCGGGCTCGGCGGGCCGCGCGTGGCGATCGTCTCGTTCGGGAGCCCGTACCTGCTGGCGGCTTTTCCGGATGCGGGCACGTACATGGTTGCGTGGGGCGGCTGGGAGGTGTCGCAGCGCGCCGCCGCGAGGGCGGTGACGGGGGCGGCGGCGGTGACGGGGCGTCTGCCGATCTCGATTCCGCCGCTGCATCGCGTGGGGGAGGGGCTGGACCGGGGTGTCGTGGAGAGGGTGGCCGGGGGGGAGCAGGCCGGGGAGCCGCGTCCGGATCCGCTGCGGGAGGCGGGGTTCGTGCCGGGTGAGGGGGAGGAGGAGGGGGGTGGCGCGGGGACTGCCTCTGGCGATCACGCGACGGGAGGACCTGGGAGGTGGCGGGGCGGGGTGGCGTATCCGGAGTGCGCGGAGCCGCCCGACACCGACCTGGCCGACGCTTTCTGCCGCCTGGACGGCGCGGTCATCTCCCCGCGCGAAGTCGACCCCGCCCGCGTCGGCATGAGCGCCGACTCCCTTGCCGCCCTCGACGACTTGATCCTCTCCGCCCTCGCCGATTCGGCCGCCTCGGGCGCGGCGCTGGCCGTGGTGCGGCGGGGTCAGCTCGTGCGCCTGCGCGGGTACGGCCGCCTCGACTGGGACCCCGACGCGTCCCCCGTCACCCCGTCCTCGATCTTCGACATGGCGTCGCTCACCAAGGTGGTCGGCACGACTTCGGCCGTCGTCATCCTCCTCCAGCGCGGCCTGATTTCGCTCGACGACCCGGTTGTCGACTACCTCGACTGGTGGGACGACGGCGATCCGGCCAAGTCACGGGTCACCATCCGCCAACTCCTGGTGCACCGCGCCGGCCTGCCCCCCTTCCGCCGCTTCTTCCTCGAGATGGAAGGCCGCGCGGCCTACGAAGACGCGATCGGCGCCCTCCCGCTCGACCACTCCCCCGGCGAGCGAACCGTCTACTCCGACATCGGCCTGATGACCGCGGCCTTCATCGTCGAGGCGGTCACCGGAATGACGCTGGACGACTTCCTGCGAGCCGAAGTCTGGCGTCCCCTCGGCATGGCCGACACCGATTTCACCCCCGACCGCGTCCTTTGGGACCGCGTCGCCACCACCGAGCTGGACGAGGGCTATCGCGGCCTCCACGTCCACGGCATCGCGCACGACGAAAACGCCTACGCGATCGGCGGGGTCGCCGGGCATGCGGGGCTCTTCAGCTCGGCCCGCGATCTGGCCGTCTTCGCCCAGATGATGCTCGACCGCGGCGTCGCCGGACCCTGCCGCGCGGACGCGGTCTCCGGCCTGCCCTGCCACCGCCCCCGCTTCGCGCCCGTCTCGATCTTCGCGCAGGGCTGGGTCGACCGGATCACGCGGCGGCAGTCCCCCGAGTCCTCGCGCGGCCTCGGCTGGGATACACCGTCCGAGCGCTCCTCCGCCGGTGACTACTTCTCGGCCCGCTCCTTCGGCCACACCGGCTACACCGGCACCTCGCTCTGGGTCGACCCCACGCAGCAGCTTGCAGTGGTCCTCCTCACCAACCGCGTGAACCCCACGCGCGACAACAGCAAACACATCCCCCTGCGGCGGGGGGTGCACGACCGCGTGGCCCGCGCGATCATGGACACGCCCCCGGCGCTGCGCGTGGCGCCACCGGAACCGGGGCGGCCATGAACTTCGGCGGTCTCGACCTCGCGGTCCTCGTCCTCTACATGCTCGGCGTCGCTGCATGGGGCGCCTGGCTGGGGCGCGAGAACCGGGGCGGCACCGACTACTTCCTCGGCAGCCGCAACCTTCCGTGGTGGGCGGTCATGCTCTCGGTTGTGGCGACCGAGACCAGCACGCTGACCTTCCTCTCGATTCCCGGCGTCGCCTACCTGGGCACGCTGGCCTTCCTGCAGCTGGCGCTGGGCTACCTGGCCGGCCGCGCGGTCGTCGGCTGGGTCCTCCTGCCGGCCTACTACCGCGGCGAGCTCTCCACCGCCTACGCGCTCCTCGAGAATCGTTTCGGCGGCGGGGCGCGGCGCTACGCCTCGGGAATCTTCATGGTCACCCGGCTCCTGGCCGACTCGGTGCGGCTCTTCGCGACGGCGATTCCGCTCGCGATCATCACGGGCTGGTCGTATCCGGTCTCGATCCTGGTGATCGGCGCGGCCACCCTGGCGTACACCTACTTCGGCGGCATCCGGGCGGTGGTGTGGGTCGACGCGCTCCAGATGGCGCTCTACGTGGGCGGTGGACTGATGGCGCTGCTGCTCCTGCACATGGCGGTCGACGGAGGCTGGTCCGCGATCCTGGCCAGTGCGGGTTCGGCCGGAAAGCTGCAAGTGCTGGACTTCAGTGCGTCGCCCGCGGTGGCCTACACCTTCTGGGCGGGGCTGATCGGCGGCGGCTTCCTGTCGATGGCGTCGCACGGGACCGACCAGCTCATCGTGCAGCGGCTGCTGACGTGCCGCGACGTGGTGCAGAGCAGGCGGGCGCTGATCGGGAGCGGGTTCGCGGTGATTGTGCAGTTCGCGCTCTTCCTCCTCGTGGGGCTGGGGCTCTGGGTGTTCTTCGAGGGGCGGGAGTTCGCCAGCTCGGACGAGATCTTCTCGCGGTTCATCATCGGGGAGATGCCGGTGGGCGTTCGCGGCCTGCTGATCGCGGGCGTGTTCGCGGCCGCGATGTCGTCGCTGTCCTCGTCGATCAATTCGCTGGCGTCGGCGAGTGCGTACGACTTCTGGGGACCGCTTAGGAGGAGGCGGTCGGGTGGCGGGGGCGCGGAGGCGGACGGCGACCCGGTTGCGGCCATCGTCGCCGAAGCCGACCGCGACATCATGATCGCGGGCAAGGTCTTCACGCTGGTGTGGGCCGGTCTGCTGATCCTGGGCGCGATCGTGTTCATTCCTCTGTCGCGGGGTACGGCGGCGGTCGAGGTGGCGCTGGCGGCGGCCTCGATGGCCTACGGTGGGCTGCTTGGCGCCTTTGCCCTGGGCGTGCTCACCCGGCGCGTGACCCAGGTGGGCGCGATCGTCGGGATGACGGTGGGCGTGGGCGCGGTGGTGGTGATCTGGGCGACGGCCCGGAGCGCGGTCGCGTGGCCGTGGTTCGTGTTCATCGGACTGGTGGTCACGGTTGTCGTGGGGTTGGCGTTCAGGACGAGGCGTTGAGGACGGCGGTCGGGGCTGCCGAGGCGCCGCGTCCGGGGGGCCGGGCGGCCGCTTTGTACATCGGGGTGGACGGTGGGGGGACGCGCTCGCGCGCGCTGCTCGGCGATCGCGAAGGTCGGGGGCTGGCTGTGGCGGACGGGGGGCCGGGACTGATCGACCCGGGGGCTCCGCGGGGCGCGGCGTTCGCGGTGCGGACGGTCGCTCTCGAGGCGGCCCGGCGTGCGCGTGTGCGGCTGCCTGCACGAGCCCTGTGGGCCGGGCTGGCGGGCGCGGGCAACGAATCTGCCCGCGTGGTGGTGGAGAAGGAGTTGCGCGATGCGGGTCTGGCCCGGCGCGTGGTCGTCGGCACGGATGTGGAGGCCGCGCACGCCGACGCTTTTGGGAATGGGCCCGGCGTGCTCCTGGTGGCCGGCACGGGCTCGGTGGTGCGCGCGGTGGACCCTCGGGGCGAAGTGGTGACGGTGGGGGGGTGGGGGGCGCTGCTGGGCGACGAGGGCGGCGGCTACGGCATCGGTCTGGATGGGATCCGCGCCGTGCTTCGTGCGGCGGACGGGCGGGAGCCGGAAACGGACCTCACCGACGCGCTGCTCTCCGAGACGGGGACTGCGGGTGCGCGCGAGCTGGCCGACTGGGCGGTGGGTGCGAGCAAGGGTGAGATCGCGGCGCTGTCGGTGACGGTCGCGAAGGTGTCGAAGACGGGTGATGTGGTGGCTGCGCGGGTTGTTCATCGCGCGCTGGGCGCTGTGCGCGAACATCTGGAGGCCGTGCCGGGGCGGACGGGGGGGTGGGGGGGGCGGCCGGCGGTGGCTTTCGTGGGGGGGTTGATACGCGCGGGGGGCGTGCTGCGCGAGGTTGTGGCGGAGGTGGCGGAGGAGGTGGGGTATGAAGTGCGCGTTGATGAGGTGGTGCCGGAGCGTGGGGCGCTGAGGAGGGCGGTGGGGTTGGGGGGGTAGTCAGCGGATTCTCCATCTCGCGCGTGACCGGCCTGGACCGAAGGGGCCGCCGGATGACGCGGGCCACCCCGCCGCGACGCGGAGGCGTAATCTGCAGTTCGTACGCCGACGAGTCGGAGTGGACGACACTGCCGTCCGGGAGGACACCCACGAGGAACGGAGGCTCGTAGACGGGGGCCCGGCCTTCGCCGGGCGGCATCCCCGGCCGCTGGATCGGAGCTTCGCCGCGGAGCACCTGTCATCCCTCGACAACGGTATGGTTACGCGCCTCTTCGCCGCCGAGATCGACGTGCCACAGGGGACGAGAGGTCGGCGGGGGCGGAGGAGCCCCGCCCGCGGAACTGCGGACGGTGTAGGTAGCGCCGGGGTCGTTCTTCATGAAGACACCGCCCCCGCGCGGGTTGGGAAGCAGATCGTGGTACCCGATGCTGGCCGGCCTAATGTGCACCTTGCGCAGAAACTCGCAATTCGCGTCAAAGAGCTGAAGGGCGCGGTGTTTCAGGTCCTCGACGACGGTGGTTCCGTCCGGCATCACCGCGACTGCGCGGACCATGTGTGGTTTCTCCTATGGGGCCGGACTCGGAAGGCGTTGTGGTCAATTTGGTTGGACGCGCTGGGTGGTGAAAGGTTGTCAGGCGACGCCGGGCACGGGGCACCGATTTCGGGGGTTGCCCGGGCACGGCGGCCGCGTCAATCTCCATTCCCTGCCGTGCAAGTCACCACGGCCACCGGCCACGCTCGGAATCGGGGAAGAAAGGGAGGGAATCGATGCGCAACCGCACCATCGCATTACCCATCGCCGGACTTTCGTTCTTCACCATGAGCTGCCAACCCGGCGACACGCGATCGCCCGGTGCGTTCTCTGTCACCGACAGCGCCGGGATACAGATCGTCGAGAGCGCCGCCCCGGCGTGGGGCGAAGGGGGCTGGACCGTTTCCGACTCGCCGAGCGTCGTCATCGGCCGGCGGGAGGGAGACGATCGCTACCTGTTCGGCGAAGTTGGAGGGGCCTTGATGCTCCGGGATGGCCGGATCGCGGTGCTTGATATGCAGGCCGCACTGATCCGCGTGTACTCGGCCGAGGGCGAGCACATCGAGGACTGGGGCGGACAGGGGGAGGGCCCGGGGGAGTTCAGCTTCCCCGCGAGCATCTTTCCCTACCGGGGCGACTCGGTTCTGGTTAGCGAGTTCGTTGCCAGCAGCTTCACCATCTTCGACGACCAGGGTCGGTTCGGAAGACGCATGATCCCGGAGATCCAGCAGTCCTTCTACACCGAATGGCGAAGGCGCATGGAGGAGGGGGACCGCTCCGTGACGCCCGCGGAGAGTTGCTGCAGGCTCTGGGGACCGCTCGCGACTGGCGCCTTCCTCCTCTCCCACCCCGAAATGATCCCGCAAACGGGCACCGGGACGAAAAGAGCCACGGTGACGGCGGCCATCAACCCGGATTCCGGCGGCGTGGCCGAGAACGTCGGTGAGTTCGCGGGAGGAGCCTACCAGCTCGGACTGCAGGACCGGCCCCTGGGATTCCAGTTTCAGACCTGGTTCAACATGACGGCGGGACCCGACGGGTACTTCGCAACGGAGGGCTATTCGTACTCCATCGACGAGTACGACGACGGTGGCGATCTGAGAAGAATCATCCGGCTCACGCGCGAACTCAGGCCCGTCACGGATGAAGTCAAGGCGGCCTATGAGGCCGAGATGCGCGATTTGATCATGGCGCCCGGCACCCCGATCGAAGGTGGATCTCCCGAGGAAGTCCTGGAGATGATGCTCGCCGGTCCCTACCCGTCCCATCTCCCCACCTTCTCTCGGCTCCACGTGGACCAGGGGGGGAACCTCTGGGCCCATCATTATCCGTACGGCGTGAACGACGATACGAACGAGTATTTCGTCTTCTCCGCCGACGGCCGCCACCTCGGCATGGTCGAGTTGCAAGCGGGTCTGTGGGTGTACCAGATCGGGACCGACTTCGTTCTCGGCAGGATGACCGGCGATCTCGATGTGAACTACGTGCACCTGTACGCAATCGGGAAGTGACGTTGCCGCGCTGCTGAGAGGTCGTCCCCAAAACAGGGGACGCGGTTCGAGCACCCCTTTCCGATACTGTGTTTCACGGCTGCTCCGGCACAAAAGATCGGCAGTTGCCCATTGTGCACGCTCCTCCAGTCTGCTGTTTCACGAGAGATGACCCATGTGGACACCGACCCATACCCGCCCATCATCGTTCGTCGTTTGCGCGGCCACGCTCGTCACGGCAGCGTGGTTCGCGGGCTGCGATGCGCCCGTGGCGCCCCCCCCTGAGCCGACTTCTCCGTCCGATTCGCCGCAGTCATCGGCCGCCATTGACGGTCAGTCGGGAGTCTGCGACCGCACCTGGCAGGTGCGCGACGAGATCATGGACGAGGTGGGGAAGGACGACTGCGCCGAGGTCACCGCACAGGATCTGGCGGGAATCCGGTATCTGAACCTCGCCTGGTATGGGTACGACATCGATGGCGAATCATCGGAGACGTGCGAGGATACGGACGGCCACGAACTCGGCGCGGGCTCCGACGGGCGAGCGGTGGGGTCGCGGTTCACGACCGGCAAGTCTTCCTGTCCGCCAATCCCCCCCTCCCGGCCGGGTCCCCTGGCTGCCGCCGACGGAGACACGACGAGGATCACAGCGCTCAAGGAAGGCGATCTCGACGGGCTCACCGGTCTCTGGTACCTCACCCTTGAAGGACAGGGCCTCAGGACGCTCCCCGACGGTATCTTCGATGACCTGGGAGACCTCACCGATCTGTCTCTCTCTCTCAACCTCTTCAGAACGCTTCCCGAAGGAGTCTTCGACGAACTCGCGAGCCTCGATGAGCTGGATCTGTCCGGCAACCTGCTCAGCCGGCTTCCCGAGCACATCTTCGACGAACTGGGTGACCTGGAGACGCTGGACCTTCTGCTCAACAATCTGCCTGGACTTCCAGCGGGCGTCTTTGACGGCCTGGAGAATCTGGGTGTGCTCAACCTCACGGCAAACAGGCTCACCGAACTTCCCGCGGGCGTCTTCGACGAGCTCGTAAGCCTGTCCGAGTTGTTGCTCGACTACAATCGACTCACCGAACTTCCGGAAGGCGTGTTTGACGAACTCGGCGACCTGAGGCTGCTATGGATCGACGGCAACGGACTTGCCGAACTCACGGCGGGTGTCTTTGGCGAACTCAGCAGTCTGCGGGAGCTGACTCTGACGGGGAATGATCTCACCGAACTCCCGGAGGACGCCTTCGACGGACCCGGCAACCTGCTGTACCTGCTGCTCGACTACAATCGACTTACCGCACTCCCGGAGGGCGCCTTCGACGAGCTTTCCGATCTGCGCGGGCTCGAGTTGAGCTACAATCGACTCGACTCAATCTCCAGCGGCGCCTTTGACGGTCTCGATGGTCTTGACGAACTGTATCTGTTGGGCAATCGGCTGGCCGAACTCCCCAAGGACGCCTTCGACGAACTCGGTGATCTGAGCAAGCTTGTGTTGAGCTACAACCAGCTCGACTCACTGTCCGATGGAGTCTTCGATGGCCTCGACAATCTTGAGGAGCTGTTTCTGTTCGAAAACCGGCTGACCGGCCTCTCCGCGGGTGTCTTCGACGGCCTCGACGATCTGGACTATCTCGTATTGAGCTTCAACGAGCTGGACTCACTCCCCGAAGGCGTCTTCGACGGCCTCGACAATCTTCGGTCTCTGTTCCTGTGGGACAATCGGCTGACCGAACTCCCCGCGGACATCTTCGACGGGCTTGACGATCTGGCCATCCTCGTCCTGGCCTACAACCGGCTCGGTTCGCTCCCTGAAGGCGTTCTCGGCGATCTCGACGATCTTCGTGGCCTCAACCTTCGCGGCAATGATCTTATCGAGCTGCCGCCCGGTCTCTTTGCGGGCGTGGACGACCTGGAGTTCGCGTGGCTGGATGAAAACCCCGGGGCCCCGTTTCCCTTTCACCTGGAACTGACGCGGACGGACAACACGGATCAGATGGCGGCACCCCCGGCGACGGTCGAGGTCCGCGTCGCGGAGGGAGCGCCCTTCGAGGTGTCGATCGCACTCTCGTCCCGGGGAGGCTCGCTCGATGATTCCGAGGTCACGATCTCCGTGGGGGACACCGCGAGTGGGAGCGTGACCGCGAGCGCGGAGGCTTCGGCCGCACATTCACTGGCCATCGACTCGATCTGGGACGACCGCTCCTGGTTTGAGGAGGACGACTACCTCGGGTTCGAATTCGTCATCGGGGCGCCGTTGGTGCTTGCCAACCCCGACGAAGTTACGGTGGAGGTCCCGGCCGTCTACCTCACCCAGGGGGCGCAGTCACTGGACGGCGCCGTGCCGCTCGTGGCCGGACGCCAGGCGTTGCTTCGGGTCTTCGCGACCGCCGACGCGGACAGCCACTTCGATCCGCGGGCCCGGGCCACCTTCTACTTCAACGACGATTCCGTCCACGTCGATCTGACGCCGCCCGCGCCGATGCCGCGTGCCGTGGACCAGAGCCGGCTCGATGCATCGTTTGCCGGGTTGGTGCCGACCACTGCAATGCGGTCCGGTGTCGAGATGGTGGTCGAACTGGATCCCACGGACGTGATTCCGGAAGCGGACGGAAGCCAGCTGCGGATACCGGCGACCGGACGGATGGCCCTGGATGTGGTCGAGCTCGACACCTTCGACCTCAAGATCGTGCCCATCGCATTCGGGTCCGACGCGAGCGGGCGCAACGACGATGTGGCTTCCCTTGCCGGGGACATGGGCGGAGACGACTCCCGCGGCGCCCTGCGGCCGACGCGGAACCTGCTGCCGGTCGCGGAGATGACGGTCACGGCCAGGGAGCGCTACGTGACGTGGGCCGACACGCTGGAAGTCGGAATCCTCGCCCTCCTGGACGAACTCAACGTGCTGCGGCACGCCGAGGCGGGCGGTACGGACACGTACTACCATGGTGTATTCGCCTTTCCCGCCACGCGGTATCCCGAATACTGGGACGGCATCCTGGGCGTAGCCTACATCGCCGGCTGGAGCGGCCTGTCGCTCTCCCATCGCCTGAACGGACAGTATTACTCCGGGTTCCCTGTTACCGTTGCCCACGAACTGGGCCACAATCTGGGTCTGCGGCATGCGCCCTGCGGACGCGCTGCCGGTGTCGACCCGCGGTATCCCTACTCCGACGGCAACATCGGCATCTGGGGTCACGATTTCGGCGCAGGCGGCGATCTCGGGCGCCTGTTGCATCCGGAGGGGCACTACGACTTGATGTCATACTGCGAGCCGGCCGGAATCAGCGACTTCCATTTCACGAGCGCCCTGGACTACCGGGACGCGATTTCGGCTTCGGCCATGGCCCGCCGGGCCGCTTCGGCTCGCGAGACGCTGTTGCTGTGGGGATCCATCCGTGACGGGGAGCTGAGACTCGAGCCCGTCTTCGAATGGACCGCTCCGGTCAAGCTCCCCGAATCGCCGGGTCCCTACCGGCTGGCGGGGGCGGACGCGACTGGCCGAAGGCTCTTCCAACTGAGCTTCACCCCGGATGAAACGGGTAATGGGGACATGGGATTCCTCTTTGCGATTGAGGCCGAAGAGGACTGGGCCGCGACCCTGGCCACGGTGACGCTGACCGGACCGGAAGGTTCCGTCGCCGTCGACGGATCCCGGCGGGGCGCGATCATCACAGACCGCGCCACGGGACGCATCATCAGCATCGCTCGGGATTGGGACGGCATGTTGAACCGCGACGGTGCGTTCCCGCAAGTGCTGGGATCGCGTGGTGATGTGGTAGTACACCGGAGCCTGCCGCGACCCGGTTAGGGCCCGTGGAAAACCCCCGGCATTTGCGCGGCAATGGATCCGCGCCGGCACTTCGCTTCGATTGTCCACATTGTAAAGACAACATTACATTATGTCATGTATAGTATACATCTGTCCATCCCAAGCTCGCCGTGTGACCTCCGATGAACCAACCGCGTTGCTCTTCCCGCATCCTCACTCTTCAGGGGCTCGTCCTCCTCCTGGCCGTGCCCCCCACGACCACCGCCCAGCAACCCTCCCTCCCCGACCCCCCCGGCGCCCTCCCCTACGACCTCGCCTTCGGGATGGCCTCCTTCCCTTGGAACTCCCGCTGGTTCGTCTCGCCCGACGGTCGCTTCGTCGCCTACGGCGTCCACACGCCCCCCGACACGACTCTCAACCTCGATGAGCGCTACCTGCCGAACGGGATGCCGGCTTCGGCGGTCGGCGCCACGGTCCACTACACGGAGATCGCCACGGGCCGGACCGTCGAGGTCTGCCCCGGCGGCGCCTGTATGCGACCGGCGTGGTCGCCCGACGGCACCGCGATCGCCTTTTTCTCGGACGCGGACGGCGCGCCGCATCTGTGGGTGTACGACATCGGCGCCGGGACGTCGCGCAAGCTTTCCGACGAACCCCTGAAGCCGAAGCTCTGGGACGGCGACGAGCCCCGCTGGAGCCCCGACGGCTCGACGCTGTACGCGGGCTTCGCGCCGGAAGGGAAGTACCGCAGTCCGATGCGACCCCTCCAGGTCGAGGCCACGAACCCGGCCGGCGTGGTGGTGCTCCGGAGCGGCACCGAGGAGGCGGGCGCACCGCCCGGCGCCCCGCCCCCCGCCCCCATGGAGGACCACTTCGCGCGCGAGCACCTGGTCGCGATCAAGGCCGTCGATGTCGCCAGCGGAGACACACGCACCCTGGTGCCCCACGACGCTGCGGTCCCGGCCGGCGCCGGCCGCCTGTCCCCGTCCGGGAGGTGGTTCGCGTACCTGTCCGGCTTCCGCGCCGTGAGCGAGACGTCGCAGGAGACGGTCATGGACCTCGCCGTGGTCTCCACGTCGGGAGGCGACCCGGTCGTGGTGGTGCGGAATATCCCCCTCACCCAGGGCGGGTACTTCAGCTACAGCTACAGCTGGCATCCCACCGACGACCGGCTGATGTACATCGACGACAGACGGATGTACCTGACCGATCTCCGCTCGGGCACGCCCTCCTTCCCCCTGCCGCTTGCCCGCGAGTACGGCTACGTCGCCGCGACCGTCTTCGGGTTCACGCGCGATGGGGAGTCGGCCGTGCTGGGCATCGACATCTTCGACGACCGCGGCTATCGGGATCCCCGGTCGCGCGGGCTCGCCCTGGTCCCGCTCGATGGCAGTCCCCCGGCCACCCTCGCCTTCGACAACGAACAGTGGGTCTACGACCGTCTCCTCAAAGCGGACGCGCGCACCCTGTGGCAGCCCGACGGCTCCTCGGTCTCGGTCCTCCTCACCGAGAGGTCGACCGGCGAGAAGGCCGTCGTCCGCTACGACCCCGCGAGCGGCGAACGGCGGATCCTGTGGAAGGCGCGCGCGAAGCTCGGAAACCTCACCTCGGGCGGACATCACGACTTCATGCTGGCGCAGTACGAGGACATGGAAACGCCGCCGAACATCTTCCGGTTCGATGCGGACTTCGCCGCGCGGGAGCGCGTCACCCACATCGACCCCCGTCTGGACGTGGTCGAGGTCGGCACCTCGGAGACCTTCGAGACCACCGTCCCCCTCCACGACGGCACCCTCACGAAGGTGAAGACCGCCGTCCTGCTCCCGCCCGGCGCCGAACGCGGCGACCGCCTTCCGGCCGTCGTCACCATGTATCCCGGCGGCGACGTCACGAGCAGAGCGGCCGATTTCGGCGGCGGCAGCGTCTTCACCGTGCCCAACCTGGTCTTCACCAGCCGCGGCTTCGCCGTCGTGCTCTGCCACCTGGCGCTCGGGCCCAACCGGGAAGCCGGCAATCCCGTCCAGGAGATGGTCGACGTTCTGCTACCCCAGCTCTACCGCGCCGCCGAACTCGGCTACGTGGACCTGGACCGGCTCGCGATCACCGGGCAGTCGTACGGCGGCTACGGCACCGCTTCGATCATCACCCGCACGAACGTCTTCCGGGCCGCGGTCCCCATCTCCGGCATCTTCGACCTCTTCGGCAACTACGGACACATCGACCCCGACGGCGACGGGTTCTTCCAGGCGTGGAGCGAAGGCGGGCAGGGACGGATGGGAACGCATCCGTGGGCCAACGTGCGACGCTACCTCGACAACTCCCCCTACTACAACGCGGACAGGATCACGACGCCGGTGCTGATCCTGCACGGCACCGCCGACATGGCGTACCACGACGCGGGCAAGCTGTTCACGGCGCTGCGCCGGCTGGGGAAGCCCGCACAGCTGGCGTCGTACCTGGACCAGGGGCATGTGATCAGCCTGTGGCGGCGGGCGAGCGCGGTGGATGCGGCCCGGAGGATGGTGGAGTTCTTCAGGCGGCATCTGGGCGGGCTGCAGCCGGTGTCCTGACTACCCCCCCACCCGCTGCGCCTGCGCCCTCCCCATCCCTATCGACAGTGCGATCCACATCGCTGCCAGTGGGCCCGTCGACACCGCCACCCACACCAGTGCCAGCCCCAGCAACGCAAAGAGACCGTCGATCCCGGCACCGGCAAGATCCCCACCCCGGTACAGGAACACGTCGACGACCGGCTTGGCCTTGTACTTCTCCGACGGCGTCACGACGCTGAAGAGCGTCTCCCGGGAGGGCCGTGAAATGGCGTAACGGGTCGCCCGGTGCACCGCCTGGAAGATCATCATGACCCCGTAGACCGGCCACACCGCGAGCACCGCGAAACCGGCAAGCGTCACCAGCGGCAGAATCGCCAGCGTCCACCCCACGCCCAGCTTCCGGATCACGTGGGTGGTGATGAAGATCTGGGTGATCAGCGTGGCGACCTGCGCCATGTTGTCGAACTGCGCGAAGTTGCCCAGCAGCTGGCTGAAGGTGTCCGAGTCGCTCAGGATGATGTTCGCCTGGGTGAAGTAGATGAGCGTGTTGGACACGGCCATGAACACCACCCACACCCCGACCCCCAGCAGGTACGGGGAGGTCGCCACCGCGCGCGCGCCGTCCCAGAAGGTTCCTCCGATCGCTCCGCCCGCACCCTCGCCGTCTCCCTCTTCCGGCCCACCGCCGCCCCGCCCGCCCCCCACCGCCTCCATCCTGGACACACCCGACCGCACCGCCATCCGCTCCAGCGCCAGCATGACCGCGATCGCCGCCGCGAAGAAACCGGCTCCGATCAGCATCAGGCCCGCCGGCAGATACGCACTATCGGTCCGGCCGCTGATGAAGGTCGTCGCCCAGCTGCCCACGATCGCCCCGAGTGTCCCCCCGATCCCCACGAACGCGAACATCCTCTTCCCCTGGTCCACGTCGAAGATGTCCACCATGAACGCCCAGAAGACGCTGGTGGTGAAGAGGTTGATGACGGTCAGCCAGATGTAGAAGGAGTAGCCCACCCCACGCGACAGCGCGGTCTGCGCGTCCGTCCCGATCAGCCCTCCGCCCGACCTCACGTCCTGGATCAGCAGCGCCGAGAACCCGATCAGGCACACGATGACGAAGAGGTACGCCACCGGGATGAAGCGGCGCCGGTTGGTGCGCGCCACCACCCCACCGAAGGCGAGGACCGCCCCCAGCGACACGAAGCAGTTGATCGCGAAGAGCCAGCGCAGCTCGTCCATGCCCCGCGCGACGCCCATCGCCTCGCGCACCGGGCGCAGGAAGAAGTAGCCGCACAGCACGGTGAAGAAGAAGAGGGCGGACATCGCGGCGAGGGGAGGTTCGCCCCGCCGCATGTTGACCAGCCGGCCAGCGAATCGGACCGCAGCATTCCATGGGTGAACCACTTTGATTCCTCCTCTGCCGCGAGCGGCGCTATCGGGTCGCCGCGCGGCCGGTTCCGGCAGTTCGCGGACCCATCCGGGCAGGCACCGGGAGCGGTAGGGCGCCGGGCTCGGGGACCTGTCCACGGGCTGCCGCGGCCGCCCGGGATTGACGTTCCGCAAAAGAAGCCCATCCTTCAACGGAAGCAAGCAGGAGCCAAGCGATGGCCACGCGTCCCCCAAGCAGCCCGTGGACTAACCCCTCACGGCATTCATGAGCTCCAAGTCACAGACCACTCCACGGGAACTCGTCGCGCGCCTGACCGGGGTCCGCCCGGAAGAGGCCGGTGTGGTGCTGCTGTCGGCCGCGTATTTCTTCTGCGTGCTGTCGGCCTACTACGTGATCCGGCCGATCCGCGAGGAGATGGGCGTGGCAGGGGGCGTGGAGAACATTCCCTGGCTCTTCACCGGCACGCTTGCCGCGATGCTCCTTGCGCACCCCGTCTTCGCCGCGATCGTGTCGCGCTGGCCCCGGAGACGGTTCGTCACCGTGACCTACCGGTTCTTCATGCTGTGTCTGGTCGCCTTCTACGTCGTGCTGAACGCGCTGCCGCCGGGCGAGACCGCGGCGATCTGGGCCGGGCGGCTGTTCTTCATCTGGACGGCCGTCTTCAGTCTGTTCGTCGTCTCGGTCTTCTGGTCCTTCATGACCGACATCTACCGGGAGCGGCAGGGCCGCCGCCTCTTCGGGCTGATCGGCGTTGCCGGGACCCTGGGGGCGATCGTCGGGTCGTCGATCACCGCATTTCTGATCGAGAGCCTCAGCCCCGCCACGCTGCTGTGGTTCTCGATCGTGTTGCTCGAGTGCGCGGTGGCGTGCGTGAAAGGGCTGGACCGGAGGACGCGGGGCCGGGTGCCCGATACGACGTCACCCGAGTCGGGCGACGAAGTGATCGGCGGGTCTCCGCTGGACGGCATCAAGCACGTGCTGGCCTCGCCCTATCTGCTGGGCATCTGCGCCTTCATGCTCCTCTTCGCCATCGGGTCCACCTTCCTTTACAACATCCAGGCGGCGGTCATGGAGCAAACCTTCGCCGATCCCGATGAACGCACGTCGGTCTTCGCGCAGATCAACCTGGCGGTCAACACCCTGACGCTCCTGACCCAGCTGTTCCTGACCGGGCGCATCATGAAGAGGTTCGGCGTCGGGCTGACCCTGGCGCTCCTGCCGCTTCTGAGCATCGCCGGCTTCCTCGCCCTGGGCGCGGCGCCCGTCTTCGTGGTCTTCGTGGTCTTCCAGGTGCTCAGGCGCGCCGGAAACTTCGCCCTCGCCGTGCCCGCGCGCGAAGTGCTCTACACCGTGCTCCCGCGCCGGGACAAGTACAAGGCCAAGAACTTCAACGACACCTTCGTGTACCGCGCCGGCGACCAGATCGGGGCGTGGTCGTTCGCGGGGTTCGGCAAGCTGGGGCTGGGGACGGCCGCGATGGCCTGGACGATGGTGCCGGTGGCGGCGGTGTGGCTGGGGGTGGCGTTGTGGCTGGGGAGGAAGCAGAAGGCGTTGGCTGGGTAGGGGGTAACCTAACCGGCTCCGCGAGCGAACGCCGCTACAGCAACCGCTGCAACCCCACGACCAGTCCCACGATCAGTGTTGCCTGCGCGAGGAGCAGGCCGTACATCTGCGCCTTCAGGCTCTTGATGTCGTCGTGGCAGCCACTTCGGACCTTCACGAGCCCGGTCTTGAGGTCGGCGATGTCGGCTTTCATGGCGTTCATGTCCTTGCGCACCTCCGCGATCTCGCCACGCACCGCCACGAACTCCGCACGCATCTCGGACCGCAGCTCCGCGATCTCTTCCTTCAGTTCGGTGCGCACCTCTGCGATCTCTTCCTTCAGTTCGGTGCGCACCTCTGCGATCTCTTCCTTCAGTTCAGTGCGCACCACCGCGACCTCACCGCGCAACGCCCGGTTGTCCTCCCGATTGGCACTGCGCAGATCGCGCAAATCCTCTCTCGTGGCCGCACCACCGGCCACAGATCCACCGAAGGCGGCCACCAAAGCCTCCGCCTGTGCCGGCTCGAAGCCGACCTTCTCCAGCGCCCTCGCCGCTTTCAGCGTGTCCACCCCCATCCCGTACATGGCTTCAATCATGATCCAGTCCTCGGTTCGCGTCAAACCCCGGGTGCCAAGCTCGCCCTCGCGGCGGGACACTGGAATGGTGATTTGGGACTTTCCACAGCCCGCCGCGAAATCCGTGTCGGAGTGCCCGGTCCAGACAACGAATCCACATTGAATCCACTCCAACTTGTACCAAACCGCACCCTCCGGTACCTTGGAGCGCCATGCGCCAAACCCCGCTATGCCTCCCGCCGTTGTCTCCATACCTGCTTCTCCTCCCCATCCTGGCCACGCTATCCGGATGCGTTCTTGGCGAAGCCGAACGGACGCGACAGCTGCGCTCCGCCTGCGCCGACGGTGACCCGAGCGCCTGCGAGGAGATCGGTCTCAAGCTGTTCCATGGCCGCCGGGTCTTTCAGGACGAGGTCCAGGCTATCCCCTTCCTCGAGCAGGCCTGCGACGGCGACCAATGGGAAGGGTGCTTCGAACTCGGTACAGCGTATCGGGGCGGCCTGGGGGTGGACGAGAACCTGCGGCAGGCCGCAGGGTACTTTGAGAAGGCGTGCGATGGAAACTTCGGTGAGGCGTGCGCCGCGCTGGGCTATCTTTATCAGACCGGCCGCGGGGTACCCGGAGACCTGACTCGAGCGGCGGACCTCTTCGAGAAGGCGTGCGAAACCGGACTGACGGATATGTGCGTGAACCTGGCCATCGCCTATGAGGAAGGGGAGGGGCGGCTGGAGAACGCCGCGGCGGCAGCGGAACTTTACGAGCCCGCCTGCACCGAGCATGAACACCTCGAAGCCTGCCTGAGGCTGGGCCGCCTGTACCGTTCTGGAACCGGCGTCGCCATGGATCCGGCTCGGGCAGCCCCCTTCTTCGAGCAGGCGTGCGACGGCGAGAACAAGGTGAGCTGCCGGGAGCTGGCCCAGCTCTACGCCGACGGCGAGGGCGTGGCCGGGGATCCCGAACGCGCCCTGGAGTTGTACGAGCGGGCCTGCGGCGAGCGATGGTGGGACGGGGGGGACGGAGAGAGCTGTTACCGCCTCGCCGAGATGCATCAGTCCGGGACCACGGTGGAGCGGGACGACGACGAGGCGGAACGCTATTTTTTCCTGGCCTGCAGGCTCGGCTACCGGCTGGGGTGCGCCCCCCCTCCCCCGCCGCCACCGGATTCCACATGACGGCGATGCTCGAACCCAACGCGCTCATGACGCTGGGCAACGTCACCAAGCAGTACCCCGCCGTGGTGGCCCTCCACGAGGTGGACCTCTCCTTCACCGAGGGGATCACCGGTCTCCTGGGCGAAAACGGCGCGGGAAAGAGCACCATGATCAAGATCCTCCTCGGCCTGGTCCCGCCCACCTCCGGTTCGGTCCAAGTGCTGGGCGAGGACGTGACCCGCAATCCTCTCGTCCGCACCAGGCTCGGATACATGCCGGAGCACGACTGTCTCCCGTTCGAGGCGCCCGCCGCCGAGTTCCTCTGCCACATGGCCGAACTCAGCGGACTCCCCGCGGCCCGGGCCCGCATGCGGGCGGCGGACACCCTGAGGCACGTCGGTCTCTTCGAGGCGCGCCACCGACCCATGGGCACCTATTCGACCGGGATGAAGCAACGCGTGAAGCTCGCCCAGGCGCTCGTGCACGATCCGGACATCGTGCTGCTGGACGAACCCGCCGCCGGCCTTGACCCCGCCGGCCGCGACGACATGCTCGGCCTGGTGCGCAAGACGTACCGCGAGTTCGGGATCACGGTGGTCTTCTCTTCGCACCTCATGTCCGATGTCGAGCGCACCTGCGACCGAATCACCGTCCTCGAGGGCGGGCGTGTCGCGAAGTCGGGAGCGGTCGCGGAATACACCGCCGAGACGCGGACCCTCTTCATTGAGGTGGATGGAAACCGGGAACGTTTGGTGGCGGCGCTCAAGGCGCGGGGGGTGTCAGTCGGGGTGGGGAAGGGTGGGGTGGCGGTCCGGGCGTCCGACGAGGACCTCAGCGACCTGGTGAGGGACGCGCTGGTCGAGGCGGAGGCGCCGCTGCGCCGGATGGCGCCCCGCAGGAGGGAACTGGCGGAGCTCTTCACCGGTGTTGAAGCGGAGCATGGCGAAACGGGGGATGCCGAGTGATGGCCGACGCGACCACTCCGAAGGCCACCGGCGACCCGAAGGCGGGAGGCGTCGTCTTCGACATCGGGTACCAGCGCTATTCCGGGCCCCGCGAGGGTCGGCGGCGCGCCCGGCTCGCCGTCTACAAGGACGGATTCCGCAAGGTGCTGGGTCTCGGTCGGGGGGCGAAGGCCAAGCTGCTTCCCTGGGCCTGCATTCTGATCATGGTCGGCATCAGTATCGTCATGGCGGCCATGGTCGGGTTCGGGCAGCGGACCATGGGAGACGCGGGGGCCGAGCTGGTTCCGGGAACGTCCCACTATTTCTACTACTCTTTTTTCGGCCTCATTATCCTCTTCGTATTCGCCGCGCTCGTGGCCCCGAGGCTCCTCTGTCCCGACCGCCGCAACGGGACCCTTCATCTTTACCTGGTCCGGCCGCTCACCGCCACGGACTACGTGCAGGCGCGGTGGGCCGCCTGCCTGACCGTGATGGTGCTCGTTGCGTGGCTGCCGCAGTTCGTACTGCTCGCCGGCCGCGTCCTGGGTCATCCGGAACCCCTGACCTATCTGGACGCCAACTGGACCGACATCCCGAAGTTCCTTCTGGCCGGGGCCGCCATCGGCGCGATGGTCACCACCGTCTCCATGCTCGCCTCGGGGATCGCCACCCGCCGGGGCTACGCCTCCGTGCTTCTCATCGCGCTGTTCGTGATTCCGAACGCGGTGACCGCGCCCTTCGCCTTGAACCCGGAGCTCCGGTGGGTTTCGGTGTTCAGCCTGGGCGATGTCCTGGGGGAAACGAACAAGCTGATCTTCAACGGAGTCGAGCAGGCCGCGGAGGCCGGCGCGCAGGTGGAGCAGCCCTTCGGGGAACTGGACCTCGATACCGCTTCGACGCAGTTCTCTCCCTCCTTTCTCCTCGCGGCATACTTCGGCTGGCTCGTGCTTCCGGGGGGAATCCTGTGGATGTACTACCGGAGGCTGACCCTGTGACCTCCGACGCCCCGGCGCCGGTGATCCGGACCGAACGGCTGACGCGGTGGTTCGGCAACATCGTGGCCGTCAACGAAGTCACCCTCGACATCCATCCCGGGATCACGGGGCTGCTTGGTCCGAACGGTGCTGGAAAGAGTACCCTGATCCGCATGATGGCGGGCCTGGCCCGGGTCTCCAGCGGCACCGTCACGCTCTTCGGTGAACCCGTTCGCAACAACCCCCCGCTATCAAAGCGCGTCGGGGTCATGCACGAGCACGAGACGGTGTACGGATTCCTGACCGGGCGCCAGTTCGTGACGCTGATGGGTGAACTGCGTGACGTGACCCCCCTCCGAGAGGCCGTGGAGCGGGCCATCGATCATGTGGAACTCCAGGATGCGGCCGACCGGAAGATCCGCACCTATTCCCGCGGCATGCGCCAGCGAATCCGCCTTGCCGGGACGCTGGTCCACGATCCGGAGGTCCTCCTCCTGGACGAGCCGCTCAACGGGGCGGATCCGAAGCAGCGCATCCACTTCCAGCGGCTCCTGAAAAGGTTCGCGAGCGAGGGGCGTACCATCGTGGTCTCTTCGCATATCCTCGAGGAGGTCGAACGCATCGCCGACACCGTTCTCCTTCTCGTGAACGGAAAGCTGGCCGCCTCGGGGGATTTCCGCGCGATCCGGGCAGCCTTGAACGAGCGGCCCTACCATGTGCTCGTGGCGTGCGATTCACCCCGGGCGCTCGCGGCAGCGGTCGTTCAGCTCGACACCGTGGAAGCCGTCAAGCTGGACCCGGACGGGAGGATCGTCATCCTCAGCCGCAACGTGCGCGACCTCCAGATCGAGCTTCCGAAGCTGGCCCAACGGACCTCCGTCACCCTGCGCCGGGTGGTGCCCCTCGACGACTCCCTCGAGAGCGTGTTCGGCTACCTGGTGGATGGGGGGGAGCGATGAAGTCTCTCTTCCTGCTCACGCTGCGAAGGGTGCTTACCCCCTCGCGCCTCCTGATGCTGGGGGGTCTCGCGCTGGCGCCCTTCGCGGTGACGTCGCTGATCCTGTTGTTTCCGGACGCGCCGCCGGTGCGGATCTTCGAGGACTTCATCCTGAACACCCTCCTCGCCGGAGCGATCATTCCCCTCGCCACCCTCGCGACGGCCCGGGCGGCTTTCGGGGACGAGATCAGCGACCGCACCCTCGCCAACGTGACGCTGACCCCGTATCCCCGGTGGAGGATCGTCCTGCCGAAGCTGGCGGGAGTCGTTTCCGTGCCGGTCGTGGTCCTGGGGGCCATCGCGTGTCTCACGAGCTACGTGGGTTACGGCGCCGACCTGCCCGCCACCTGGGCCGTGACCGTCGGCGCCGTGGTGGCGGTCGTGCTCTACTGCTCCCTTTTCACGTGGCTCGACCTTGTGACTCCCCACGCCGTCGGCATCGGTCTCGCATACATCGTCTTGTGGGAGGGAGTCTTTTCGCGCTTCGTCTACGGCGTGCGCTTTCTCAGCGTTCGCAGCCACGCGATCGCCGTCATGCACGGGACCGACGAACGGCGGTTCGCGGCCGGAGAACACACCGCTCTGAGCCTGACGATCATCGCGGCGGTGGTGGTCATGGCCGGGCTCTTCCTGCTGTCGGTGCGGAGGCTGCGGACGATGGACTCGCCCTGAGCGGGACCCTACCCGTCCTTCATCAGCCGATGGCGAACGATGTATTCGACATCCAGTTCGTCGCGCTCGAGGCCCCACACCATGTCATCGGTGATCAGCCTGACGTCGAGACCGACGGGTGTCCGGGCCCGGGCAAGCGGGGCGCCCTCGCCGTCGAGCACCCACCACTCGAAGACCTCTCCCCCGGTCTCCAGTTCCACCGGATCGAAACGCCGCAACCAGATTGTGCCGTCTTCGGCCCCGATCACGTGACCGACCGCTGGAAGGTAGGGTGGCCGGTACATCGACTCACGCAGCTGCGCTTCGCTGGAGCTGCCCCGGGCCGCGGTGCGAATCCCCGAGTCGAAGCGCTCGTCGGTCAGGGGAACCGGGTCGTAGGGCACCCCGGCGGTGAAGATGGTGTCTCCGTCAAAGCCGATTTCGCTGACCCGCACCGTGGCTTGCCCCTCGCCGGTCCACACCCGGCGTTCGACGACGAGCAGTCCGCGCCGGCCGAGTCCCGACAGGTGGGCGTCTCCAAAGGACTGACCGTCGGCGTCGTGCGGCTCCCAGGGCTGCGCCCAGATCAGCGCCAGCCTGCGGCCATCCGCGTCGATCCTGGCGAACGGAATCTCCTTCGGCGCACCGGGCCCGGGCGAGAAAAACGGCAGCCGCATCCACATGAAGGTTCCGTCGCGCAGCGGAGCGATGGGACGCACGGGTGACACGTCCCAACTGACATCGGCCTTCGCCGCAACCGACCCCAGGAATTCCCCCTGCAGATCGAAGTAGCTGACGCGAGCGCGGGCGAAGTCCCAGACCCACAGCGAGTCGCCGAAGAACCCCACCTGGTACGGGACCTGGAATTCGCCGGGGCCCTCGCCTCTTCTGCCCAGCGAGCCGGCCGGGGCGCCGTCCGCGGTCCACTTGCGGATCGTGGCTTCTCCGCCGTGGGCCGTGTAGAGGAGTCCGTCCGGACCCAGGGCCATACGGAGGATCGGGTTGAAGATGTAGTCGGGGTCGTCGACCGAACCGATCCGCGCCTCGCGGTCGGACAGGGTCCAGGGATCGGCGGCGAAGGGGTCGGTTGAGGAGTTGGCGTCGGCCTGGCAGGCGGTGGTGATGATGGCGGCGGTGAGCGCCAGCGCCGGTAGCGCGGACAGGGGTGTTCGGTGGAGTCTCATGACGCTTTCCCTTCCCCGGGGTTGATCCGCCAGCATTCTCGTGAGCGTCTGGCCGGGCTCGGTTTTCGGACCTGCCAGTCGAGCCCGGCACGGGGGTCAGTCTTCTGGTTGAGCCAAGCAGCCGCAACCCCGGGGGCCGTCAGGCCGGTGCTACTCCCGATCCCTGCGGTACCGAGTCGCCTTGTATTCCTCCACCCAGACCCGGGAGCTGCGCCAGCGGCCGCTCGAGTTGCGGACCGCTCGAAGCCTGCCGCGCCCGGCCGCCGCGCGGAGGGCCGGAGCCTTGAGGTCCGGTGTTGCCAGGGCGCTGAGCGGCACCAGGCGCGCCGGTCCGGCGACCGCGGGAATGACGAATTGGTAGAGGTTGTCGAGAATCGCGCGGGCGAGCATCTCTCCCAGAGGACCCGCCTCGCCTCGGTCCGCTTTCCGGAGGGCGTCGAGGTATCGTGAGCGTTCGCGCTTGTAGATGATCGCGGGCGGATACCCGAGCCGGACCAGGATCAGGTTCAGGAGCAGACGTCCCGTTCGTCCGTTGCCATCGAGGAACGGATGAATCTGTTCGAACCGGCAATGGGTCTCGGCAAGAGACTCGGGAAAGCTCAACGATGCGGCATCGAGCCTGTTGACCTCTTCGACCCAAGTATCCATCTCGGCGGCAACGAGTGGCCACGAGACTGGAGTCATTCCCCCGGGAAACGGTCGGATGTCGTGTTGACGGAAGTTGCCGGGTGTCTCCCGGTCCGTCGCGTCAGGGTGGGGAGCCACCTCCCAGACCGGCGACAACGCCGTGTGGTGAACCTGCCGCACCTCGGCCAGGCTCAGGAAGGCTCCGGGGTGGCAGAGGCCGTTCCGGTGGACCGCCTGCCGGTACACCCACTCGGCCGCTGTAGCGTACCCTCGAACCTCCAGGTACTCCCGCAGTTCGCCGTCGCCAACGGCTCGCCCCTCCGCCAGGAGTTGCTCGACCTGTTTCAAGACCAGAGTATTGCCCTCGATCGCCGTGGAATGATGGGCCTCCTGGTACCAGATTCCGCGCCAGATTCCGGAAGCCTCTTGTGGGCTCGGCAAGCCGCCCAGGCGCTCCCACAGTTCGGCCACATCGGCTCGTAACCGACTGTAGACTTCTCGGCGAGGCGGGCGGCCCCGGCGTCGAGGTCGCTTGGAAATGTGTTCGCTCATGGAGAACCTAATTCAACAGCACAATTTCTCGACTCGGGGGTGGCCGCAAGGGAAGGGTGGTTTCTTCCGGGCCGGATTCCCTTTTGCCGATTATTTGTTCGATTCTGTGACTTGAAATGTAACAGAATACTTTGAGGAGCCAATCCCATGATCCGCCGCGTTCGACTCGTTAACTCAAGGGCAATGAGGAACGAGTCCGACTACGACGTGGCGCTCGCCGAGATCGACCGCCTCACGGCCGTTGATCCGGTCACGCCTGAGTCCGACCGGCTTGAGGTGTTGGTGACCCTGGTCGAGAGGTACGATTCGGAGCACTGGGTGATAGACGCTCCGAACCGCTGCGTGCCCTTACGCCATCCACTCCTCCAACCGCCCCTTCCGCCCCGCCCAATCCGGCATGACCCGGTCCAACAACCTGTAGAACGCCGCCCCGTGATGCGGCTCCGCCATGTGGCAGAGTTCATGCGCGATCACGTAGTCGATCGTGTCGACCGGGGCTTCGATGAGCCGGCGGTTGAGCAGCAGCCGCCCCGACGGTGACAGCGATCCCCACCGTTTCTCCATCCGGCGCACGATCAACCCCTTCGGACGAAACGCCTCCGGATCCGGAAAACGGACCAGGCTCGCCTCCAGCCGCTCCACGAACTTCGCCCGCGCCTGCCTCCGGTACCAGCCTTCCACCAGACGCCGAGTAACCTCCGGCTTCTCCGGCTCCCGACTGCGAACGGTGATGAACCCACGAGTCATCTCGACCCCAGGACGCCCGTTCCGCACCACCTTCAACCGATACTGCCGACCCAGGTACAGGTGAGTCTCTCCCGCCACATACCGCCGCTCCGGCGTCCGCGGCATGAACTGCCCGAAGAACCGCTGCTGCCGCCGAACCCACGCCCCCCGCTTCCGCACCTTCTCCGCAATCGCCTCGATGGGCGCGTCCATCGGCGCCGCGACGACCACCGACGCATCCGGCTCGACCGCGATCTCAAGGGTCTTCCGCCGCCGCCGGACCACACTGAAATCGATCCGATGTCCACCGTATGCGACCGTCTGGCGCTCTGTAGTACTGCCTACAGCGCCCATCACGAAAATCTCGCCTGAGCCAGCCTCATGATCTGCGCCAGCAGGTCGTCCATCTGCGCCTCGGTCAGCTCGATTCCCTTCTCGTCCCGGAGCACGTCGTAGAAGTAGTCGTCGATGGCGTTTCGCATGTCGTTCTGCGCCGTCTCGTTGGACCACACATCGACGATGTGGCGCTTGTGGATGATCTCCATGACGGCCAGCGCGACGCCGGCCGCCTCGTCCTCGCCCATCGGTTCGCCGCAAGCGTCCCTGAACGTTCCCTTGAAGATCCCGTAGAAGGCCATCCCGTGGTCGTTGCCTCGAAGCGCAGACGGCACATCTCGATCCTCGTGGCCCCGCGCCACCTTCGAGGCGATCTCCACCACGCTCTCCAGGTAGTCGCCCTCCGACCTGCGCCTGTCGCGATACTCCCGTATGGTCTCCTCGAGCAGCTTCGAGAACCGCTCGTAGAAGGCGGGGTCTAGGTCCATCCGCTCGGTGATAGTCCGGCGGGTGGCGCTCGCGATGCGGTCGGCCTTGGAAGCGGAGGTGATCCCGGTCTCTTCGACCACCGCCTTGAGCATCCCCGTGTCGTGGATGTCGACCAGCTCGATGACCGTTTCGGCCGGCATCGCGGCCACGTGATCGTCGAGAAGGCGCTTGATCTTCGGCTCGAACTCCTTGACGTCGACGGCCTCCTGGTAGCGGATCCTGACCGACTTCCGCAGATCCGTGAAGCTCCGCCAATCGCGCTTCATCGCCGAGATCTGCCCCTCGTCGAACACGTCGAGGACCTTCTCCGACGAGAGCGAGATGTGCAGGCAGCGAGAGAAGGCGCGCAGCCGCCCGTAGAATTCCTGGCGGATGGCTTCGTCGGCCAGGAACTGCTCCATCGCCTCCATGTCTTTCCTGTTCCCGACCGACCGGAAAAGGTCCCACAGCCGACCGTGGTAGTGGCGGAGCCTCCTGATCTCCTCGCGCACGTCGAGGACGGCGCCGACGAGGTCCTCGGGGTCGTAGCCCTCCAGCGCACTGTAGGTGGTCAGGGCGCTGTCGAGCTCGCCGAGCAGGCCCTGGTAGTCGATGATGAAGCCGAACTTCTTCTCCGAATCGCCCTCCTCGTGGAGCCGGTTCACCCGCGCGATCGCCTGCAGCAGGTTGTGCTCCTTGAGCGGTTTGCAGACGTAGAGCACCGTGTTGCGGGGTGCGTCGAACCCGGTCAGCAGCTTGGACACCACGATGAGGATCTCGGGCGTGTCCGGGCCCTTGAATGCGTCGATGACGCGCCGGTTGTACTCGATCTCCGTGCCGTAGCGCTCCATCGCCTCCGCCCAGAAGGCGCGCACCCGGTCCTGAGACGCTTTGTCGACCTCCTCGTTCCCCTCCCGGTCGTCGGGTGCGGAGATGACGATCTCGCTGGTCACGTCGCCAATCTCGTCGAGCATTTCCTTGAAGCGGATGGCGGCGGCCTTCGAGGCGGCGACCAGTTGGGCCTTGAAGCCGGTCCCCTGCCAGTGGCGGCGGTAGTGTTCGGAGATGTCGAGCGCCTTGGCTCGGATCGCCTGCTCGGTCTGGGACAGCGCGTCCAGGCGCGAGAACTTGCGTTTCAGGTCCGCCTTCTGGTCCTCGTTAAGGGATTCGCAGAGCTTGTCGAACCAGCTGTCGATGGTCTGGGCGGTGACCTGCTGGTCGACGAACCGGCCCTCGTAGAGAAGCGGCACGACAGCGCCGTCCTCGACTGCCTCGTCGATCGCGTACCGGTGGATCAGGCCGCCGAAGGTGGCGAAGGTGCTCTTCTCGCGGTTCAGGAGTGGGGTTCCCGTGAAGCCGAGGTAGCACGCCTTGGGAAGGAGCCGACGCATCTTGAGGGCCATTTGCCCATAACCTCGGAACTTCCCGGCATGCGAGCGGTGGCTCTCATCGACCAGCACGAAGAGGTTCGGGTCGTCGTCCGGCCTTCCGGAGTACCTGAGCGCTGTGTCGAACTTGTTCACGAGCGTGGTAACGAGGGGTGTGCGGTCGCGGATGAGGGTGAGCAGGTGGCGTCCGCTCCGCGCGCGGACCGGTTCCAGCTCGCAGGACTTGAACGTGTCTTGTATCTGCCGGTCCAAGTCGGTGCGGTCGGTGACGATGATGATCCGTGGGTTAACGATCTCGGTGTCGAGGGCGAGGGCGCGGCCGAGCATGACCATGGTGAGGGATTTGCCAGAGCCCTGCGTGTGCCAGACTACGCCGCCTTGGCGGCTGCCTTTGGGGGTGATGTGCTTGATGCGTTGGATGGCGTTGTGGACGGCGAAGAATTGTTGGTGGCGGGCGATCTTGCGGACGCCGGCATCGAAGACGGTGAAGCGGCGAACGAGGTCGAGGAGGCGGTGGGGGCGGCAGAGGGCATGGATGGCACGATCCTGGGGGGTGATGGCACGCGCGCCTTCGGCGGCGAGGGCTTCGAAGTACGGGCGGGCGGCGGCGAAGTCGCCAGTGTAGATGGCGGCAGCTTCATCGGCGGCCACGGGGCGATTGATTGCCGCTTGGAGATCGGCCGGAACACCGGTCGCCTGGTATCCCGTTGAGTCCGGTGCTGTGTCGGTCAGGATGGAAGCACCCGCGGCACGCTGGGGCTCGGCACCGGTTGCATTGTCCACATCGCCCATCGCGGACTCGGCGGCCATCGCCAGCTCGCGCTGCACGCTGCCGCCGTTCTCCGGTCCCGGCTCTCGCCAACCCTGCCAGAACTTCATTGCGGTACCGACCGTCGCGTAGCGTGCCTCCTTGCGGTTGAGCGCCAGGAGGAGGTGAGCGAAGTGGAAGAAGTGCGGGATGTTCTCATCGTTCTGGTAGCCGATCAGCTGGCTCCCGGCCTTCTCGACGTTCTCGGTCGGCCGCTTGTTTTCGATGACAATGAACGGAATACCGTTCACGAAGGCGACCACATCGAGGCGGCGGGTCTTGAAGCTACCCGTGCGCTCGACCTCCATCTCGGCGGTGACATGGTACGCGTTCTTCGAGGGCTCCTCCCAGTCGACGTACCGGAAGGAATACGACTTGGAGTCACCGGCGATCTTCTGCGTGATGCTCGTCCCGAGCACGAGCAGGTCGTAGATCTCCTGGTTCGTGCGGCGGAGTCCCTGCACCTCATCCGCGCTTGGGTGAAGGCGCCGGATGGCCTCATGGGCATCTTCCAGGTCGAATCGGTAGCGGCGGCCGCGGTACGTGAAGCGATTGATCGCGAGGAGGCGGTCGGTGAGGATGTCGTCAAGGATGACGTTGCGGAGGCGGCCGCCGCGGTGGTGAAGGGCCTCGGCTTGGGAGAGTGGGGTGTACCCGAGCGCGACGAGGAGTTGCAGCGCGGGGAGCTGGGACTGGTGCTTCTCGGTGGGGTTGAAGGTCATGGGAAGAATCCTCCCCACTGTGGCGCGTGCACTTCGCATTCACGCATCAGGGATCCTCGACACTCCATCTGTCTTGAAAACTCGGCCCCATGGACTCTGGCTTGTGAACAGGCGGACTAACTTGCATTGTAAGAGGAATAGGTGAATCAATTCCAATCACAACCGCTTCCCCTGGCCTCAGGTTCGGCAAGAACGCGGACGCACTTCTATCGATCTCGCCGCAGGCGGCTTCCACCACAGCTCTGTCGCGATCGTTGGTTAGTCTATGGACGATTAGCGTTCCGATTTGACTCAATACGGGCACCGTCACGTCACGCGGTCGCTGTGTCACTAGGCAAATGCACAATCCATACTTCCGTCCCTCTCTGGCGATGATCTCAAAGGCATCGAGTTGCGCGATAGCATCTTCCCCGGCATATCGCTTTCCGACGAAACAATGAGCCTCATCCACCACCAGAACTAGGGGACACTCCCGAAACGCTCCCGATCGCGCCTGGTTCAGTAGATGCCTGCCGATTGCATTAGCAATTACCTCTCTTGCGCCGAATTCGTACGCTATCCCGCTCATGCATACTCGCAACAACTTCTCATGTCCCTCCACGAAGTCGGACACAACGCCCGCCATCGCTACACCAGTGGTGTCAAATACGCAATCAAATGCCGGCGAACTCACGACACCCTCAATTCGTGACACGAGGGACACGCAGTGTGCGAATTGCCCGTCTTCCCTACCCCATCTGCTTGGATCCTTCTCACCACGTCCTCCACCCTGCAGGAACCCTTCAGGATACACACATTCTTGCTCAATCTGGTGCGGAAGATGCTTGACCTCAAAAGGTGTAGAGGGATCGGCCAACGCCGCTGCTACCTTCGGGTCCTTCAATGCTGCCATAAAAGGCCGCTTATCTTCGTCAATCTTGACGATGATCCCATCCAATGCGAGGTCTGGGCGGAGCTTGGCAAGCCGCAGGCTCTTGATCGCCTCCCGCATCTTGGGGCCTTGCACCTTGCCAGCTGGTTCGAACAATGCCAAGAAGTCCGCCTCAACAAACGAACTGGGAGGTACTGACATCGCCTGTGAGCCCGCAGCAGTCTTGACGGGGCTACCCAGATGGTAATGAATCACATCTTCTCCCGACATCGACGAATACTCCCCGGTCGCGTCGATCAGTACCACCCGCGACTGGTACCTGCGACATCCCTCCAATAAGCGTGCCACAGTCCAGCTCTTTCCACCGCCCGTGGCACCAAGGACAGCACAATGACGCCCGAACAGAACCTCCGGCTTTAGGGACACATTCCCAGCTGCACCAACCTCAATCCGACCGAGTGGCAACCGTACGTCTCCCTCCGACGCTATGCCTTCTTCCATCAGGACGGGCAAATCCTCGATGAATTCGTGAGGGGCCGAATAAACCCGATCGCCCAATCGGGGGTAGGCTTTCACTCCGGGTGTCACCTTGAGCTTGTCGTATGTGGCCGACGCCAGTAATCGTACGACCCCCACGACATCTAGACCCTCAGCACCGTTTCGTCCTCTTCCGAGGCGCCCACGCTCCTTCTCCGGTACTCTGGTTTCCAGAACCCTGCCGAGCAGTAGACTGGTCTGACTCTCTATCACAACGAACTCCCCAACCTCCCCTCTCCCATACCGAGACCCCATGAAATGAAGGCCGCTCGATCCGTCCGCCACCTGAAGATTGACCCTAACGTCACTCGCCTCCACCGCAAATACAGCCCCGAGAAAGAGCTCCTCGGCAAATAGCCCCGTGTATTGACCAACCAGCCCGTCCTCATAGACTAGGACTCGACTCCCCACGTCACTCTCCTCCTCGTGCCACGTCCCGTATGCTCCGGCGGAGTCGCTCACCGGCGCTGAGTGCTCTCAGGTCTGGGATCACTCTAGCGAATTGCGAGAATGTCGCATTGACCAGCCAGACATCGTAACCATCACGGACCAAAGCCTTCAGGACACGCCACTCATCGTTCGAATCATCCCCTTCCCCAGTCGTCTTCTCCCTCGCACGCCAATCAACCACGATAAGCCGGAGGTGGGGGTTGGCCCCTATTGCGCTAAGGATCGGTTCCGAGAGATGACTGTCATTGAATCCGAATCCGACTACTACGACACATGTATTCGGCTCGCGCAATGCCGCCAGATATCGCGACATCAACTCTAGGTGTGGTTGCACGTATGACTGCTGGTACTTCCCGTCCGCAGGGTAAATGAGGACTGCTGTGTCCGGCGGCGGATCCGCGGCCATTTCAATGTACCCCGCCTCGGTCCGGTTCCAGTTCACAGATCCATGGAGCTTATAGAGGTGAAACACTCCTTCAACTGGCGTACCAATCTCACTCTCGACGGCAGATCGCCTTACTATATCGTAGTCGAAAAAGCGGGGATCAAAATACCGAGGTTCTGTAAACGAAAAGCCGGTAATCGGAACAGACGCTTGCTGAGCCGCCGCGGCCTCGAAGCACAAGTCATAATTTGTAGTAAACAACTTCAGTCTGGAATCTCGTGCTCTGCGTCGCGACATTCGATGAAGGAACTTCGAATGCGCGGCAAGTTGGTCTTCGCTGCCATCCGAAAGGAAGTCAGAACATTCAGTGAGAATAGTCTGTTTAGCTTTGCGCACGAAGTGGCGAACGGTCTCATCTGGGTGCAGTTGATCGTACGCATCGCACCGGGAAAGCAAGGTCTCGATGTTCTTACCTTGTTTGTCGACAAGGTAGCCAACCTCGGCCAACACCCTCTTGGCAAGTTCTGAAGGCTGGCCTGACGCCGCATCACAGTTAAGGCACGATTTCCATAGGTCGCTCATGGAAGGCCCACCTGCCCTACCAAGCGATGTCCCACTGCCGGCTAGTACCACAAGGTTGCGCATCTGCAACGAGGCCAGCAATTGGGAGCGAAACGTCTCTGACACGGAATCAGTGTCCTGGGCTCCGTCGTGCGTATCGCTCCGATCCAGGGGCTTCCATTCATCAGACTCTCTGTGAAAGACGGATGGCGATTGTGGTCGTTGAGCGGAAATCATCGTCGCATCGTCTTCGCAGGGATTGGGTTGCATAGTCATTCGGCGGAGTGTCCTGAGCGAACAGGCTGGAGTCGATGGGTCCTGTTCCCTTGAGGGGATTTGAGGAGCGCCTGGATGAGGCCCTGCCTTTGGCGCGTCGCGGCTTCTTGCAGGCTCGAGATTGCTTCGATCGCCTGGTCCCAAGTTCGCAACATTGCCGCGATCCGCCGCTGCTCAGAGAGTGGAGGAAGTACGACCGTGATCTCAGCTAGATCAGGTGCATGTAGATGAACCACCGCATCTCCCTTGCCGCGGGTGGACTTCTGACGAGCAGCATCATCGGAATTGAGGGCGTGAACGAGGAAAGTAGGATCCTGCCCGTGGTCTCGGAGCAAGACGGTATCTCCTCCAGAAACCGCTCGGCCATACCCGAGCCACGCCACCGCCTTGCCGATTTCCTCACGTGTCTCGCCCGATGCAGCGAAAATGATGTCACCATGGGCGAGGGGCGTAGCTGTGGAAGCGGCCGCTTCAGATACATAGGACTGCAGGTCGTCTATCGTGTCCTGATACTTCGTGTAGATCTCTCCATAGCGCAGACACGGTACGCCTGCCGCCACCAAATCTGCCCGCGTGATTCCGCGTCCACGGATAAGGCGACCGAAGTCGGAGAGGTGCACGGTACGCCAGCCGCGTGGAAGGCTCGTTTCAGTCATTCGTGTGGTCGATCTCGTGGCGCGGACCGGACGCAATCCTCCGCAACTCGGTGATATCGTCCATCTTGTCGGCCTCCGCCCTCTCCGCCGCCCAGCGTTTCGCGTCAAAGACCGCATATCGCTCTTCCACGACCTCCCTGGCGTCGGCAGCCGCGATCGTGCCACCACTCTCCAAAATGGGAAGCTCGTTCCCGGCCAGAAACCGATCCAACACCCGGTCCCATTCGGTCAAAGTCATCACTTGACGTCTGCTCGCTCGGAGTTCCGCCGTATCCAGAAACATGGTCACGATCAGGTTGAGGTCGCGGATCTCCGCTTCGAGAAGGTAGTTCTTGCTGGTTCCCACGTCCTGTTTCTGGACCCGTTGCCCCTTCCAGGTCGTGAGACCCATGGTCCGAGATTCGGGATCGGACCGAGCTACGAGCAGTTCCGCGGCGGTGTGTCCGGTCACAGCGTGGAGCATCTTGTTCTGGATTCTAGCGAAAAAGCCGCTCGCCGTGTTGGACGCCGGGTCGTAATCGGAACTCAGGGCGAGGAGGTCACGGACCTTCCGATAGAAGCGCGCTTCCGATGCCCGAATCGCCCGAATCCGGTCGAGCAGTTCGTCGAAATAGTCCCGCTTGGGATCCTTGAGCCGCTCGTCGTCCATCGCGAAGCCCTTGACGAGGTACTCTCTGAGAACCGTGGTCGCCCAGCGGCGGAATTGGGCGCCGCGCGGGGAGCGGACCCTGTAGCCGACCGCGAGAATGGCGTCGAGGCTATAGATCTTCGTGCGGTATCGCTTGCCGTCGGACGCAGGTGTCAAGGAATCCTTGACAACTGACTCGCCGACCTCCCCTTCGGCCAGGATGTTTCTCATGTGAAGGCTGACGTTCTGCTTCGTCGTGTCGAACAGTGCCGCCATCTGACCCTGCGTGAGCCACACCGTCCCTTCTTCCGCCCGGAGCTGGATCTCTGCTTGACCATCCTCCGTCGAGTAGAGGATCAGCTCACCTCGGGCCACGGCGCCGCTCCTCGTGTCGTCGCTCACGCGGTCTTTTCCTCAGCACGGCGAGCTCCTCTGCCTGCGCTATTCCCCCCCTGCCCTCGCCCCTTTACCTGGCCTCCCGAGCCCTTGAGGTGTGCCACCCTCCCGAGGAGATCGAACCAGAAGGGAGCTCCGAGGCTGATCGCGGCAATCGTAATGAACCATCCTGCCGCCGATTTCGCCCATTCGCCCCAGCTATCCGGAAGACCGTCGTTCCACCAGATCGGAAGTGACTCGAGTGTGCTCGACAGGTGGGCCTGTACGGAGTCCGGGGAGACACCGTCCTGAACCAAAGCCGTCGCTTCCTCCGCCACCACGCTTCGAAGCGCATCGTCGATCCAGAGCTTTTCGGCAATGTGGATCGTGCTCGCGTTGCCCACGACCGTGATGACGGTAGCGATGCCGAAGATCAAGAGCTTGGCCTTCCGTTTGTACCACCCGCTGACCCGTTTCATGCCTTCATCGAACCACTCCGCCAGTTCGGCCACTGTCTGGCTTTCCGAGATGTCCGGGGTTCTCTGGCGAATGGCTTCCAGTATCTGATGGATGTCCGTGCTATCGGCGTCCTCTTCTTGATCGTCCCCTCTCTGACTCGCTCCCTTTGGGTCCACGAGCACCATCAGCACTGTGCCCAAGGTCCGGGAATCGATGTATGAAGGTGCCTTGGGAAAGAGACGATCCCATTTCGCCTTCAGCCAACGCCACCCCTTCGCCCCGGCCACGTCCTGCACTGGCCACCTGTCCTTCTTGGCCAGACGCCGAATCATGGGGTGCTCGTAGACTTCTTTCGCCATGTCCACCCCGAGCAGTCTTCGCACTCCTCGGTACAGGTTCCTGGATCGGAGCCCGAGGAGACTCGCGATCCATTCCTGGATGCTAGATGCCAGCAGGCTCAGGACCACGTAGACGAAGATCAGGCCGATGGCGACATCGATCATGGGGCTATTCATGTGGCCAACCTCGGGCGATGTGACTTGGTGCCGTGCGTTCGTACCGTGACTCCCATGCACTCCCTGATGGGCCTCGGCGACAAAGACTTACGGGGGATCGCTACTTGGTGCCAACTTGGTGCCGGACCTGGTCCCGACTTGGTCCCGGCCTGGTCCCGACACGATCCGAAGTTGGCGCTCTCACCAGTCGCCACGCCTAACATTCTGGATTCAGACATCGGCAGCCTCCAGCCTTTCGCCTTCCATCTTCTCGATCAACACCTCAAGTCGTTTGGGAACACCCCACGCTCCATGGAGCTGGTCGTTGTCCTTCACTGCTGCGCGCACACGATTCGAAAGCGAAGCATCCCAGTGGGCGAGTCCCTCGAGCAGTCCCATGTTTCGTATGGCGGCTTTGTAGGAACGGGACTGGCAATAGCACTCGACCACGCCATGGGCTACAGCTCGACGCGTCATTCGGTGGTGTCGCAGAATGCGGAACAGCTCGCCAGCCAATGCCTCGGCTGTATTGCCTTGGCCTTCTAAGGCCTGAAACCGCCCTATGAAGCCGTAGGGATCGGTACCGAGGCGCACGGTAGCGATCATGATCCCCCGGCCCATGGCGTATCCGATCTCCTGGTCGGTCCAGTCACTCTCATGAAAGCCAGGGTGGAGCAGCACGACCATCGCATCACAGGTCGCGAGCGCGAGTTCGATCTCGTCTTGCCATTCCGCAGTCGGTTCGATGTCGTTGTGGGCCACAAATGCCGACATGCCGTAGTGCTGCAGCGCCTGTTGAACCTCGCCTGCGAACCGCCGAAACTTCGCCAAGTGGGACACAAAGACACGAAAGAACCCAGCTTGCCAGAAGGATGGTTCGATTTGCAACCTCGACGATGTCAGCTCGTAACCGAGATGATGGGACAATGCGATCAGATCGTTGTCGTCGGCGCGATCAATCATCTCAATGACATAGGATACCCGGTCATTTCCATGCCAGTCATCCGTCCAATTGAGCCGAAACTGCCGAAGGGTCAGGTCGATCAGTGACCATTCTTCGTTGCCAAGACGACGAGCGATTTCGCTGATGACATGGACTCTTTGCGAAGGACTCAACGACACCAGTCAGATTCTCCTGTAGACATTGTCTTCCCGCTCACACCTCCACCCCCAACTCCCGCAGATAACCCCGCATCTTCGCCCGGACCTCCACCAGCTCGGCCTCGATCCTGTCGATTTCCCGCTGGACCTCGGCGATGTCGATCTCCTCTTCGGGCTCGAAGGTGTCCACGTACCGCGGGATGTTCAGGTTGTAATCGTTCTCGATGATCTCTTCGGGCGTCGCGACATGGGAGTACCGCTCAATCGCCTCCCGCTTGCGGTGGGTCTCGACCACCTTCGCGATGTGCTCCTCCTCCATCACATTCTGCTTCTTGCCGGGCGTGAACTCCTTGCTGGCGTCGATGAAGAGAACGTCGAAGCGGTCCTCGTTCGCGCCGCCCTCCTCGCGGGACCGGTCGAGGACCAGGATCGCGACGGGGATACCGGTGGTCGTGAAGAGCTTCGCGGGCAGGCCGATCACCGCGTCCAGGAGGTTCTCCTCGATCAGCGCCTTCCGGATGCGGCCCTCGCGATGGCCCCGGAAGAGCACGCCGTGGGGGACGATCACCGCGACCCGCCCGCTACGCCGCTCGGCGATCTCGATCATGTGGGTGATGAAGGCGTAGTCGCCCTTCGACGGCGGGGGAACGCCGCGCCAGAAGCGGTCGAAGGGATCGTTGGCCGCGTTCTCGGCGCCCCATTTCTTGAGCGAGAAGGGCGGGTTGGCGACCACGATGTCGAAGGTCTTGAGCCGGTCGTCCTGGATCAGGGTGGGGCCGGTCAGCGTGTTGCACCAGTCGATGCGGGCCGCGTCCTTCGCGTGCAGGAACATGTTCATCCGGGCCAGCGCCCACGTCGCCCCGTTCGCTTCCTGCCCGTAGAGCGAGAAGTTCTTCGACCCCACCTCCTCGGCGGCACGGATCAGCAGCGAGCCCGAGCCGCACGCCGGATCGCAGATCGTGTCGCCGTCCTTCGGCTCGGCGAGCTTGGCAAGGAGTCGGGAGACGGCAGACGGCGTGTAGAACTCGCCCGCCTTCTTCCCCGCGTCCGACGCGAAGCGCGAGATCAGGTAGATGTAGCACTCGCCGATGACGTCGCCGGTGACCCTGGACGGCCGCAGGTCGAGGGTGGGTTTGGCGAAATCCTCCAGCAGGTTCTTGAGACGGCGGTTCCGGTCCTTCGTCCGCCCGAGATTCGCTTCCGAATTGAAGTCGATGTTGCGGAAGACCCCTTCGAGCTTCGCGCGGTTTCGGTCCTCGATGTCCTCCAGCGCGATGTTGATCAGTTCCCCGATGTTCGGCTCGTTGCGCTGCTCGTAGAGTGTCCGGAAGCGGGCGCTTTCGGGGAGGACGAAGCGCTCGCGGTCCAGACGGCGGCGGATTCGGGCCTCGTCGCCGCCGTAGCGCTGCCGATAGGTCTCGACATGCTCGTCCCAGAGGTCCGAGATGTACTTCAAGAACAGCATCACGAGGATGTAGTCCTTGTACTGGCCCGCGTCGACGACACCGCGGAAGGTGTCGCAGGCGTCCCACGCGGTCTGGTTGACCTGGTCCTGGGTGGTTTGGGTCATGGCGAGTATGGGCTTGAGATGTCTCTGATCAGGTGCCTCGCGATCCTCTTGGCGATCGCGGCACCGTTCGGATGACCGGCACAGAAAATGAACTCGAAGAGCGGGGAGTTCTTCGAGTTCGTCAGAGTACACGAGTCTCTCAGGAGTCGGGGCCCAAACGTCTCCTTGAGCTGATCCTTGTAGATACTCAGCAATCCGGCCACACCCTGCTCCCTTTCAACCATCTCGCCTCCGAACAGGCTTTGTTGAGGAGAAGGCGAATAGAGTTGACGCCAGTGATCACCCCCGAAAACGGCGTCCAACCGGTCAGGCCACCCGGGCTGAACTTCATCAGGATTCCTGAATCGGGGTAGCATCCTTCCTATCGCACCCACGGGGAAGAGAAGCCACATGTCGAGCCGCTGGAGTCCTGCGATGTGGTGAACCGTCGCCCATTCCAGCTGGACGCCAAACGGGTCAACGAACAGGACACCACGCCAGTTTCCGTACTCCGACTCTCTCAGGTCACGGAGGAAGGTGTTCGCATCGCCGCGAAGCGGCTGAGTATTCCGATTCGGGTGTCGGTCACACAGTTCGCGTAGTTGCCGGTACCTGGCATCATCCTTTTCCACGAACACCAAGCGGTCGAAGGCCCGGTCATTCACTCGAAGTGCCCTTCCGGCAGACCCCAGGATGAGGCTCCGGCTATCGTTCTCGTCGGTCTCGTAGCCCGGTCCAGAATCCCTGATAATGCGTCCGGTCCCAGCGAAGGCGTCCACGTAGACGAGTTGGAAACTCATGTTCTTCAGCGCCGTCGTGTACGAGTCCAGGTATTCTTCCAAGATGCGGAGTTTCTCTCGCGTCCAGTCCCCTCCGAAGGCTGGGGTGGCTCCCTGAACACCGCCCTGCGTCACGCTGACACCTTTCTTGGACTCCCCGAGGTAAGACTATCTCCACCCCACCCCGGCATCTCATCCCACTCCCTCCCCCCCAACTCCCTCCCCCCCGCCTTCGGCGTCCTCCCTCCCCACTGCTTGAAGAAGAACGGCACCTTCGCCGCCACGCACTCGTCCCGCAGATCCTCCACCCACCGCCCCTCCATCGGCCTCCTCCCCACCCCACTCTCACCCCCCACGATCACCCAGTGAATCCCCCCCGAACTCAGCACCTTGCACAGGCTAAGCGGCCCGATCAGCGGCTCGCAACTCAGGAACCGCACCGCCGCCGGAACCTCCTTCAGATGCCGAATCCTGTACGCCGTCTTCTGGTTCTCCGTCGACGTCCCGATCCAGATATGCGGCGGCAGCCCGGCGTTACCGAACAGATCCCCATTCTGCCGCACGAAACGTGCAGCCCGGCTCGGCCGCTTGGTCAGCACCTGGTAGGTATGCCGGTCCACATCCAGCATGACCTCAAACACGGCCCGCAGGAAATCGGCGGGGATGTCACAGTGGAACAGGTCCGACATCGAGTTGACGAAGACGAGACGCCTTCTCTTCCACCCGGCCGGCTGCCCCAGGCGCTCCGGCCAGATCCTCACGGCGAACGGGTCGGCACGGTTGGCCGCCGTGTTCACGACGGGCAGACGCCGACGATAGATCCGGCTCAACAGCCGCCGGGACAGCGTTTCCGCATAGCAGTTGTCGCACCCCTCCGACACCTTCGTGCACCCGGTCGTCGGGTTCCACGTGACTTCGGTCCACTCAATCGATGTCCGCTGGCCCATGCGGCGTGCTCCGTGTTGCCGGTGTTCGCGTGGGATTCGGAAAACCGAAGTTAAGCCGAAGACAGTCGCAGAGGAAGGGAAACTCGGCACTGGACGAAGCCGGCTCTGCCACGAGATCTCCGAGAATCCGGGTGTACAGCCGACGACGTTCCTCAGCCGCGCGGATGGACAGCGTACGCTCGCGCCGCGCCAAGCCGTCCAGCGCGACGACCCTGCGTTGGACATCCAGGCCGGGCACGGTGACCTCGAGGTCCGTCAGAACCGCACGCGGAATCATCCGCATGTTGGTGCCCCGGGCGAAGCGGTCGAAGTGGCGTTGGGCGCGCGGCTGGTTGATCGCCCAGGCGACGAACTCGGGCAGGACCACGTCCCGGTTCGGGCGCAGGATGAAGAGCGGCAGGATCGCCAGAGCAGGTTCCCGGAAGCGGTCGTCAAGTGCGCACGCCGTGTTCGACTCGCTCCGGGAGCGGAAGAGGACATCGCCCGCACCGACCAGGTATCTCTCCGGCAAGGCTTCAACCTGCAGGCGGGTCAGGCTCGCGGGATCCACGCTGCCGCTCGGAGGGACATCGCGCAGCTGGACGGTCAGGATGCCGTCCTGCTGCGCCCTCCTGATCCGATGGCGGACGGTGTAGCCGATCTGGACGGTGCAGATGTCGCTGATCCTGACGGAGCGATGAGCTTCCAAGGGTGTCCTGTCCCTCCCAATTGGGCGTCCACGGCCATCGTAGTGACAGAGTTTTTTGCGCTGTAGGTTAACGTACAGCGTCCAATATTGCCGTCAACTCTGCAGATCAGGCTACGCCTCAGCCCGCGGCTCCGACCGATCCCGGAGTCCCGCCCCCCCTCAAAACGCCGAAACCCCCGTAACCGTCTGCCCCAGAATCAGCGAATGCACATCATGCGTCCCCTCGTACGTATACACCGACTCCAGGTTCGCCATATGCCGCATGGACGCATACTCCGCCAGGATCCCGTTCGCCCCCAACAGCCGCCGCGCCTCCCGCGCGATGTCGCATGCCATGTCCACATTCGCCCGCTTCGCCAGACTAACCTGTTGCGGCGTCATCTTCCCCTCGTCCTTCAGCCGCCCCAGCCGCAGACACAGCAGCTGCCCCTGCGTGATCAGCACCAGCTCGCTCGTGTCCGACGCCAGCAGCGACAGCTTCCCCTTCTGGTCCCGGGCACTGAACCCCGGCGCATCCGTCGGCACCACGAATCCCCGGATCCCCCGCGAGTCCCCCGCCTCCCCCGTCTGCGCCCACACCACCGCCACATCCGCCATCGACCCGTTCGTGATCCACATCTTGGTGCCGTTCAGCACCCACCCGTCGGCCGTCTCCCGCGCCCGCGTGATCATCCCGGCCGGATTCGACCCGTAGTCGGGCTCGGTCAACCCAAAGCAGCCGATCTTCTCTCCCGACGCCAGCCCCGGCAGCCATTCCTGCCGCTGCTCCTCGCTCCCGAAGGCGTAGATCGGATACATGACCAGCGCCCCCTGCACCGACACGAACGAACGGACCCCCGAATCCCCCCTCTCCAGCTCTTGCATGATCAGCCCGTAACACACGTTGTTCAGCTCCGCGCACCCGTACTCGGCCGGGAGATTGGCGCCCAGCATCCCCAACTCCCCGATTTCAGGAATCAGCTCGGTGGGAAAGCGCCGCTCCACGTACGCGTCGCCGATGATCGGGACGACCCGGTCCTCGACCCATTCGCGGATCGTGTCGCGGACCATGCGCTCCTCTTCGGACAGGAGCGAGTCGATGTCGTAGAAGTCCAACCCTTCGAACCTTGCCGCCATGAGGACGGTCTCCAGAGAATTGAGTGAATGACTGTATAAGTTTATTGCACGGGGGGGCGGGATCCCGACCGGGCGCGCAGGATGCCGTAGCTCAGCTCCCGGCCGATGCGCATGCCGAGCCAGAAGGTGGCCAGGACGGCGCCGATCCAACCGCCGATCATGATGGTCGGTTTCTCGACGAGAAAGACCCACGCCGCCAGCGCCCCGGCCAGACCGATGCCGAACCATATTCCGATCCGCTGTGCCTTCCGTCGCGCCGCCGCGATACACTCCTCGCACCACAGCACACGGTCGAGGTCGGCCGCGCGGAAGACCTGCCCGCAACTCGCACAGCTGAAGTCGCCCGCCACGTCCGGCAGCCGGCCCGTCCGAAGCCTCACCCCAACCCCCCCACCACCGCCCCCGCAAAGGCCGCCGTCCCATCCGTCCCGCCCATGTCGCGCGTCCGCGCCACCCCGTCCCGAATCACCTTGTGCACGGCCGCCCGGATCCGCCCCGCCACCCCCTCCTGCCCCACGTGATCGAGCATCATGCACGCTGAGAGCAGCAGACTCGTCGGGTTCGCCACCCCCAGCCCCGCGATGTCCGGCGCCGACCCGTGCACCGCCACGAACACGGCGTGCCTCTCACCGATGTTCCCCGCCGGCGCGAAGCCCAGCCCGC
>JAPPGM010000142.1:1181-43056 GCA_028874995.1 Gemmatimonadota bacterium | reverse complement strand
GTTCCACCCGGTCCTCAACTACATGTGGCCCGGGTCGCTGGGCGGGCAGTACGCCTACTGGGACGGTGGGCGGCGCGTCTTCGTCCTCTCCGAGAGCCTGCAGGAGCGCAACGCGGTGGTCGGTTCACCTTGGGCCACCAACTCCGTCGAACACCCCGCGCACCAGCTCGGCGACGCGCCGCGCACGATGGTCATCCCGGTCGATCCCGAGCGCGCCCGGAGCGAGTTCATCCCGATCGCGGTGGCGGGGGGCGGCGTCCCGCGCGACACCGTCTTCGCCCGCTACGCGCGCCTGATCGCGAACGCCGAGACGCTATACCGCGATACCCGCGCCTGGGCCGACTCCGCGCTCGCCTCCACCGCCTCCGTCGAGACCCCCGACCCGTCGCTCGACCTGGCGCTCGAATGGGCCAAGATCAACCTCGAGGAGCAGCGCGTCTGCAACCCCGACCTGGGGTGCGGGTTCGTCGCCGGGTGGGGGCTGTCGCGCAACGGCACGCGCCCCGGATTCGGGTGGTTCTTCGGCGGCGACGCGATGATCAACACCTACGCCATGGGCGCGCTCGGCCAGTGGGAACTGGTCGCCGAGGAGCTCGCCTTCCTGGCGAAGTACCAGCGCGACGACGGCAAGATCACCCACGAGATCTCGCAGGCGGCGGCCCACATCCCCTGGTTCGACACCTATCCCTACGCCTACTACCACGCCGACACGACCCCTCACTGGCCAGCGGCGACGACGACCTGCTGCGCGAGCTGTGGCCGGCGTACCGGCGCGCGTGGGAGTGGTGCCTGAGCGCCGAGACCGACGGCGACGGGATCATCGAGAACACGGTGGGGGGGCTGGGGGCGGTGGAGGTCGGCGGCTTGGGGGAGGCGCTGCACCAGGACATCTACCTGGCCGGGGTCTGGGTCGCTGCGCTGGAAGGGACTCTGGAGATGGCGGACCGCATGGAGGACAGCGAGGTGCTCGACGCGGCCACCCGCATCGCCCCCACGGCCCACCGCACGCTGAACAACGCGTACTGGCGCGAGCAGGACGGACACCACGCCTTCGGCATCCTCGCGGGCGGCGGCACCAACGACAACCTCACCGTGTGGCCGGCCGCGGCAGCCGCCTTCGGCGTCTTCGACCAGTTGCGCGCACGCCTCACCCTGCGCCGGATTGCAGGAGACCGGATCTCGTCCGACTGGGGCGCGCACATGCTCTCGACCGAGAGCCCGCTCTACCACCCACTCCAGTACAACATGGGGACCGTGTGGCCGTTCGTGACCGGGTTCGCGTCGTGGGGGCAGTACCGCTACCGCCGTCCCTGGGCGGGGTTCCACCTCATGGACGCGATCAAGCAGATGACCTTCGACTTCAGCCTCGGCCGCCACGGCGAGCTGTTTTCGGGGACCTTCTACGAGCCCCTCGACCAGACCGTCCCGCACCAGTTCTTCGCCACGTCGATGCTGGTGACTCCGCTGCTCCGCGGCGTTTTCGGGTGGGAGCCGGACGCGCCGAACGGCCGGGCGCGGCTGGCGCCTCAGCTGCCGGCGGACTGGCCGGAGGCGGCGGTGCGGGGGCTGCGGGCGGGCGCGACCACGCTGGATGTGGAGATCGTGCAGGAGTTCGGGGAGGGGGGTGGGGAGCAGCGGGTGGTGATCCGCGGCGAGGGGCCGCCGGTCGAGGTGGACTTCGTGCCGGATCTGCCGGTGGGGGCTACGGGGATGCGGGTGAATGTGGAAGGGACGAAGGTGGAGGGGCGGGCGGGAGCGGGCGCGCGCAGGCGGCCCGGCCTCGCCCCGCTCAGAGTCCGCGTGACCGAGGGCCAGGTGGTCGAGCTGGTCGCGACCTGGGAGGGCGGGCTCACGGTGGCGCCGCCGCGGATCGATCTCGAGCCTGGGCAGCGGAGTGGCGGGCCGCGCGTGATCGACCTGGTGGCCGGGGATGACGGCTGGTTGCTCACGGTCGAGGGGAACGCCGGACGGGAGTACGACTTCGCGCTCTTCGGGACAGCGGTGGACGCGGAGGTGGTTGGGGGTGCGGCGGAGGTGGCGAGTGACGGAAACGGCGGCGTGAGGGTGAGGTTTTCGGGTGACGAAGGTCGGGTTGAAGCGCGGATCCATCTGACGCCGAAGGGGTGACCACCGTCGTTCACGGATCCCGGCCGCCCCACATCCGCTCATCCGCCTCCACGACGATCCGTCACCCGCTGCGCCTTGACCGGAAAACGCGGCAGCGCCCCGACCGGGACGGCCTGGACACCCATCGATACTCCCAGCGCGGACCGCAGTGAACGCGCCAATCCGGACACCACCTCCTCCGTCCCCCCACCCCCCACCTCCACCCGCACGTCGACCGCGTCGCGCCTCCCCCGCCGGTACACGTCCACCGCAAACTCCCCCACCTCGCGGAAACCGCGCACGACGTTCTCGATCTCGCTCGGGTAGAACCCGACCCCCCGCACGGTCAGCCTTTGGTCCAACCGGCCCGTCACCCCACCTTCGAGGCGCCGATACGTACTCCCGCACGCACAAGGCTCCGGATGCAGGCGTCCGTGGTCGCCGGTCCGGTAGCGGATGAGCGGCATGCCGGCCCGGCCCAGGTTGGTCGCGATCAGCTCCCCCTGGCGCGCCCGAGCCCCGGTCCGCGGGTCGACGACCTCGAAGACGAACTCGCTCTCGTTGATGTGGAGTCCGTCACGAGCTTCGCACTCGAACCCCCACGCACCCACTTCGGTGGCGCCCGCGTGGTCGAAGACCCGGGAGCCGAACGCCTCCTCCAGCCGCGCTCTCGTCGCGGGCAGGCCGGCGCCGGGTTCTCCCGCCACGATGTTGACCCGCACCGTGGACGCCGCGAGGTCGATCCCGTTCCCGGCCGCCACCTCGGCCAGGCGCAGGGCGTAGGTGGGCGTCGAGACGATGACGGTCACTCGGTCGTCCAGGATTGTCCGCACTCGCTCCAGCGATGTCATGCCGCCGCCGGGCAGGATCAGGCACCCCAGCTGCCGGGCGCCTTCCACACCGCTCCAGATCCCCAGGTAGGGGCCGAATGAGAAGGGAAAGAAGACGCGGTCGGCGCCGGTGACGCCGGCGGCCCGGTAGACTCTGGCCCAGCATCTGCCAAGCCACTCCCAGCTTTCGGCCGTATCGAGCCAGCGCAGAGGCCGTCCGGTCGTGCCGGTGGTGTGGTGCTCCCGGACATAGCGGTCCGGCGGGAAGGTGGCGAGGGAACCGTAGGGCGGGGTCCGGGCCTGGTCTTCCGTCAGCTCGTCCTTGCTGGTGAAAGGAAGTCGGCGGTAGTCCTCCATGCCGGCCAGGTCGCCGGCCGTGTCCAGCCCGGCGCGGCCCAGCTTGTCGCGGTAGAAGGCGTTGTGACGCAGGACCGGATCCAGCATGGCCCGCAACCGGGCAAGCTGGTGACGCTGCAGCGCCGCCGGGTCGAGTCGTTCCTCCGGATCGAGGGTGGCCCCGCTGCCAGCTCCCCCCGGCGGTTGTGAGTCGGGCTTGGACACGGTCGGCGAATCTCGGGGCGCCGGCTGGCGTTCGCAAGCCCGCCGGGTTGACGACCTTCCCCCGGGGGGTGACACCGGACGGTTGGGGGTTAGCTTGCAGCGGCATGTTCGGACATGCCTCGTGACCTTTCCGGAGATTCGCAAGTCAATGCTCGTCGGCGCCCTCGAAGCCAGCCGCTGGGCCGGCCTGGTCTTCGCCGCGGGACCGGACGACGGGATCGGCGTACGGCTCGCCTTTACCGATCCGCGGGGACGCCGCCGCGACCGGGATGACTGGTACTGGATGGTCTCGCGCGTGGGCCCCCACGCGCCCGACGGCTCGTATGCGCGGGTCGAGTTCGACCTCGGCGTGGAGCCGTCGCCGTCTTCCGCGCCGTCGGCCGCAACCCTGATCCTGGAGTGGTCGCGCCGGGGGGACGCGGTGGCGCTGCGCGCGTCGGTGAGGGCGCCGGGCCGTCTGGAGGTGATCGGGGACGCGCCGTGGGGGTGGGAGAGGGGGTGGGTGGAGGTGGGGGGGGATGGGGAGGGAGAGGGGTGCGCGGGTTGGCGGGCGGAGGTGGGCGGGGGTGCCGGGGCGGTGACCGGGGGCGGCGTGGCGGGGTGGCGGGGCGATCCGGAGAGTGGCGTGGAGATCGTGGCCGCGTTCTCGGAGGGGACGACGTCGTGCCGGGCGACGGGGTCGTCGCCGGGTGAGGTGGCGAGGTGCCTCGATGTCGAGGAGGGGGGGGAGCGATGCGTGGTGATGGTGGCCGCGTGGGGTGGGGTGGGGGTGGGGGTTGAGGCCGCCGGACTCGTCGACGGGGCGGACCGCTGGATCGACGAGGCGCGTGCGGAGTGGAGGTTGCGGCGCCCGAGCGTCCCGGGAGCCGCCGCGGGGCTGGTGGAGAGCATCACCGACAACCTGATGTGGATGGTCCTGCTGCAACCCGGAACCGGCAGGCTCTACACCCCTGCGGGCCGGCGCTGGATCTTTCCGAGACCGAAGGGGGACGGCAGGTCCCGAGAGGATCGGCAAGCCGCGGCGGGCGCCGAAACCGCCACGGTGTCCACCGCACTCACCACCTCCACGATCCCTGGACCGCCGGTCCCCAGGTCTCCCGACCCCGATCCCGATCCCGACGACTGGACCGTCTTCGGCTGGGACACCTTCTTCAACGCCCTCCTGCTGGCCACCGTCTCCGGCGAGCTCGCCTGGTCCACGCTCCTGGCCGGCATCGAGTCCCGTTACCCGAACGGCAACATTCCCAACTGGCGCAGCCGCCACGGCGGCACCCCCGACCGCTCCCAGCCTCCCATCGGCTCCTTCGCGGCCCTGAAGCTGTACCGCCTCCACCCCGACCCCACCGCCCTCGCCGGCGCCTATCGCGGCCTCCTCGGGTGGTGCGACTGGTGGGTGGCGGACAAGGACGGACGGCCGCGCCGTGAGGGCCTCACCCCGGGACTCCTCGCGTGGGGCTCCGACACCGACCTTGTGCCCGGCCCCGGCCGCGTCCCCCCGTGGGAGGAGGGCGCCGGCGGCCACCAGCGCGCCGCCTGGGAGTCGGGCCAGGACGACCTCCCCCTCTGGGACGAGGCCGAGTGGGATCCGGAAAGGCAGATACTCGCCATGTCGGCCGTCGACCTGGGCAGCTACCGCGCCCTGGACCTCGAATGCCTGGCGCGTATCGCTCGCATCCTCGGAGACGACGCCACCGCCCGGCGGCTGGACCGCGACTACCGCCGGCTGGTCGCCACCATCAACCGGGTCCTCTGGTCGGAGCCGGCCGGTCTCTACCTGGACGAACTCCCCTCCGGCCCGTCGCCACGGGTCGCCGCATCGAACTTCCTGCCCCTGATCGCCGGCGTCCCTTCACCCCGGCGCGCCCGCCGCATGATCGAGACCCTGCGCGATCCCGCCCGCTTCGGGGGCGACCACATGCTCCCCACCATCCCGCGCGACGACCCCGCCTTCGAAGACCAGCAGTACTGGCGCGGCTCGATCTGGCCGCCAATGAACTACCTGGTCCTGCAGGGACTGCGCCGCTACGGCTTCGACGACCTCGCCCGCGACCTGGCCTGGAAGGGCGCGCGGATGTTCCTCGCCGACCATCGCCGCACGGGCATGTGCCGCGAGAACTTCGATGCCCGCACGGGCGAAGGATGCGGTCAGCGCTTCCAGAGCTGGGCCCCGCTCTTCGCGCTGGGGGCGATGGAGCAACCTGGCGGCGGGGACGCGGGTACGTCGGGCTGAGCCCCTGTCCGGTTTTCAGGCGGTCCCGTCTATTCGTTTCGGCCCATCGTCACTCGGTCCCACAGGCCGAGGTCTCGGGGTGGGCGGTCCAGCTCTCGAAGTCCTCATCACCCGCGGAAAGCTCCACGGCGACCGACTCGCCGGGCCCCAGATCCCGGCGCTCCGTTGGCCCGAGTTCGGGGCCACCCGCCAGGTGGACTTCCACCCGAACGGCGCACACGGTCCCTTCCGTCGTGTTCTCGACCGTGCCAACGAAGGCGTCGCGTTCGGCATCGAAGGCGAGCCTCAGCCGGATCCCGCGCCGCGTGGCGTCCCAACTGTCCGCGCGGCCGATGTACTCGCCCGATTCCTCACCCTCCCCGCCACCTTCACCATGCTCGTCACCCTCGGCGTGCTCGCCGCCTTCCGCGTGCTCCCCACCCTCGCCACCTTCGCCGTGTTCGCCCTCGCCGCGCTCTCCACCCTCATCGTGCTCACCGCGTTCGCCGCCCCCGGCATGTTCACCAGCCTCTCCCTCTTCGGCACTTTCCCCGGCGCCCCCTTCCACTCGTTCCCCGGTTTCGAGTTGCTCGCCCTGTTCGGCGCCCCCGGAGTCCGCCGCCTCTTCGGGCGAGCCTCCGCAGGCGCCCACCCCGGCGAACGCGAGGGCGAGGACGATAGCCATGACCGATGTCGGAAAACCGTTTCTCATTGTTGACCTTTCTGCCTTCGTCACACGTCCTGCTCGATTGTCATTCGGATCTACAGATCCAGTACCAACCTGAGGCCCGATTCGACGCGGCGCATCAGTCCGCGTGGAATCCTGCCGGTTCGGCCATCGAGCAAGTCCTCGTCCAGCGTCACGATCTGCGTGACGTTGGCGACCGAGTCCTTGGGCAGTCCGGTCACCGCGCCGGGGAGAAGAACATTGCCCGGAGCGTCCAGGAGTCAACCCACCTCTGCGTCCCCGCTCAGTTTAGCACCCGCACCATCACCTCCACCACCTCGTCGATCTGCTCCTCGGTGATCACCAGCGGCGGCAGCACCCGGATCACCGTCGTTCCCGCCGGCAGCGTGAGCACCCCCGCCGCGCCAAGGGCATCGATGTGGAGGCGGACTCGTTCCTTCAACTCCACGCCGATCATCAGGCCGACCTGGCGCACCGCCCGCACCCGCTTCGGCATGGCCATCTCGAAGCGTTCGCGAAAGCGAGCGCCGAGCACCTCGGCGCGTTCAGCGAGCCGCTCCTGCTCCATGAAGCCGATCGCGGCCAGCGCCGCTGCACACGCGAGCGGGTTGCCTCCGTATGTCGTCCCGTGTTTGCCGGGGGGTATCCGGATGCGGTCGTCGGCCATGACCGCTCCCAACGGCACGCCCCCGGCAATTGCCTTGGCCAGGCAGAGCATGTCCGGAACCACACCGTAGCGCTCACAGGCGAACATGCGCCCCGTACGGCAGAACCCCGTCTGGATCTCGTCGAAGACCAGCAGCGTACCCGTCCGGCCGCATACTTCCCGCGCCGTCTCCAGGAACTCCGCGCTGGCGGGCCGGATCCCGCCTTCGCCCTGCACGGGTTCGATCACCACGGCCGCGGTGTCGTCGCCGACCGCGTGGCGCAGCTTGTCCGGGTTGTTGAATGGGACGAACGAGAAGCCGGGGACCAGAGGTCTGAATACGTCCCGGTACGCCTCCTTGTGCGTGGCGGACAGCGCGCCGAGGGTGCGGCCGTGGAAGCCGCGCATCGCGGACACGATGCCGGTGCGCCCGGTCGTGAGCCGCGCGAACTTGATCGCCGCTTCCACCGCCTCGGCCCCGGAGTTGCACAGGAAGCCCCGCGAGAGGCCGCCCGGCGCGATCGCGGCCAGCTTCTCCAGCAGGCGCGCGCGCGTGTCGTTGTAGAAGATTCCCGGACAGGTGACGAGCGTTCGCGCCTGCTCGGCGACCGCTTCGGCCACCGCCGGGTTGGCGTGACCGACGCTCGCCACGCCGATCCCGGCCACGCAGTCGATGTAGCGGCGCCCGCGGTCGTCCCACACCTCCGCCCCCCGCCCCTTCACGATCGTGATGTCGCGCTTGGGGTAGACCTCCAGCGCGTACCGCCGCTCCACCTCGCGGGCAGACCTTGCTCCGGCCCCGCCCGCGCGGTCCGCGCTTCCTCCCCCGGCCCCCGTCTCCGGGCTGCTCATACAAGCCTGCTCATACTCATAATATACTCATAACATACTTATACTCACCCGATCACGGTCCCCTTCCCCGCCAGCACATCCGCCACGGGATGTTCGCTGCGGCCATCCGCGATCACCACCTTCGTCGACCCGGACTCCACCAGCCGCCGGATCGCCAGCAGCTTGCGCTTCATGCGTCCGGCCGCCTCCTGCTCGCGGCGCGCCAGCTCCCCTCGCGGGATTTCGGACACGACCGACCCCGGGTCGCCCTCGTCCTCGAGAAACCCCGGCGCCTCGATGAGCTGCACCACCAGCTCGGGTTCGAGCGCCGCGCTCAGCAGCGCCACGATGTCGTCGTTCTCCGAGTTTACGGCCGTGTTGCGCTCGTCGATGATGGGCACCGTCACCACCGGAACGAACTCGTTGTCCAGCAGCAGCCCGAGGAGCTTGCGGTTCACCGTGACCGGCTTGCCCGAAAGGTCGCGCCTGATGAGCGTCTTGCCGTTCTCTCGCACGCGGATCCCCCTGTTGCGCATGCCCCTGACCAGCGCGCCGTCCAGCCCGGTTAGCCCGACCGCGTTGACCCCGTGCGCCTGAAACGACTCCACGATGCGCTTGTTCCTCAGGCCCGCGTACGACATGAGCATCACGTCGATCAGTTCCTGGTCGGAGTAGACGCTCGTGTAGCCGGAGACCGAGGTGAGGATCCGCTTTTCGACGCCCAGGCGCTCGGCCAGCCGGTCGCGCAAGGCGTTGGCTCCGTGGACGATCACCTTCGGGCCCTCGACGGTGGAGAGGTCGCGCGCGATCCCGTCCAGGTTGATCGCGTCGCCGCCGCCGATCTTGATTAGCAGCATTGGTCCGCCTTTGTCCGCTGATGGGCATTCAGGGTATCAGAAGGTAGCCACGGTGCCGTTGGGGATGGGGGACCACGCCGCCGTGGCGCGCGAGGGTCCCGGATAGGGTTCGGAGCTGATCACGCGGGTGTCGCCCAGCGTCGCGCGGTGCATCTGAAAGTACCCGGGATCTTCCCGAAAGGCGGTCGCGAAGTGGATGCGCCGCGAGGCGCCGGCCACGATCAGGTTCATGGCGCGCACGTAGCGGGTGCGGCGCTGGATGACGCCCAGGCCGCGCTCCAGGGCGAGGCGGAAGTTCCCGCGGTCGAAGCGCTTGACGAAGTTGAACACCTTTTCGGCCCCGATCCGTCCGCGCTCCTTGATGCGCACGCCGTGAAGCTCGCCGTTGAAGATGAACACCCGCTCCCCGTCGTGGAAGGGCATGTTGTTCTCGACCTGGATCCCCTCGTCGCGAAAGGCGCTGCGGGCGTGGGCCAGCAGGAGGGTGGTGCGGCCGGACGGGCGCCAGGTGTCTTCCCAGATGGGGCGGATGTTGTGGTAGAGGCGCCAGCGGCCGTCTTCGAGCCAGGCGCAGCCCCAGCCGTGGCCCTGGTATTCGCGGCTGTCCCTGGCGATTCGGGTGAAGGGGGCGAGGTGTTCGTCCATCGGGAAACCCGCGCGGCCGCGGACGCAGAGCAGGCGGCACATGGGTCAGCGGCGGCGGACCGCGGCACGGCGGTCGGACCGCGGCGGGAGCCCGCACGATCTCCGGCGTCCCATCGCTTCAGGCCGGGTGCAGGCCCGGGAATTCAAGCCCGCGCGCCTCCGGCAGCCCGTGCATGACGTTGAAGGCCTGCACCGCCTGCCCGGCCGCACCCTTCATCAGGTTGTCGATGGCGCTCATGACCACCACGCGGCGCGCAAGCGGGTCGCGTTCGAACCCCACGTCGCAGAAGTTGGATCCGGAGAGGAGATTCGGGTCCGGGTAGCGGTGGATCCCGGCGCGCTCCTTCACGATGCGCACGAACGGCTCGGCCGCGTAGGCGTCCCGGTAGATGCGCCACAGCGCCTTGTCGTCGAGGTCGCGGTCGAGGAAGACGTGGCAGGTGGCGAGGACCCCGCGCACCATCTCGACCGAGGTGGCCGAGAAGTGGACCGGGGCGCCGAGCGCGGCTCGGATCTCGGCCTGGTGACGGTGTCCGGTGGGCTTGTAGGACCGCATCGCGCCGCTGCGTTCGGGGTGGTGGCTGCCGGGTGTCGACCGGTTGCCGGCCTCGCTCGATCCGACCTTGACCTCGATCACCGCCGAGTCGGCCACGCCTGCGCGGTAGAGGGGGTGGAGCGCGAGGATGGAGGCCGTGGCGTTGCAGCCCGCGCAGGCGACCAGGCGCGCGGTGCGGAGCGCGTCCCGGTTGAGTTCGGCGATTCCGTAGACGAAATCGTCGAGGAGGTCGGGGCGCGGGTGGGGGCTGGCGTAAAAGCGCTCGTACTGGGTGGGGTCTGTGAGGCGGAAGTCGGAGGCGAGGTCGATGATTCGGGGGGCGATCCGGCTGAGGTCGTCGAAGCGGCGTGAGGACTCGCCGTGCGGGAGGCACAGGAAGAGGACGTCGCACTCGTCGAGTTCGTCGAGCGCGTGGAAGCGGAGGCGGGTGAGGGTGCGGAGGTTGGGGTGGGCGCGGTGGGCGTACTTGCCCGCCAGGCGCTCGGAGGTGACCTGGTGGACCTCGGCGTCGGGGTGGGCGAGGAGGAGGCGCAGGAGTTCGCCGCCGGCGTACCCGGAGGCGCCCGCGATGGAGACGCGGATCATATCCGGACTCCCCCCCGGACGCAGCGCGCGCGGATCGTGGTTGGACCCGCGGGCACGAACACGCGGATCGGGGTCCGCGCCAGCGAAGGATCGGGCACGACGATCATCGCGCCGCCGCTTCCAGATGGGTCACGATCCGCTCCGGGATGTTCACGCCCGTGACGTCGATGCTGTTGCGGAACTCCATCGTGTAGTTCACCTCGTTGACCAGGAGGCCGTCGGCGCTCTCGAAGAGGTCGACCGCGAGGACGCCGCCGCCGACGGCTTGGGCCGCGCGCAGCGAGAGGTCGGCGAGCTCGGGGGTCATGGGGCAGTTTGTGGCGAGGCCACCCCGGGCGGTGTTGGTGATCCAGTGCTCCGACGTGCGATGGATCGCGGCCACGCACTCGTCGCCCACCACGAAGCTGCGGATGTCGCGCCCGCCCTTCGCGACGTACTTCTGCACGAAGAAGATCGAGTGGTGGTAGCTGCCCAGGATCGACTTGTGTTCGAGCACCGTCTCGGCCGCGTCGCGGTCGTTGATCTTCGAGAGCAGGCGTCCCCAGGAGCCCACCGCCGGCTTGAGCACCACCGGATAGCCCAGCTCCTCGATCGCGTCCAGCGCGGACTCCGGGGTGAAGGCGACCCGCGCCTCGGGCTGCGGCACTCCCTGTTCGGCCAGCGACGCCGCCGTTAGGATCTTGTCGCCGCAGCGGCGCGACACCTCGTACGTGTTGACGCACGGCGTCCCCGCCCCCTCGAAGAGCCGGAGCGCGTGCATGGCGCGCGAGTGGTTGATGGAGCGTTCCAGCACGACGTCCACCTCGGGGCGCGCATGGAAATCGAAGACGAGCCGGCGATCGTCCAGGAAGACGAGTTCGATGCCCGGGCGCCCGCGCAGCTCGGCGATGAGGAGCTTCTCGTCCTTCCTGATGAGCGAATGAAGAAACCCGACCCTCATTCACCCCAGTCCTCTTCGGCGTCGGGGGCCTCCCCGAGGGTAAGGGGATCCAGCGCCAGGATTTCCAGTTCGACACCGCATTCGGCGCATTCGAACAGCTCGCTTTCGACGGGGTCGGCGGGGAGCTCGACTTCGCCGCCGCATACCGGACATTCGTACATGATGATTCCTCCTTTGGGGTTGTTACCGGGGTCCGGGCGATTCGTGCCGGAAGTTCCCTGCTCTTTCGGCCCGAGGTTGTATCCGCGCGGGCAGCCGGAAGATTACTTCCTCAGACCGGCTCCTCCGCCAGCGAAGCAGTGGGGATTTCGCGCGCTCCGACCCGGCGCCCCTCGCGCAGTGTGACATACGCCTCCATGGCGCGGTAGGCGGGCAGCCCCAGCGACGCCAGGAAGTCGGCCGTCCCCCGGTTGCGGTCGACCACGCGCTGCCAGAATTCGCGCGCGTCCGGCCCCGGGAAGGGCGCCGAGTCCTTCTGCGACTCGTGCTTGAAGATCGCCTGCACCTTCCCGCGCATCTCGTGCTCCGAAAGGGGCACCAGGACGGTCGCGTCGTTCACGCTCCACTCCTGCCAGGCGCCGCGGTAGAGCCAGAGCCACGGCGGATCGCCGGTGTAGCGCTCCAGCGCCCGCTCGACCGTCTCCAGGCACATGCGGTGGGTGCCGTGGGGATCCGAGAGGTCGCCGGCGGCGAAGACCATCGACGGGCGAACCTCTTCCAGCAGCTCGTGCACGATCGCCACATCCGCCTCGGTCACCGGATTCTTGCGGACCTTGCCGGTCTGGTAGAAGGGCAGGTTGAGGAAGCGGGCGCGGTCGGCGGAAAGCCCCAGCGACTCGATCCCCGCGCACGCCTCGCTCTCGCGGATGATTCGCTTCAGATGCTGTACGACCTCGGGGTCCACGTCGCCGGGTTCCTTGCGCGCGAGGTCCCCTTCCACCGACCTCAGCACGGCTTCCAAAGCCTCACGGTCCCCCAGGTCGACCACCCCGGCCGCACGCCTCATGAAGTCGAGGTACCGGCGCACCTCGTGGTCGAAGACGGCGATGTTGCCCGACGTCTGGTACGCGACCGTCACGTCGTTGCAGTTCTCGGCGAGCTTGCGCAGGAGGCCGCCCATCGAGATCACGTCGTCGTCGGGGTGCGGCGAGAACACGAGCATCCTGCGGCCGCGCGGGAGACGGCTCTTGCCGCGGATCTTGGCGATCAGCGCGTTGAAGACCTGCCCGTTGAGCGGCTCCGCCGATCCGTGCCGCGACACCAGCGACCCGAGGTGGTGCTCGCGGTAGTCGTCGGTGGCCAGATGCAGGATGGGCTTGCCGGTGCGGCGGCTCAGCCAGATGACGGCTTCGTTCTCCCATTGGGGCGTCCACTCCACGTCGCCGACCAGCCACGGCGTGCGGATGCGGGTAAGCTGTGCGGCGGCGGGGGGATCGAGGTAGACGGTGGCCGCCGGGTGCTGCTGCAGGAAGGTGGCCGCGACGTCGGCGTGGACCGCGCCCTCGACGGCCCGCTCCACGATCTCGGCCTTGTGCTCGCCGGTCGCGAGAAGCACCACCTCGCGCGCGTCCATGATGGTCGCCACCCCCATGGTGATCGCACGGGCGGGTACGTTCTCCTCGCCGAAGAAGTCGGCGGCGGCGTCACCGCGCGTGACGGTGTCGAGGTAGAGGCAGCGGGTGCGTGATTCGCGCCCCGAACCCGGTTCGTTGAAGCCGATGTGGCCGCTGCGGCCGATGCCGAGGAGCTGCAGGTCGATCCCGCCCGCGTCGCGGATGCGGCGCTCGTAGTCGCGGCAGTGCGCCTCCACGTCGGTCTCGTCGAGGTCGCCGCGGGGGATGTGGCGGTGGGCGGGGGGGATGTTGACGTGGTCGAAGAGGTGTTCCCGCATGTAGCGGTGGTAGCTGTGAAGGCTGCCGGGCCGCATGGGGAAGTACTCGTCGAGGTTGAAGGTGACGACGTTGGCGAAGTCAAGGTCCTCGTCGCGGTGCATGCGGATGAGTTCGCGGTAGACCCCGACGGGCGTGGAACCGGTGGCGAGGCCGAGCACGGCGCTCCGTCCCTCGGCCGCGCGCTCGCGGATGAGACACGCAATTCGTCCGGCGACTTCGGCGGCGATGCTGTCGTGGTCGTCGAGGACGCGAACGGGGATGCGCTCGCGCCGCGTCAGGTCGGCGGTGGACATGGGGGGCGGCGGGGAAACCCCTGCGGGAGGCCCCGCTCCCTGTGCGAAGCGGGACCTCCCCTCCAGGGCGTTACGGGATCTTCTTCTCCGGCAGCAGCACGAACTTGGCGTACTGGTCGAGCCGCAGGTAGCGGATTGCGGCCTGCTGGACCTGCTCCGCCGTCCAGCTCTCGATCAGGTCGTACGACGGGATGTTGCGGAAGTCCCTCCCGGCCTGCTCGAATGTTCTCAACTGGCTGTGCCAGTAGCCGTTCTGCTCCAGATTGGTCTCCTTGGAGCGCCGGTCGGTCTCGCGCACCTTGGCCACCGTCTCGGCGTCGGGCCCGTCGGCCTTCAGTTTCTCGATCTCTTCGAAGACGACCGCGGCCAGCTCGTCGGCCCGCTCGGGGTCCGACCCGAACTGGATGGAGATGTTGTACTCCTCGTCGGGCCGGTACGAGAGGGAACCCGACACTCCCACGCCGTACGTGCCGCCCAGGTCCTCCCGCAGCACCTCGCGGAGCTGGATCCGAAGAATGTTGGCCATCGCCCTGATGGTCGTCGCCTCCTCCAGCGAATACTCGCCGTCGCCCGTAAAGAGAATCTGCGTCTGGCTCTGGGGCTCGACTCCCTTGTGCACGACCTTTTCGATCACCCCGGCAGGGGGATCGATCCCTAGGTCGACCCAGGTCTCCTCGCGGCCGAGGTTGGGGAGACCGCCGAGCCAGGTCTCGACCAGGGGGCGGATTCCCTCCAGATCGAAGGCGCCCACGAAGAAGAAGGTGAAGTCCGATGCGTCCGCGAAACGGTCCCGGTAGAAGTCGAGGGCCACGTCGAGATCGGACTCCTGGAGGGCCTTCATCTGTTCCTCGATGGTGCCGCCGGCACGCGGGTGCCCCTGGCTCATGGTGTTCGACACGGTGTCCAGCAGGACGAACTGCGGCATGGCTCCCAGGTTGACGGCGGACATCTGGACCTTGAAGGCCGCGAACGCGTCCTCATCCTTTCTGGGAGCCGTGAAGTTCAGGTAGATGAGCTGAAACGCGGTCTCCAGATCCTGCGGGGACGCCTGTCCGGTGATTCCCTCGGTGAGTTGCCCGATGGTGGGCGACACCCTCGCACGCTTTCCTGTGAGCTTCTTTTGCAACTCGATCTGGTCGAACTCCCCGATGCCCCCCAGCCCCACCGCCTGCGTCGCGACCTCCGCATCGACGAAATTCTCGTCGGTCGCGAGCGAGGTGCCGCCGGGGCTCGTCGCCGAGAAGAGGACCTCGTCGTCCTTGAAGTCGGTGGGTTTGAGCACGACCCGCACGCCGTTCTCCAGCTCCCAGATGGTGACGCCCACCTCGTCCACCGACTCCTCGGAGACGACCGGAGAGCCGGAGGGGACTTCGGCGACCAGCGGCGCTTCGACGTCGGCATCCTCGTAGGGGGCGATCTCCTTGCCGGCGACCGCGGCGAAGATGGCGGTCATCTCCTCTTCGGTCGGCGCGACGTTCCCCTCCTTCTCGGGACCGGCCACGAGAATCACGCGGCCCTGTTCCTGCATCCATTCCTGACCGACCGCGTTCACCTCCTCCAGGGTGATTCCCGGGAGCACGGCATCCAGCAGCACCATCTCCGCCTCCACGCTGGGGTAGGGGTTCCCGCGCAGGAAGACGTTGATGTAGCGGCTCGCAAGCGAACCCGACGACCGGTTTGCCGCCTCGGCCAGCCTGCTCTCGTAGGTCCGGCGGAGCGCGGTCTTCTGCCTGTCGAGTTCGCCCGCGGTGAAGCCATGCCGGGCGACGCGCTGCGCCTCGGTAAGCACGGCTTCGATTCCCCGCTGCGCACCGTTGTCAGGAACGCTGGCACTGAGTTGAGCGCTGTTCATGTTGCGTGAGATCCCGCCGCTCAGGCTGGCGCCCCCGAAGAGGAAGGGGGGATCAGCTTGCAGGGTCAACTCGTTCATCCGCCGGTTCAGCATGCCCGTATAGAGCGACCGGACCCGCGCGCCGCGGAAATCGCCCACGGTGCCCTGCGGGTTGGTGGGCCGCTTGTACATCACCTGGACCTGGTTCACCGGCATCTCCGGATCGGCGGAGATCGAGATGAGCGGGCCGTGGTCGACCGGGACCTCCGCCTCCGTTCTGGGGCGCGGATCGGCGGGATTCTCCAGGACGCCGAACCGCTCACGGATGGTCGCCTCGATCTCGGCGGGGTCGAAATCCCCCACCGCGACGACGGCCATCAGGTCCGGCCGGTACCAATCCTCGTAGAAGTCGCGAAGCCGCTCGGCAGGAGCGGTTCGCAGTATCTCGGGGTCGCCGATGGGCAGCCGCTCGGCGTAGCGCGAGTCGTGCAGCATGAACGGAATCTGCTGGTCCTGGATCCGCGCCTGGCCTCCGCGCCGTCCGCGCCACTCCTCGATCACCACCCCGCGCTCCTTGTCGACCTCCTCCGGATCGAAGCGGACGCCGCCGGCCCAGTCGACCAGGATCTGGAATGCGGTGGACAGCACCTCCGGGTCGTCCATCGGCACCTGCAACATGTACACGGTCTCGTCGAAGCTGGTGTAGGCGTTGATGTCGGGCCCGAAGCGCATCCCGATCGACTCGAGGTAGTCCACCAGCTCCTGCTTCTCGAAGTTCTCGGTGCCGTTGAAGGCCATGTGCTCCACGAAGTGCGCCAGTCCGAGCTGGTCCTCGTCCTCGAGGATCGAGCCCGCGTTGACGACCAGGCGCAGTTCGGCCCGGTTTTCCGGCTCGGCGTTCTCGTGGATGAAGAAGGTGAGGCCGTTGTCGAGCGTGCCGGTGACGACGGCGGGGTCGGGGGGGATGGGATCGTCCATGGCCGGGGCCTGGGCCGCGGCAACGTTTGCGCCCATGAGCATTGCGGCTGCCGCCAGTCCCGAAACCCTGGCCGGCACACTGCCGACCGCCTTCCTGAAACCGGCTCCGGGGATGGGGGAGGGGAGGGCGGAAAAACGCGTGATCAACATCGGTGTCCTTTCTGCTACGGATTTCCATCGGCGGCCGCGGGACCGGGCCGGGCCGGGGGCGCGCACCCCACGCATTCGGTACGCGCCAACGTCTTATCGATTACGAGCACGGTGATCATAACTTCACGGCCTGTGCATTTGCACCCCGGGCCCGCCACGCGGAAAACGGCCCCCCTCCCTCCCCTGTGGCAACCCCTTGCACCCCAAAGCCTTGCAGCTCAGCCCCCCGCCCCCCGCAGACACCCTCTCCCGGCCAGCGAAGAAAAACTCCCCCCCGCCACGATGATGTGGTCAAGGACCGGGATGCCGATCTGGTCCCCCGCCTCGCACAGCTGGCGTGTCACCTTCAGGTCTTCCGCCGAGGGCTCGGGATTCCCGGAGGGGTGGTTGTGCACCAGGATCAGGGCGGCGGCCCGGAGCACGATGGCGTCGCGAAAGACCTCGCGCGGGTGGATCAGCGACGCGTCCAGGATCCCTTTCGTTACCTGGCGCTGGCAGATGGGGATGTTCTGCGAGTTCAGCAGGAGAATATGAAACTCCTCGTGGGCGAGGTGGCCCAGGGTGGGGGCGAAGATGTCGTGAACATCGGCGGGTCCGGTGATGGGGTCCTCACGGCCCGGGCGCGCCGACCCCACCCGTCGGCCGAGCTCGATCGCCGCCACGATCCTCGATGCGACCGCGAAACCGATCCCCGGGATCTCCACCAGGCGCCCCGGGTCCATCTGTGCAAGGTCGTTGAGGCGCCCGCCGGAGAGACCGAGCACCTGTTCGGCGAGCGTGCGCGCCGAAATGGACCCGCTGCCCGAACCGATCACGAGGGCGAGCAGCTCGTGCTCCGAAAGCGGGCCGGGGCCGAAGCGCTGCAGCCTCTCGCGGGGAAGCGCCTCCGGGGGGTGGGCGGGGCTGTCCCCTCCCTCGGGCAAGCCATCGGCTTCCGGGGCGACGCGGAACCTGACCATGACTAACAGCCCACGGACGAAAGCCGTCCGGCATTCAAGCGTGGGTTCATCAACCGACGGCTACCCCACCCGCCCGTGGCACTTCTTGTACTTCTTCCCGCTCCCGCAAGGACACGGGGCGTTGCGGCCCGGGGCCTTGGTGGCGGTCACCGGCACCTTCGCCCGCGCTTCGCCGCGGTTGGTCGCGAGCCGGCTGACATCTGTGCCCGCTCCCATGCGCCCTGCCCCCGCCGCAGCAGCAGCCGGGGCCCGCCGCGCACCGGCCGCAACCCCCATCTCGTCAACCGATTGGCGGGCGGCGACCGCACGCGGATCCGGCCGCCCCGGGGCCCGAAGGCCCCCACCCGGCGTGTCGGCCGGCCCGGAGTACGAGAGGCGTCGCTGTTGTTGCAGGCGCATGGCCGGAGGTTGTTCCAGCCGCACGCGGAAGAACTGCTGGGTGACGGTCCGGCGCAGATCGTCCATGAGGCCCACGAACATCTCGAACGCCTCCTTCTTGTACTCGACCAGCGGGTCCTTCTGCCCCCAGCCCCGGAAGCCGATCGACGCCTTGAGGTGGTCGAGATCGTACAGGTGGTCTTTCCACTTGCCGTCGATCGTGGATAGCAGCACGAAGCTCATGACGCGCTCTCCGTGTTCGCCGAAGGACTCGATCTTGCGTTCGTAGGCCTCCCGCACCGCCTCCTCCGCCACGCGCAGCACCTCTTCGCGCTCCACCACCTCGGGGTCGTCCTCGTCTTCGACGGCCGGCAGCACGGTGTGGAGGTCGAGCAGCATCCGCTGTCTGAGACCCCCGACCTCGATGCCCTCCTCCAGTTCGGAATCGGGAATGTGGTCGTCGAAGACGGCCTCCATGGTGTGGTGGATCATCTCCCAGATCTCGCCCTTGAGGTCCTCGCCGCCCTCCAGCGCGAAGAGGCGCAGGTCGTAGATGACCTCGCGCTGCTGGTTCATCACGTCATCGTAGTCCAGCAGCCTCTTGCGGGCCTCGAAGTTGTTGCCCTCGACACGCTTCTGGGCCCGGCCGATGGAGCGGGTGACCAGGGGATGCGTGATCACCTCCCCCTCCTCGGCCCCCATCTTGTCCATGGCGTTGGCGATCCGTTCCATGCCGCCGAAAAGGCGCATCAGGTCGTCCTCGAGGGAGAGGAAGAACTGGGACGCGCCGGGATCGCCCTGTCGGCCCGCCCGCCCGCGCAGCTGCCGGTCGATGCGGCGGGCCTCGTGCCGCTCCGACCCCAGGATGTGCAGCCCGCCCACCTCGATCAGGTGGTCGCCGGGCTTGTCGTCCAGCTCTTCGTAGCGCGTGGGGTCGGTGGCCGCCAGGGGCACGAGCTCCAACCCCCGCTCGTTGGCCCAGTCGACGGTGCGCGCGTCGGTCACGCCGGGGCCCAGTTTGATGTCGGTGCCCCGGCCCGCCATGTTCGTCGCGATCGTGACCGCGCCGGGACGCCCCGCCTCGGCCACGATCTCGGACTCGCGCTTATGCTGCTTGGCGTTCAGCACGTTGTGCGTGATGCGCCGCCGCCTCAGCATGCGCGACAGCGTCTCCGAGACCTCGACGTTCGTGGTTCCCACGAGGACCGGCAACTCGAGCCGGTTGAGTCGCTCGATCTCGTCCATGATCGCGGTGTATTTCTCCCGCTTGGTGCGGAAGATGAGGTCGTCGCGGTCGTCACGGGCGATGGGGCGGTTGGTGGGGATCACCGAGACGTCCAGGTTGTAGATCTGGTGGAACTCGGTCTCCTCGGCCTCGACCGCCTGGTGCAGCCCGTCGCTCCAGCGCCGCCCCGGCATCTGCCGCCCGGTGAACTCGTCGACGATGACGATGGCGCCGTTCTCGCCGATGATGTAGCGCTCGTCCCTGTGGAAGAGAGTGTACGCCTTGAGCAGCTGGTGGATCACATGGATCCGCTGCGACTTCTCCGCGTACTGCGCCTCCAGGTCGGCGATCCGCTCCCGCTTCTCCTGCACCGAAAGCGCTTCGTCCTCCTGGATTTCGCCCATCACCTCCGACAGGTCCGGCACCACGAAGGCCTGCGGATCGCCCGGCGAGAGCTCGTCGAGCCCGGCGTCCGAGAGGTGCACGTTGCTGCCCTTCTCGTCCATCGCGAAGAGCAGCATCTCGTCCACCTCGTGGAGACGCTTCTCGCGCATGTGGTCCCCCTCGACCTTCTCCACCATCCTCACAACCCCCGGCTGGTCGGCGAAGAGCTTCATCAGGCGCTTGTTCTTGGGACCTCCGCGCTTCGCGGCCAACAGCTTCTCGCCGGCGATGTATTCGTCCCCTTCCTCCGACCCCAGTTCCTTCATGGCGTCCGCCACCAACCGGTTCACCATGCGGGTCTGCTTGCGGTACAGCGCGCCCACCGCCGGGGCCATCTGCTTGAAGGGCGTCGAGGTGTCGCGGCTGACCGGCCCCGAAATGATGAGCGGCGTGCGCGCCTCGTCGATCAGGATCGAGTCGACCTCGTCGATGATCGCGTAGTAGTGGGTGCGCTGGACCCTCTGTTCGAGGGTGTGCACCATGTTGTCGCGCAGGTAGTCGAAGCCGAATTCGTTGTTCGTCCCGTAGGTGATGTCGGCGTTGTAGGCGGCCCTGCGCTCGGGCGACCCGGGCTCGTGCAGGTCGATGCAGTCCACGGTCAGGCCCAGAAGCCTGTAGATGGCCCCCATCCATTCCGCGTCGCGCTGGGCCAGGTAGGAGTTCACGGTGACCAGGTGGGCGCCCCGGCCGGCCAGCGCGTTCAGGTAGAGCGGCATGGTGGCCACGAGCGTCTTGCCCTCGCCCGTGGCCATCTCGCCGGCGCGGCCCCGGTGGAGCTGCACGGCCCCGACCAGCTGAACGTCGTACGGGATCATGTCCCAGACGAGCTTGTGCCCCGTGACCTTCACCTCCTGTCCCATCAGGCGCCGGCACGCCTCCTTGACGACCGCGAACGCCTCGGGCAGGATCTCCTCCAGAACCTCGGCGAGTTCGTCCTTGTACTTTTCCTCGAGCTTGCCGATCTCGAGGGTCAGGTCCTCGCGCTCGTAGGGGTCGGTGGCCACACGCTTGCGCGCACGGATCGACTCGATCTCACCCTGGGTCTCGTCGCTGCGCCGCGCGATCGTCTCCCGAAACTCGCCTGTCTTGGCCGCCAGTTCATCCGTCGAGAGCCCCTCCAGCTCCACGTAGATCTCGTTGATCTCCTCGACGAGCGGGTTGAGCCGCTTGACGTCGCGGGCGTGCCTGGAGCCGGCGATCTTCTTGATGATTCCTTTGATCATGCTACCGTTCGGACCCCCCCGGCGGGGGATGTCCGCCTCTTCGTGCCTACCGTCCTCGCCGCCCCGGTTCGTGCGGGCGGGAGGCGCGGTACAGTCGTTCACTCTCAATAATGGACAGAACCTGGGTCGCCACCATGGTGGAAACGGTCTTTCCGCCGGCCACCCGTCTCCGGATCTCCGACGACGAGATGTCCACCGGGGTCACCTGAACGCGCCGAACTCCGGCGAAGAGATCGCTGCCGGACGGGATTGCCGTAGCGCCCCGCGAGATCGCCACCAGCCGTGCCATCCTCCTGATCGCACCGGGATCCCTCCAGGAATCGAACCCTGCCAGAAGATCCGCGCCGAGAACCAGGAACAGCGACCACCCGGGGTTTGCCGACCTGAGCTCCCGCAGGGTGTCCACGGTGTAGGAGACCCCGTCACGCGCCAACTCCAGATCGCACAACTCGAAGCCGGGGTGGTTCGTGACCGCGGCGGCGACCATCCGCCGCCGCACCTCGGCGGGCGTGACCGCGCGGCCCCGCTTGTGGGGCGGGACTGCGGCGGGTACCCACAGAAGACGATCCAGTGCGAGCGCCTCCATGACCTCTTCGGCCACGATCGAATGGCCCCGGTGAGGTGGATCGAAGGTGCCGCCGAAGACCCCTACCCGCCGCCTGTCGACCATGCCGACGGCGACTGCTGCCGCGGCGGCGCGCGGCTCCTGACGATCGAGACCGTGTCGCCGCGGGCGGCTTGACCCAGCGCCCTGGCCTCGGGAGAATCCGGATAGTTCTCCAGGAGGCGGGCCCGGGCGTCGTCGCGCTGGTCGTCCCACCCCCACTCTTCGTAGATCTCGATAAGCAGGGCCAGGGCCCGGGGCGCGGCGTCGGTGTCCGAAAACTCCTCCAGCAACTGGTTGAAGACGAGCTCGGCCGACTCCAGGAGTTCCCGCCTGAAGTACCATTGGCCTTCCCCGAACGCCTTCTGCCCCAGTTTGTTTCTCATCTCCCGGGTCACCGCCATCGCGGAGTCCCCAATCGGCGTCCCCCGGAAGTCGCTGGCCACGTTCCGGCAGGTGTTGTGCGCTTCGATCGTGAACTGCTGATCCCTTTCCGGGTGGGGAGAAAGCGCCGCGTACGAACGGCACAACCCCATCCAGGCGTCGCGCGCCCGCTCGTGGTCCGGGTACACCTGCACGATGCGGGTGAACTCCGAGACGGCGCTCACATACTGCTCGTCCTCGTAGAAGGTGCGGGCCAGGTAGTAGCGGGCTTCCACGGCATGGTCGAAGAGCGGGAACGCGAGCACGAGTTGCTCGAATGCGCGCCGTGCCTCGCCCCAGTCACCCGCGTCGAAGGCCCTCTGCCCGTGTGCGTAGAGCTGATCCTCCGTCCATCCCGAGTACTGGGATCCCGAGGAGCAGGCTGCTCCCAGGAGGCCCACGAGCAGTCCAAGTCCGCGCGCGCACAAGTGGCGGGAATCCTGTCCGCGGGCTGCCGGAGAACCCGTGACAACCGAACCGTTCAGCACCGTCCCTCCATCATCCGGCCGAACCTGATCTCGTCGATGCGTTCGCGTGCCCTGCGGACGAGAGCCCTTGGTCCCGCGGTCCCCGCACTGGCCACCGCCCGATAGGCCTCCAGCGCGGCCGGACAGTCCCCCAGCACGGCCAGGATTTCGGCCTTGTCGAAGTGCGCCTGCGGGATGAGGGCTCTCGGCTCGTTCAATTCGAGAACCGCATCGAGATACTCGATCGCTTCCTCGTACGCGCCCTGGGTCCTTCGTTCACCGGCAAGCCGGAAGGAACAGTTGCCCAGGTTCAGCCTGATCTCCGCCTCCCTGCGCGGCGCCAGCTCCCCGAATTCCTCGTAGTACATCAGGGCGCTCTCACAGTCACCGATCTCCTCGTGCGCCAGCGCCGTCTCGAAGATGACGTCGGGATCGTCGCGGTGTCGCCGGAGGGCCTGGAGGTATAGCGCGCCGGCCCGGCCGTACTCGCCCGCCCCGCTGTAGTGCCGGGCCAGGGGCAGGGCCAGGTCTTCCACGAGGATGCCGGGCCGGAAGTGGACCGCCGCCTCGATCGCCGAAGCCGCGCCGTAGCTGTCGCCGTTCTCGTGCTCCTCCCTGGCCAGAGCAACGAAGTCTGAGACGGCCTGGTCGGCGTGGACGCTGTTTTCGCGCACGGCCCTGTCGTAGAGGGCCCGGGCTTCGTCCACGCGGCCGAGCGCCACCCACGCATGGGCCGCGCGCACGTATCCGTCCGTGCCCGGGTCCTCGCGCAACAGCGAGAGGCGGTACTCTGCCAGCGCCTCCTCGTAGTCGCCGCGCGCAAAGGCACGGTCCCCGCGCAGCCGCGCGGTCTCTTCCGCCGGGTCGCTGCCGCATGCCGCGGCGCATAGCGGAAGGATCGTCGCGGCCATCGCCCGCAACCGTATCGATCCAAACCCTGTCTTCATTCCCCGTTCAGTCTGCATGCCTGTCGACAACCCCCCTGAAGTAAGGGATCGTCTTTCTGACGCCCTCGCGCAACCCGATGGTTGGCCTCCACCCGAGTTCCCGGCGCGCGGCGGAGATGTCCGGACAGCGCACGGCGGGATCGTCGGGCGGGAGCGGCCGGAAGACGGGTGCGGTCGTGCTGCCCGTCTCCCGGCGCACGATGACGGCCAGGTCGAGGATCGTGAATTCGTCCGGGTTGCCGATGTTGACCGGATCGACGCGCTCCGACTGGAAGAGCCGCACGATGCCTTCGACCTGGTCGTCCACATGGCAGAAGGATCGGGTCTGTTCACCGGTTCCATAAATCGTCATGGCCTCGCCGCGCAGCCCCTGCACGATGAAGTTGGATACGACCCGTCCGTCCGCGGGCCGCATTCGGGCACCGTAGGTGTTGAAGATCCTGACAATGCGAGTGTCCAGTGAGTGAGCCCTGTGGTAGGCCATGGTCATCGCCTCGGCGTACCGCTTCGCTTCGTCGTATACACCTCTGGGCCCTACGGGATTCACGTTCCCCCAGTAGTCTTCGGTCTGTGGGTGGACCCTGGGGTCCCCGTAGACCTCGGAGGTCGAGGCGAGCAGGAAGCGTGCGCCGTGCCGAAGGGCGATGCCCAGGGCGTTATGCGTCCCGAGTCCCCCCACCTTGAGCGTCTGGATCGGAAGCGCGGTGTAGTCGACGGGGCTCGCGGGAGACGCGAAATGCAGGACACCGTCCACCTTCGGCTCCACGAAGAACGGCCGGGAGATGTCGTGCTCGACCAGGTCGAACCGGGGCTCCCGCTCGAGGTGCTCCAGGTTGTCCCGGGAACCGGTGACGAAGTTGTCGACCCCGACCACCTCGCATCCGTCCGCCAGGAAGCGGTCAACAAGGTGGGAGCCAAGAAAGCCCGCGGCACCGGTGATCAGGATGCGCACGGGCTGCTACGCACAGTCCGCGGTCACCGGACGGCGGCCGACCGAGTAGTACTCGAACCCGTGCGCGCGCATGGTCCGGGGCGAATAGAGGTTGCGGCCGTCCAGGATCACCGCGTTCCTGAGCAGCGTCCGCATCCGGGCGAAGTCGGGGTGGCGATACGGGTGCCATTCGGTGTGGATGAAGAGGGCGTCGGCGCCTTCCAGAGTATCGTAGTTGTGCTCGCGGTACTCGATGGCATCGCCGAGAATGCGGCGGGTCTCGCCCATCGCCGCCGGATCGTGCGCAACGACTCGAGCACCTCGTTCAAGCAGGGCAGGTATCGTGACCAGGCTGGGCGCTTCGCGCATGTCGTCGGTGTTCGGTTTGAAGGCCAGGCCCCACACCGCGAAGGTTCGCCCGCGAAGGTCCTCGCCGAACCGCTCCACCGCCACCTCCACCAGACGGCGTTTCTGCCGTTCGTTGACCTGTTCCACCGCTTCCAGGATCGACGAGTCCAGCCCCAGCCCCTTCAGCGTCGAGGCCAGGGCCTTGACGTCCTTGGGGAAGCACGAGCCCCCGTACCCCACCCCGGGAAACAGGTACGTCGGGCCGATGCGCCGATCCGAGCCGACGCCCAGGCGCACCTGGTCCACGTCGGCGCCGGCACGCTCACAGAGCCGGCCGATCGTGTTCATGAAGCTGATGCGGGTGGCGAGCATGGCGTTCGCCGCGTACTTCGTGATTTCGGCCGAGGGGACGTCCATGACCAGAATCTCGTTCCCGGTGCGCACGAAGGGCGCGTAGAGTTCGCGCAGTACCCGGGCCGCCTCCGGATCGTCCACCCCCAGCACGACCCGGTCGGGCTTCTTGAAGTCGCTGACTGCCGCCCCCTCCTTGAGGAACTCGGGATTCGCGCAGACGTGCACGGGATGCTCCGTCTCGGCCTCGATGACCGCACGAACCCGCCGCGCGGTTCCCACCGGTACCGTGCTCTTCGTGATCACGATGCGCCCGCCGTCCATCGCGCGCCCGATGTCCCGCGCGGCGGCGAGCACGTACTGCAGGTCGGCGGAACCGTCGTCGCCGGGCGGCGTTCCTACCGCGATGAAGATGATTCGGGACGCGCGCACCGCCCCTGACACGTCGGTCGTGAAGCTCAGCCGTCCCTCGTCGAGGTTGCGCGACACGAGCGCGGCGAGTCCGGGTTCGAAGAACGGGACTTCGCCCCGCTTGAGCAGCTCCACCCTCTCTTCCAGGATATCCACGCAGATCACGTCATTGCCCGTCTCCGCCAGACAGGCTCCGGTCGTGAGCCCCACGTAACCGCTTCCCAGCACCGCGATCTTCATCCGCGTGCGCTCATCCCTTTACGATCCATCGCTGTGGCCGGGCTGTGCGGTCCACCTCCTGCACCGACGCCGTCGCATTGCGCGCATCGACCACGACGGGCGAGAGAGACAGGATCCGGGCCGCGTCGAAGCAGGAGTGGTCGGTGACGATTACCGCCGCGTCGATCCCTCTCAGCAGCTCACCGGTGAGCGACGAGGTCGTCAGGGTGCGGCCGTCCCGCGTGCCCCACTCGGGCACATGCGGGTCGTGGTACAGCACGTCGGCACCGTCACGCTCCAGGTGTTCCAGGATGTCCAGCGCGGGAGATTCCCGTACGTCCCCCACGTCCTTCTTATAGGCAACCCCGAGCAGCAGGATCCTCGACCCCTTGACCGGCTTCCCCACCCCGTTCAGCGCCTCCCTGACCTTGCCCGCCACGAAGGTCGGCATTTCGGCGTTGATCTCCGACGCCATGTCGATCAGGCGGGTGCGGTAGTCCATCTTCCGCATCTTCCAGGACAGGTAGTGGGGATCCACGGGAAGGCAGTGACCGCCGAGCCCCGGGCCCGGCGTGAACTTCATGAAGCCGAACGGCTTGGTGGACGCAGCCCCGATCACCTCCCAGATGTTCAGTCCGAGCCGGTCGGCGATCAGGGCCATTTCGTTGACCAGACCGATGTTCACGGCGCGGAAGGCATTCTCGAGGATCTTGGTCAGCTCCGCCGCCTCCGCCGACGACACTGGGACCATCCTCTCCACGAAGCGGGAGTAGAACGCGGTGCCGACTTCCGTGCACGCGGGTGTCACGCCCCCGATGACCTTCGGCGTGTTTCCGGTCTTCCAGTCCTCGTTTCCGGGATCCACGCGCTCCGGCGAGAAACAGAGAAAAAAGTCCCTCCCGACCTCCAGGCCGCTCCGGGCCAGAATCGGCAGCACCACCTCGCGCGTCGTGCCCGGATAGGTCGTCGATTCCAGCACCACCAGCTGTCCCTCGGCAAGGGCCTCGCCAACCGCCTCCGTTGCGGCCAGAACGTGCGAGATGTCCGGGTCGCGGGTCTTGGAGAGCGGGGTGGGCACGCAGATGGCCACGGCATCGCAGTCCCGCAGCCGTGACATGTCGGTGGTGGCCGCGAGGAGTCCGTTCCGCGCAAGGCGCGCCACTGTTTCGCCGGCCAGGTCCTGGATGTGGCTGCGGCCGCGGTTGACGCCGTCCACCACCTGGGGGTCCACGTCGAGGCCGAGCACGTTGATCCCGCTCCGGGCGGCCTCGACCGCCAGCGGCAACCCGACGTAACCCAAGCCGATCACGCCGAGTGTTGCGTCTCCTGAACGCATCGCGGACTGTGTCGACTCCTTCACGCCGCCGGCAGTCCGTGGACAAACCCACGCGGTTGATGCGCCGTCAGCCTCCGTTACCCTCGTCGGAGCCGGATTCATCCGCGTCGCCGGGCTCGGAAGGCTCCGGCATTTGGATCAAGGTGACTTCGATGAAGTTCTCGGCGAATTCAGCAAGGGATCTGTGGACGTCGGCCCCGAATGCGCCCGCGGCCTCCCATGCGTCCAGGACCGAGTCGTTCATCAAGGAGACGGTTCCGGTGACGGTCACCATCATATCGCTCTCGACCGAGACCAGCGTATCGGCAACCAGAGAATCGGACAGGTGAAGCAGATAGGCCGTCTCGTTGGCGTCCACCAGGTTCGTCCAGAACGAATGATACCCGAGGACGGACGTGATGGTTATGTCTTCCAGACTCACCACCTGTCCCAAGTATCCGTCAGGACCCGCCGAGAACGCGGTGAACGAGACCACGTTTTCCAGGACATCCTCGGGGTCGTCCACCACGACCTCCGTCGGCTCGGCCGTCACGGAAAGCCAGTAGATAAAGCCCGCGACCATCAGGAAACTCAGTACCATCAGCGGTGCGCCGAGTTTGGCGGCCCCCGCCCGGGACTTCGACGTTGCCATTTCTGCCTTACCCCTGTCCTTTCCAGTTTCGCGCTCCGAGGCCCTCACAGCCTCCGTTCAGAGCCGGATTCTATCACACCAACTCGATGAGCGCCATGTCGGCGGCGTCGCCCTGGCGGTTGCCGAGCTTCAAGATGCGCGTGTATCCCCCCGGGCGTTCCGCGTACCGGGGTCCGATATCGTCGAACAGCTTGCCGAGGATTTCCCGGTCCGCGATCCGCCGCGCGGCGAGGCGGCGGGCGTGCAGATCCCCGCGCCTGGCGAGCGTGATCAGGCGTTCGGCGTACGGTCGCAACTCCTTGGCCCGGGCCGTCGTCGTAGTGATCCGCTCGTGGCGGAAGAGTGACGTGGCCATGTTTCTCAGCATGGCCCTCCGATGACTCGGAGAGCGCGAGAGGCCTCTCCCCTTCTTGCGGTGACGCATGGTTCTCGTTTCCTCGTGTGCTTCGCCGGCTATCCCTCCGGGTCGGCGGCAGCTCCCTCCTTGACGTAGAACAGCTGTCCATCCTCGCCCCGCTCCATCTTCATGCCGAAGCGGAGTCCGTGCTCGTCCAGGAGGTCGTATAGTTCCGAAAGTGACTTCTTGCCGAAGTTGTTGATCGTGAGCATGTCCTCTTCGGTCCTCGCGACGAGATCGCCCAGGGTGTGGATGGATTCCTGCTGAAGCGCGTTGCGGGAACGCACGCTGATCTCGGCGACGTCGTCGATCGGCTTGTCCATGAGGGCCACGGCCTCTTCGGGAACCGGGGCCAATTCGCGAACCTGGGCCTCCGGAAGTCCACCCTCGGCGAAGTAGAGCATATACCGCAGGTGGCAGCGCACGAGTTCAGCGGCGTAGCGGACGGCGCCGGCGGGTTCCACCGAACCGTCGGTCTCGACCCGGATGGTGAGGCGGTCGAAGTCGGTGCGCTGCCCCACCCTCGTTTCCTCGACGGTGAAGTTGGCGCGCAGAACCGGGTTGTAGATCGCGTCGATCCGCACGAGGTCCACCGGCGCTCCCGGCGGCAGCGGCTGCTGGTCGGCCAGTACGAAGCCACGCCCCTTGTTCACATGGAGTTCGATGTGCACCTCGCGGTCGTCCGCGAGGGTCAGCAGGTGATGGTTGGGGTCGTGGATCGTGACCGAGGCGGGGCCCCGGATCCTCCTGGCCGTCACCGGGCCCTTCTTCTTGACCTGGATCTCCAGCACCGCTTCGTCGATGTCCTCGTCGAGCGACACGACGAGCGACTTCAGATTCTGGATGACCTGGTGAACGTCCTCGACCACGGATGAAATGGTCTGGTGCTCATGGACCACCCCCTCGATCCGGAAGGCCCGTACGGCGGCTCCCTGAAGCGACGACAGGAGCACCCGCCGCACCGCGTTGCCCAAGGTGTGGCCGAAGCCCCTCTCGAGCGGTTCGAGGACGAAATCCGCCGAGCGGCCGTCTTCCGACTCCTCGGCGATCTCGATACGTTCGGGAAGCACGAGACCGGTAAGATCAATCTCCAGATTCACGCTCGGTATTCCCCCTTTTTTTTCTTGTTTCCTTCGGGATCCGCGAGGCTGGCTGTGCCAACGACCTCACCAGTGGATCACTTGGAGTAGAGTTCGACGATCAACTGTTCCTGGGCAGCCAACGGGATGTCTCCCCGTACCGGCTGCCTGATGACCCTGCCCACCCGCTTGCCCTCGTCGAGAGCGAGCCAGTCCATCAGCTGCGGGCGCGTACGCGCACCCAGGCTCGCCGCGACCGGTTCCAGGTCCCGCGAGCCCTCGCGCAGAGCGACTTCGTCTCCCGCCGACAACCGGTAGCTCGGCACATCGACGACCGAACCGTTCACCTGGACGTGCCGGTGCCGGACGAGTTGGCGGGCCTGGCGGCGGCTGACAGCGAGACCCATGCGGAAGACCACGTTGTCGAGCCGGCTTTCCAGCGCGACGATGAGGTTTTCGCCGGTAACGCCCGGGCGCCCTGCCGCGTATTCGAAGAGGTTGCGGAACTGCTTCTCGTGCAGCCCGTAGATGCGCTTGACCTTCTGCTTCTCACGCAGCTGCACGGCGTAGTCGGACTGCTTGCGGCGCCGGACGGAGGCCGGGCCGTGGTGTCCGGGCGGATACTGCCGTCTCTCGACGGGACACTTCTCGGTGTAGCACTTCGCGCCCTTCAGGAAGAGCTTCTGCCCCTCCCTGCGGCAACGCTTGCAAACCGGACCGGTATATCGAGCCATTGGCGGATTCGTGCTCCTAAACGCGGCGTTTCTTGGGTGGCCGGCAGCCGTTGTGCGGCAGGGGGGTCACGTCGTGGATCGATTCGATCGTGAGCCCGGCCGCGGCCAGAGCCTGGATGGCGGATTCCCGACCCGACCCCGGACCCTGCACGCGGACCACAACCTTGCGGACGCCCATCGCCACGGCGTCGCGTCCCGCCTGTTCCGCGGCCATGGTGGCGGCGAAGGGCGTGGACTTCTTGGAACCCTTGAATCCGGCCGTGCCCGCGGAAGCCCACACCAGGACGTTGCCGGCCTGGTCGGCGATGGTGATGAGCGTATTGTTGAAGGTGGCCTTGATGTGAGCGACGCCCTCGGCCGCGACCACCTTTTTCGTCTTTTTCGTCCTTCCAGATCTGGGCGTTGCCAACCGGCACCTTCCTTCGGGGACGAGCCCCCTTCGTGGATCCGTTGCGAGAAGTCCCGTTCAGCCGGGCTACTTCTTGGGCGCTTTCTTCTTGCCCGCGATGGCCCGTCTCGGGCCCTTCTTGGTGCGGGCGTTCGTGTGGGTCCGCTGACCCCTTACCGGAAGGCCCCGACGGTGCCGGAGGCCCCGGTAGCAGCCGATGTCCATGAGCCGCTTGATGTTCATGGACACTTCGGTGCGGAGGGCACCCTCGACCTTGTAGTTCTGCTCGATTTCGCGGCGAAGACGGCTGGCGTCCTCATCGCTCAGTTCGTGGGTGCGGAGGTCCGGGCTGATCCCGGTCGCCTCGAGGATCTTCCTGGACGAGGTGCGGCCCACGCCGTACACATAGGTCAACGCCACCTCGATCCGCTTTGCCCTGGGGAGGTCGATGCCCGCGATTCGCGCCATTGCCGACTCAGCCCTGGCGCTGCTTGTGCCGGGGATTCCGCTTGCAGATGATCCGCACGACACCCTTGCGACGGACGACGCGGCAGTACTCGCACATCGGCTTGACGCTGGTTCGAACCTTCACGCCGAAACTCCCCTTTCGTTCATGTCATCGCCTGACGGCGCCCAGACCCTTCCTTCCGGGCACAGCTTAAAAGGATAACGCCTACGATTGCCGGACGGTAGCCCCAGTCTTGTCCAACGGCAAGTGAGCCTGAACTGCCCCAGTCCCTTCCGAGCCGCGTCGCCCCGCCATCGTCGCCGCACCGTCCCAGATGCCGCCGCCAGTCAGGATCTTCGGCCCGGTCTCCGTCACGGCGACGGTGTGCTCGTAGTGGGCCGACAGCGATCCGTCCATGGTTGTGACCGTCCAGCGGTCGTTCAGCGTCCGGATCTCGTCGGTGCCCACCGCCAGCATGGGCTCGATCGCGAGGACCATCCCCGCCTGGAGAGGTACGCCGAAACCCGCTCGACCGATGTTCGAGACCTGGGGCTCCTCGTGGATCGCCCGCCCGATGCCGTGACCGACCAGATCCCGGATGATCGCGTAGCCGCTGGGGCGCACCGTTTCCACCACCGCCGCGCCGATGTCGCCGACGTGTCTTCCCGGGCAGGCGGCCGCCACAGCCGCGACCAGTGCATCGTAGGTGACCTGCATGAGGCCGGCCGCCTCGCCGCCGATCTCGCCCACCGCGAAGGTGTACGCCGAGTCAGCGCACCATCCCCCCTGCTTCACCCCCACGTCGATGGAGACGATGTCGCCGTCGCGGAGACGCCGGGAGGAGGGGATGCCGTGCACCACCTCCTGATTGATGCTGATGCAGGCGCTTCCCGGGAAACCGTACAGGCCCTTGAAGGCGGGCACGGCACCGTCGTGGGAGCGCACGAAGTCGTCGACGAAGCGGTCCAGCGCTCTCGTTCGGGCCCCCGCCCGCACCTGCGGCTCGATCTCGGCGAAGAGGCCGGCGATGATGCGGCCGCACCGTTCCATCGCACCGATCTCGTCCGGTGATTTCAAGTGGATGAGGGGACGCCGGTTCCTGGCCATCAGCTTCCAGTGGACGGAGGTGCCGCGGGCATGGCCGTTAGCGGTCGACCGCCGCACGCAACGACGCGTACACCTGTTCGATGCCACCCTCGCCGTTCACGCGCGCCAGCAGTCCCTTCGCATCGTAGAACCCGATGAGCGGGGCGGTGAGTTCGTGGTAGACGGCGAGCCGTGTGCGCACGGTATCCGGGTGATCGTCGGCGCGGTGGATGAGGGGTTCACCGGTGTCGTCGCACAGTCCGTCCCTTCGGGGGGGATCGAAATGGATGTTGTAGACCCGGCCGCCGGGCGACGAACGCCTGCCGGATATGCGCTTGACCAGCACATCCTCGGGGGCCTCCAGCAGGCAGACGCGGTCCACCCTGCGTCCGGCTCCGCCGAGGACGGTGTCCAGCGCCTCGGCCTGGGGAACGGTGCGCGGGAATCCGTCGAACACGACCCCGCGTTCCGCCGGCATCGCCGCCAGATGCTCCCGCACGAGGTCGACGATGACGTCGTCGGGAACCAGCTCGCCAGCGTCCATGTACTTCCGGGCCTCGAGCCCGAGAGGCGTACCCGCCTCCAGCGCCGCCCGCAGCAGATCTCCGGTGGAGACGTGCGCCCAGCCGAGGTCCCGTCCCAGGCGAATGCCCTGGGTCCCCTTGCCGACCCCCGGAGAGCCGAGCAGAACGACGACCCTGCCCCCCCCATGTGCTCTGCCCATTCTCGGCCGACGCCTACATGTAGCGCCCGCGCCCGCGCATCTTGACCCGTCCCTTCTTCATGAAGCCGTCGTAGCGGCGAAGCAGGAGGTCCTGCTGGGCCTGCTGCACGGTGTCGAGCCCCACCCCGACCACGATCAGGAGGCTGGTGCCGCCGAAGAGGAACGTCTGGATGTTGAAGATGTCCAGGATCCAGAAGGGCAGCAGCGCGATGACCGCCAGGTAGATGGACCCGGGAAGGGTGACGCGGGTGAGGATCCGGTCGATGTACTCCGCGGTGCGCGCACCCGGCTTCACCCCCGGGATGAAGGCCCCCTGCTTCTTGAGGTTCTCCGCCAGGTCCACCGGGTTGAAGATGATGGCCGTGTAGAAATACGCGAAGAAGATGATGAGGGCCGCATAGGTGATCGTGTACGGCCATGTTCCCTGCTGGAAGATGTCCGACAGCTCGGTGAAGATCCCGATCGAGCTGAAGGCGGCGATCGTCCCGGGCACCACAATGAAGGACTGGGCGAAGATGATCGGCATCACCCCCGCGGAATTGACGCGGAGCGGGATGAAGCTCTTCTGACCCTCGCGAATCCGCCCCCGTCCCACGACCTTCCTGGGTATCTGAATGGGGATCTTGCGGGCGGCCATCGTCATGGCCACGACACCACCAGTGATTCCCACGATCACCACGAGCAACGCGATCAGTGCGGGCAGGCCGATCGTGCCGTTGGCCACACTCTCCCACGTGCGGCCCGCTGCCGCCGGGAACCCCTGGATGATCGAGAAGAAGATCATGAGCGACATGCCGTTGCCGAGGCCGCGCTCCGTGATCTGCTCACCCATCCACATGATGAACACGCCGCCGGTGGTGAGCACCACAACGGTCGTGAAGGTGAAGCCCAGCCCCGGAGAGTTCACCGCGCCGCCCAGGTTCTGGAGGAAGGCGGCGTAGGCGTAAGCCTGTATGACGCATAGCAGTACGGTTGTATAGCGCGTCCACTGCGTCAGCTTCTTCCGGCCTTCCTCGCCCTCCTTCTGCAGCTTTTCCACCGTCGGGAGGACCGCGGCCAGCAGCTGGAACATGATGCTGGCCGAAATGTACGGCATGATCCCGAGCGCGAAGATCGTCGCCCGGCTGAGCCCCCCGCCCACGAACATGTCGTAGATCCCGAGGAAGGTGTTGTCGACCTGTGCCGTGAACGCCTGGAGCGCCCCCACGTCGATTCCCGGCACGGTAATGTGCGACCCGATCCGGTACACGAACATCATGAAGAGCGTGAAGAGGATCTTCTTCTTCAGCTCCGGAGCCCGGAAGAGATTCGGGATCGGATTAGCCATCTTCGCGCGCCCCTCCGTTCAGTCGCACTACTCTTCGCCCCGACCGTGCAGGGACAGGATCGTCACCGAACCCCCCGCCGCCTCGATCTTCCGCCGCGCGGTGGCGGACACCCCGTGCGCCGAGCAGTTGACGGGCGTTTCGATCTCACCCATACCCAGGATCTTCACCGGCCGTCGCAGCGAACGGATCAGGCCCGCCGCCCTGAGCGATTCGGGAGTCGCATCGCCATCGACGATGTTCAGGTCTCCCACATTCACGACCTGATACTCCACGCGGTTCCGGTTCTTGAAGCCACGCTTCGGGATGCGGCGCTGCAGCGGCATCTGTCCACCCTCGAACCAGGCCGGCACTCCGCCGCCGGAGCGCGCGTTCTGGCCCTTCTCGCCCCTGCCGGACGTCTTGCCCTTGCCCGAACCGGGCCCGCGCCCAACCCGTTTCCGCTTGCGGCGGGAACCTCTGGGCGCACGCAGGTTATGCAGTTCGATCATTCGTCAATCCACCTCCGTGACCTCTACGAGATAGTCCACCTTGGCAATCATTCCCCGGATCGCAGGTGTGTCGTCATGCTCCACGGCCTGCTGGTGACGGCGTATTCCGAGCGCCCTCAGGGTGCGCCGCTGGATCTTCCGGCGTCCCACCGCGCTGCGCACCTGGGTAATCCTGATCCTGTCAGCCACGTCTTCCCACTCCGAGTTCTTCAACGGTAATCCCCCGCTCGGCGGCCACATCATACGCCGTGACCAGGTTCTCCAGGCCCTGCAGGGTCGCGCGGACCACGTTGATCGGGTTGTTGGTGCCCAGGCTCTTGGTCAGCACGTCGGTGATGCCCGCGGCTTCCATCACCGCGCGCACCGGGCCTCCCGCGATGACACCGGTCCCGGGAGCGGCCGGCCGCAGGAGCACGCGTCCCGCACCCCAGCGTCCCACGATCTCGTGGGGAATCGTGCCGCGCACGACCGGGATGTCGACCATGTTGTGGCGCGCCTGCTCGAACGCCTTGCGGATAGCTTCCGCGACCTCGTTCGCCTTGGCGTGAGCGATGCCCACCCGTCCGGACTGGTTGCCCACCGCGACCAGTGCCGTGAAGGAGAAGCGGCGGCCACCCTTGACCACCTTCGCCACTCGATTGATGTGGATCAGGTTCTCTACCTGTTCCACGCCTTCCGGCGGTCCCTTGTCTCTTGCCATCAGAAGACCAGCCCTCCCGCCCGCGCGCCCTCCGCGAACGCCTTGACCCGGCCGTGATAGCGGAAACCTCCGCGGTCGAAGACGACGGCGGTGACTCCCTGGTCCCGTGCCCGCTCGGCGAGGAGCTTTCCGGCGGTCCTCGCGGCCTCCACCTTGCGGTTGCCTTCACCGGTGTCGCCGTCCTTGAGCTCGGGGGCCAGCGTCGAGAGGCCGACCAGCGTCCGGCGGGTGTCGTCGTCAACCAGTTGGCCCTCGATGTTCCTGAGCGACCGGTACACGACCAGGCGCGGCCGTTCGGAGGTACCGTGCACTCTCTTGCGGATACGGGTGTGGCGCCGCCGCCGCTGGAGCCGGCGGCTCTTCCTCAGTTTGCTGGGTTTGATCCTGGTCATGATGCGGCCGTCTTGCCGGCCTTGCGCCGGACGTGCTCACCTTTGTATCTCACGCCTTTACCCTTGTATGGCTCGGGGGGACGGAACGCGCGGATTACCGCGGCCGTGTGCCCCACCTGCTGCTTGTCGGCGCCCCTGACGACGATCGTCGTCTGATTGGGCACCTCGAAACTAATCCCTTTCGGCGCCGGAAACTCGATCGGATGCGAGAACCCCAGGCTGAGCCGGAGTCCGGTGCCCTGGGCCTGGGCCCGGTATCCCACGCCGACGATCTCGAGGGTCTTGCTGAAACCCCGGCTGACACCTTCGACGATATTGGCCACCAGCGAACGTGTAAGGCCGTGCAGTGCCCGGTTCTGCTTCTGGTCGTCGGGGCGGGTGACCACGAGGGTCTTCCCGCCGTCGGCGCCCCAGTCCACCTCGATGGGCGCGCGCACATGCAACTCCAGTTCGCCCTTTGGACCCTTCGCGGAAAACCGCCGACCCTCCAGCGTGACGGTCACTCCGCTGGGGATTTCGACCGGCTGCTTGCCGATGCGTGACATGGACGCCCCCCTACCAGACCACGGCGAGGATCTCGCCGCCCACCCGCGCCTGACGCGCGCCGCGGTCGGAAAGAAGGCCCTTCGAGGTGGAAAGCACGGCCATTCCCAGACCGTTGCGGATGCGCGGGATATCGTCGACCCCGACGTAGCGGCGCCAGCCCGGGCGCGAAACGCGTTCGAGGCGGCGGATCACGTGTCTGCCTTCGTGGTACTTCAGGTAGACGCGGACGATGCCGTGCCTGCCGTCATTCAGCACCTTGTAGTCGTAGATGTACGCGTTCTCCTTGAGGAGCCGCGCCACCTCGACCTTCAACTTGGACAGCGGTACGTCGGCCCAGCGGTGTCCCGCGCCGCCGGCGTTCCGGATCCGGGTGAGCATGTCCGCGATGGGATCGGTCATCATGGCTGGTTCGTATCCTCTTTCGATCCTGGCGTCTCGCCGTCATCCCGCTGGTTCATGAGTTGGTGGCCCCGATGATCACCGGCACCTCACCCCTGAAGGGGAACCCGAGCTGCCGCAGGAGTGCGTACGCCTGATCGTCCTTGTCGGTCGAAGTGACCACGGTCACATCCATGCCGTGGATCTGTCTGACCTTGTCGTAGTCGACCTCGGGGAAGATGATCTGCTCCCTGATTCCCACGGTGTAGTTGCCCCGGCCGTCGAAGGAACGCGTGCTGAGGCCCCGGAAATCGCGAATCCGCGGCACCGCGACCGACACGAAACGGTCGAGGAACTCCCACATTCCGCGCCGGCGCAGTGTGACCGTCGCTCCGACGGGCATGCCTTCCCGGAGCCGGAAATTGGAGATGGACCGCCGGGCCCGCGTGATGACCGCCTTCTGGCCCGTGATCACGGCCAACTCTCCGGCGACCGACTCGATGAGCTTCCTGTCGCGGCTCCCCTCTCCGACCCCGACGTTCAGCGTCACCTTGATGACCTGCGGGATCTGGTGAGGGTTCGCGAAGCCGAACTGTTCCCGCAACGCGGCTCGGGCGGCGTCCTTGTAGTGGGTCAGCAGGCGCGGTTCGATCGCGATGGGCGACCTGGTCCCGCCAGGCCCTCCGTTACGCTTCGCCGACTTGCGGGGCGTCATGGCTGATTCCTCGGTATGGGGTTGCCGCTGCTGACCGCGATCCGCTCCTTGAGCCCGTCCGGCTCGACCCGAATGCGGATGCGGCTTGCCTCGTCGCTGGCGGGATCGATGAGCATCACGTTGGAGACGTGGATGGGCGCCTCGAAGGTGATGATCCCTCCTTCGGGATTGGCCTGGGTGGGACGTGAGTGCCGCTTGCGCATGTTCACTCCCTGGATCACCACCTGGTCCGTCTTGCGGAGCATCCTCAGCACGGTGCCCTCGGCGTCGCGGTGGTTGCCGCGGATGACGCGGACGCGGTCGCCCCTGGCGATTCTGCTGGTTCCTTGAGCCATGACTACAGAACCTCCGGTGCCAGGGAGACGATTCTCATATAGCGCTTCTCGCGGAGCTCGCGGCCCACCGGCCCGAAGATGCGCGTTCCCCGCGGCTCCTTCTGCGCGTTGATGAGCACGGCCGCGTTGTCGTCGAAGCGGATGTAGGTCCCGTCCCGGCGCCGCATTTCCTTGGCGGTGCGCACGACCACCGCCTCCATGACCTCGCCACGCTTCACCGGTGCGTTGGGCACCGCGTCCTTGATCGTGACGACGACGCGGTCCCCGATCCGGGCGTAGCGCCGCCTCGACCCGCCGAGCACACGGATGCAGAGCGCGCGCTTGGCGCCCGTGTTGTCGGCGATCTTCAGCATCGATTCCTGTTGGATCATCGGATCATCTCGTCTTCTGCCGGCCGGGCGTCAGTCGGGCCGTTCGATCAGTTCGACGACCCGCCACCTCTTCGTCTTCGAAAGGGGACGCGTCTCCATGATCGAGACCTTGTCGCCCAGGCGGTACTCGTTCGCTTCGTCGTGCGCGTGGTACCTCTTCGTGCGCTTGACCTGCTTCCCGTACAGGGGATGGGCGAAACGACGCTCCACCACGACGGTGACCGTCTTGTCCGCCCGGTCTCCGACCACGACACCCGTGCGGACCTTGCGCCGCCTGCGCTCGCTGTTTGCCGTCACCACCGTCTCCTTTGCGCCGTCGCTCATGATTCCTCACCCGGCCGGGTGGCCTGCCGTTCGTGCAGGATGGTCCTTATGCGGGCGATGTCGCGCCTGATCTCCCGCCGCAGGCGTGGGTTCTCAAGCTGCATGATCGCGCTGCGGAAGCGGAGGCGGAACTGCTCAAGCCTGAGCTCGCCCAGCCGGTGCTCCAGCTCCGCGTTTTCCAGCTCTCTGACTTCCTCTGCCTTCACTGTCGCGCTCTCCTGATGGTTCTTGATTTCTCGCCTAAAGCTGGGTTTCCCGTTCGACGAAACGCGTCTTTACGGGCAGCTTGAAGGAGGCCAGCTGCATGGCCCTGCGGGCTATCTCGGCCGAAACACCCTCCAGCTCGAACATGATGCGGCCGGGTTTGACCACCGCGACCCATTCCTCGGGGTTGCCCTTCCCCTTCCCCATGCGGGTCTCGGCCGGCTTCTTCGTGACAGGCTTGTCCGGAAAGATGCGGATCCACACCTTCCCGCCCCGCTTCACGTGCCGGGTGATCGCCACACGGGCAGATTCGATCTGCCGGTTGGTGATCCAACTCGCCTCGAGCGCCTGCAGGCCATAGTCGCCGAAGGACACCTTGTTCCCCCGGTACGCCTTGCCGCGCATCTTCCCCTTGTGGGTCTTCCTGCGCCGTATCCGCTTCGGTGCAAGCATTCTCTCTATTCCTCGTCAAGCGCCCGGGCCGGCGGAGTACGTGCGGCCGAAGCGGTCCTCGATCACTTCACCCTTGAAGATCCAGCACTTCACGCCGACCACCCCGTACGTCGTGCGGGCCTCCACGTGCGCGTAGTCGATCCTGGCCCGTAGCGTGTGCAGCGGCACGCGGCCCTCGTTGTATCCCTCGGTGCGGGCGATCTCGGCCCCGCCGAGCCGACCCGCGCACTGAATGCGGATCCCCTCGGCGCCGGCGCGCATGGCCGACTGGACCGCGCGCTTCATGGCGCGCCGGTAGGAGATGCGCTGGCGGATCTGGTGGGCGACGTTGTCCGCGACCAGGCGCGCGTTCATCTCGGGGCGCTTGATCTCCTCGACGTTCACCGAGACTTCGCTGTTCGTGAGGACGGCCAGCTCGTCGCGCAGCTTGTCCACCTCGGCGCCGCGCTTGCCGATCACGACCCCGGGGCGCGCGGTGTGCAGCGTGACGACCAGCTTGGAGGGCTTTCGCGCGATCTCCACCGTGGCGAGTGCCGCGTGGTGCAGGCGCCGGTGAAGGTAGGTGCGGATGACCTGGTCCTCCTTGAGGAGCGCGGGCAGGTCGCGCTCCGCGTACCATCTGGAACGCCAGTCCGCAACGATCCCGAGCCGGAATCCGTGGGGGTGGGTTTTCTGGCCCATCCTCTAATCCTCCTCCACCGTCACGACCACGGTGATGTGGCTCGTCCGCCGGCGCCGCGGGGTCGCGCGGCCCATCGCGCCCGCCCGCCATCGCTTCAGACTGCGCCCCTCGTCAACGAAGATGCGGCTGACCACGAGTTCGTCGATATCCACGGAATCACCTTCCAGGTCGGCCTTTTCCCGAGCGTTGGCCACGGCCGACCGCAGTGTCTTGTCAATCGGCAGGGCGGCTGCCTTCTTCGAAAACTGCAACAGGGAAATGGCCTCGTTCACCGAGCGTCCCCTGATCTGATCGGCAACCAGCCGCACCTTGCGGGGACTCATTCTGATCTCCTTTGCGATCGCGCGCGCTTCCATGGCGAACTCCATCACCTCCTCGCCCGCTTGTCGGCCAGCTTGCCGCCGTGACCGCGAAAGAGCCGGGTGGGAGAGAATTCGCCGAGTTTGTGGCCGACCATGTTCTCGCTGATGTACACGGGGATGAACTTGTTGCCGTTGTGGACCGCGATGGTGTGCCCGACGAATTCGGGTGAAATGGTCGACGCGCGGGACCAGGTCCTGATCACCGTCCTCTCGTTCCGCGCGTTCATGAGTTCCACCTTGCGGAGCAGCTTCTCGTCGATGAACGGCCCCTTCCTGACGCTTCGCGGCATTGCTCTTATCCGGTCTCCGTACGGTCCATGGTCAGCGCGTCGCCTTGCCACGCTTGCGTCCACGGACGATGAACTTGTTCGACAGCTTCTTCTTCTTGCGGGTCTTGGTCCCCTCGGGCTTGCCCCAGGGCGTGACCGGCGGACGTCCTCCGGACGCCTTCCCCTCACCTCCACCCAAGGGATGGTCGACCGGGTTCATGGCCACGCCCCTCACCTTCGGGCGCCGCCCTCGCCAGCGGCTGGCGCCGGCCTTGCCCAGCGACTGGAGGCTGTGGTCCACGTTGCCGACCTGGCCCACCGTGGCGAGGCACCGCCTGTGGATCCTGCGAACCTCCGTGGAAGGGAGGCGCAGCGTCACGTAGTCGCCCTCCCTGGCGACGATCTGCACGCCCGCTCCCGCGCTGCGTGCCATCTGTCCACCCTTGCCCGGCTTCATCTCCACGTTGTGGACTGTGGTGCCGAGGGGAATTCGGTCGAGGGGCAACGCGTTGCCCGGCCGGATGTCCGCGTCGGGACCCGACGAGACCACGTCGCCGACTCCCATGCCGCGAACGTAAAGGATGTAGCGCTTCTCTCCGTCCTCGTAGTGGACCAGGGCAATGAGCGCCGACCGGTTGGGATCGTATTCGATCTCGGCGATCCGCCCCTTGACGCCGTGCTTGTTCCGCCTGAAGTCCACCTTTCGGTAGCGGCGCTTGTTGCCTCCGCCCCGCCTGCGCACGGTAATGCGGCCATGGTGGTTCCGGCCACCGGAGCGCTTCAGCGGTTCCGTCAGCGACTTCTCGGGACCCTTGCGGGTCACCGCTTCCCGCGCCGTTATCGACCGGAAGCGGGTCCCGGGGGTTACGGGTTTGAATTTCTTCAGCGCCATTGGATCAACCCATCTCGTACAGTTCGATCTCGTCGCCATGGACCAGCTGTACCACCGCCTTTTTGTAGGACGAGGTGCGGCCCAGCTCCCAGTTCTTCACCATCCGGCCGAGTAAAGCTCGCTTGGCCTTTCCCGGATACCGCATGGTACGGACGTCCGTGACTCTCACGTCCCAGAGCGCCTCTACGGCCCGCGCGATCTCGTGCTTGTTGGCACGCTCGTTCACGATGAAGGTGTAGAGGCTCTCCTCCATCTGCGCCGTGGTCTTCTCGGTCACGACCGGGGCCATGATCACGTCGTAGGCTTCACGCATCAGGCTTCCTCCGCGTCCGTCGCCGACACGTCCGCGGTCTCGCGCCGCAGCGGCCGGCGCCTCGCGCGCTCCTCCCGCCCGGGGGTGTCGCCCAGGGCTTCCAGCGCGGCTTCCTCGATGACCAGCGTCCCGGACCACACCACATCGTAGGGTGACTCGGTGCCGAAAGGCAGCACCCGAACCTCGGGAAGATTGCGCCCCGAGAGGTAGAGCTCGCGGTTCACGCCGTGGGTCAGGAATAGGATCTTGCCGGGCTGGTCGAGCTTGCCGAGCAGCTTCGTCAGTTCGCGAGTCCTGGGGACCTCGAAGTCGAAGCCCTCGATGACGGCCACGCGTCCCGCCTCGGCCCGGCTGTTGAAGGCCGACGTGCGCGCCAACACGCGGACCCGTTTCGGGATCTTCTGCGTCCACGAGCGGGGCCGCGGGGGGAACGCCCTGCCCCCGCCTCTCCACTGGACCGCACGAATGGTGCCCTGGCGTGCCCGCCCCGTGCCCTTCTGCCGCCACGGCTTTCTGCTGCCGCCCCTGACCGCGCTGCGGTTCCTCTTCGAGGCGCTGCCCTGGCGCTGGTTCGCCAGGTAGGTGGTCACCGCCTGGTGGAGCGCGCCTTCGTGAATCACGCCGTTGAAGAGGGAATCCGGAAGCGTCACTTCCGGCCCCGCGGAACCGTCCGTCTTGAAGTAGGGTGCCTGGTACATGGTCAGCAGTCCGTGGACAGAGCCGCCCGAGCACCGAGAGCGGCGAGGCGCCGGGCTGGCAAGGCGCGACGAGG
>JAPPGM010000142.1:0-1171 GCA_028874995.1 Gemmatimonadota bacterium | reverse complement strand
TGGATGCATCGCTGCTCGAATGCCGGGGGGATTCTGTTCATGGGCTGCCCTATTCTCGGATCAGGACGTAGCTGTTCCTGCTGCCCGGAACCCCTCCCCTTATGAAGAGCAGGTTCCGCTCCGAATCGATCCGCACGACCTCCTGGTTGCGGATCGTCTTTCTCTTCCCGCCCATGCGGCCGGGCAGCTTCTTGCCCTTGATCACCCGCGACGGGTCCGTGCCCGGTCCCATCGAGCCGGGGTTGCGGGACATGGGGTGGCCGTGCGAAGCGGGCCTGCCGGCGAACCCATACCGCTTCACCACACCCTGGAATCCCCTTCCCTTGGTGACCCCGGTCACCCTCACCTTCTGGCCGGCCTCGAACAACCCGACCGTCAACTCCTGGCCGGGTTCGTAGGCGCCTCCCCGTTCGGGCGCGAACTCGCGCAGGAGGCGGGGGGCCGCGTCTAGTCCCGCCTTGGCGGCGTGACCGAGTTCGGCCCTGGCGGAACGCTTGTGCTTCCGCTCTCCGTAGCCGACCTGGACCGCTTCGTAGCCGTCGGAATCCCGGCTCTTGACTTGGACCACGGTACAGGGTCCGGCCTCGAGCACGGTAACGGGGACGGACCGGCCCTCATCCGTGAAGACCCGCGTCATTCCGATCTTTCTCCCGATCAATCCTGGCATCGTTCAGTCCACCTTGATCTCGACGTCCACGCCTGCCGGAAGATCGAGCTTCGTCAGCGCGTCGATGGTCTGGGGGCGGCTCTCGACGATGTCGATGAGGCGCTTGTGGGTCCTGAGTTCGAACTGCTCCCGGCTCTTCTTGTCGATGTGCGGCGAACGCAGTACGGTCCACCGCTGGCGGCGCGTGGGCAGGGGGATGGGTCCGCGGATCGTGGCTCCGGTCTTCTGTGCGGTGCGCACGATATCGGCGGCCGTCTGGTCCACCACCCAGTGATCGAAGGCCTTGAGTCGGATTCGGATCCGGTTGCTCATGCCCTTGGTTGCCGTCCCCGGCCGTGCCTTGGCCGGCGTGGGCCCCGAGCCGCGTGTCGCTGACATGATTCCTCTACTCGATGATTGCGGTGACGACGCCGGCGCCCACGGTCCGGCCACCTTCCCGGATCGCGAATCGCAACTCCTCGTCCATCGCGATCGGCGTGATCAGCTCCACCTCCATCTGCACGT
>JAPPGM010000111.1 GCA_028874995.1 Gemmatimonadota bacterium | reverse complement strand
CGCCCGTCGCCGCGGCAAAACCCGGGACACGAGCATGTCGGAATGGGACAGGCCTCCGGCGGGATTCGTGCCGCCCCCCCAGCAGGTACAGCGTCTCGCACGAGACAGTGCGGCGGGTGCCGTCAAACCGCGGCGGCGCGTCGGCTGGATGATCCCGCCGCAGCGGAATGCCGACTTCCGCCCGGCAGGCGGGCAGAGACCGGATCCCGAGCCAAGGCCGACAGACTGGCAGTTCACGACGGACGACGCACGCGCCAAGCGCCTCTATCCGACGTGTGAGGTGTGACATGACACGAGTGCTACGCCCGCGCGGGCCGGAAGGCGCGCATCGAGTCCACCTTCGCCCGGTACCCGTCCTCCCCTCTCTCCACGAAGTCCCGCTTCACCAGCCAGTTCATGTCGCGGGTGAGCGTCTTGCCGGTCCGGTCCGCGTAGCGCCTGGCCAGATCGGGGCTCAGGTCGGGTATCGCCTGCTGGCGGACCGCCCCGGACACGCGCCCGAGCGCCAGGGTCACCTCGCGGCGGCGGCGCATGGCCGGTGACGGTGGTATCCGTCGGAATTCACCGTAGACGAAGTGCTTCCAGGCCAGCTTCAGCTGGACCCTCTCGATGAATCTGCTCTGTTCACGCAGGCCGTCCACGAACCCCTGGAGGGAGTAGAGCAGGAAATCCAGCGGATCACCTCGGCCGGAGTTCGCCCGGCTGGACCGGTCGAGCTGCCGGTAGTACTCGGAACGGGTGAGGTTGTAGTGATTGCTGAGGAGATGGGCGCAGGGTGACGGCACACCCTCCCTGGCAAGAATCATGTACTCCGCCAACCGCGCGGTCCGTCCGTTGCCGTCACCGAAGGGGTGGATCCACGCGATATACAGATGCACGAAGACGGCGCGCAGAATCGCCGACGCGGTGCGGTCTTCGCGGCGGTCCGGGCGGACCGGCCAGTCGTCACCTTCGAGCCATCCGCAGAGTCGGTGGAGAAGGAAGGCGCAATCCTCTCTCGGGGCACCCCGGTAGCGCATGACCACAACGGGATGCACCGGTATCTCACCCGGCACCACGCCCTCTTCGAGGTGTTCCCCGAGGCCCGCGAGCAAGCGGCGATTCGCGCCGGCGATCCAGTCCGGCGTCAGTTCCGGCGGCTGTTCGTTCATGATCTGCGCGAAGATGCCGTTGACGGCGTGCAGAACGTTTTCGACCTCCCGCTTCAGGTATTCCCGGGAAGGCGGGAGTTCCAGACGCCCCTCCAGCAGTGCTCCGATCTGCTCCTCGCTCAGCGTGTTCCCCTCGATCGCGGTCGTGGCCCGCGCGCCCTTGACCAGGTAGAGCTGGTGCATCTCGCGGGCATCGGCAGGCGGAAGGATCGCCCGAGCGACCTGATCGCATCTGGCGGCCGCTTCTCCGAGCAACGCCCAATGAATGGGGTCGGCACGTTCCAGATGGTGGCGGAAGCTGATCCAGGGGTGGGTGCGCCGGTATTCGCGGTCATTCGTCATGGTCGGGCCTCCCTGCAAGATTTCCAGATTAATATCCTATGATATGTCCAATCAAATGTCCATCTTCATCAGGCGCATAGGATGAAACATCGCTATATCTAAGATGCTGTCAATCAACAACTTATTATTGAATCACATGTTTGACTGAACGATTATGACACACGATATGACTATTGGAATGTCCAGCGCGTTTTCAGCCGCGTGGTCTCCGGGCTACTGCCACGCATCAGCCTGCACCTCTACGCCGGCCTCGGGTGCCGCCGCTTCCTCCCCACCCCCCCCAGCCACCGCTCCGGCGCCAACGCCCTCTCCCTCTCCCGCGGACGCCGGTTGAACCACGACACCGTCAGCAGCACCTCGGCCGCCGCGTCCCCATCCAGCTTCCCGTCCCGCTCCGCCGGGACCGGCCGGAACACCTCCTCCACCACCTCGCTGGCCCGCCGCCGCGCCCGGTCCGATTTCGGCCACGGCATCTCCGCGCACGGCCTCCCGCGGCGGATCAGGTAGATGCGGTCGTCCCCTCCGTGCCCCGGGACCGGGTACACCAGGTTCAGGTTCTCCACCTGCCCACGGAAGCCGGAGAGGTGGTTCCACAGCTTCTCCAGCGTCTCCATGCGGTCGCGGATGGTGGCCGCGTACTCGAAGCGAAGGTCGGCGGCCGCGGCCTTCACGGATTCGGCCAGTTCGGCCAGCGGCGCGCGGCTGCGGGCTTCGAGGAACGCGCGGGCCAGACGCAGGCGGCGATCGTACTCCGCCGTCGTGCAGCGGCCGGCGCAGGGCGCGGGGCAGGTCCCGGTGTCCGCGCGAATGCACCGGGGCACCCTGCCGCCCGCGAAGATCTCGAGCTGGTCGCCGAAGTGGATCGGGGTGTGGGCGGGACAGTCGCGCAGACCCGTCGCGAGCGAGAGGTCGTGCACCGCCTGGGCGAGCCAGCCCGTCTGCGCGAAGGGTCCGTAGTAGCCTGCCCCGTCGTTGTGGACGCGTGAGACCGGGACCAGCCGCGGCGCAGGCTCCCGCGTGATCTTGATGAATCCGTACCGGCGGTCGCGCTTGTGCTGCACGTTGTACTCGGGCTGCCACGCGCGGATGAGGCGCATCTCCCGGATGAGCGCCGCGAACTCGTTCGGCTTCCAGTCCCAGTTGACGTCTTCGGCCTCTGCCACAAGGCGGGCGGTCTTGCCGGTCTCTTCCCGGAAGTAGGAGAGGAGGCGCGATTTCAGGCGCACGGACTTGCCGACGTAGAGGATTTGCCCGCCGGCACCAAGCCAGCGGTAGACGCCGGGGCGATCCTCGGCGTGCGTGCGGACCTTCTCTCGGAGCGGGGAAGTCGCCATGGGACCGCAATTTCGCGATTTGTTCGGGTCGGGTCAACGTAGCGACGCAGGACAATCGGTCCCGAATTCACATTGCGATGTCCCGCCGCGTGGGCTATTGTGGCCCTCCATGCAGGGGCATGGTCGTTCGCTCGTCATACGCGATCCGGTCTGGAACACGATCCGGATGGACGCCGTCGCCGTCGCCATCATGGACACGGCGGCCTTTCAGCGTCTCCGCTACATCCGTCAGCTGGGCTTGGCGCACCTGGTGTATCCGGGAGCCACGCACACGCGCTTCGATCACGCGCTGGGGGTCTATCATCTGGCGGTGCGGGCGCTCGGAATCCTGAAGGCCGGTCCGCCGGTCCCGGACCACGTCTGGCGCGGCGAGCGCCTCATCCCCTACGCGGCCCTTCTCCACGACATCGGCCACTACGCCTTCTCGCACGCGCTCGAGGAACTCGAACCCGAGCGGATCGCGGGCGACCACCAGGAGATCAGCGCGCGCTTCTTCGAATCGGACCCTCTGAAGGCGGCCCTGAAGCCGCTGGGGCCGGGCGCCGCCGACGAGATCTTCCGCATCATCATGGGGGAGGGCGGAAACGCGCTCCGCGGCCTCGTGAGCGGCAGCCTGGACCTGGACAAGATGGAGTATCTGCGGCGCGACGCGCGGTTCTGCGGGGTGCCGTACGGCGAGGTCGACGTGGAACGTCTCCTGCAGAGCCTGGCCGTCCTGCGGGACCCGGTCACCGGCCGGTGGGAGGTGGGACTGCGCGGCAAGGCGATGAACACGCTGGAGTCGCTGCTCTTCTCCAAGTACCAGATGTTCCGGACCGTGTACTGGCACCACGGCGTCAGGGCCGCCACGGGTCTCTACAAGCGGATCGTGGAGACCGCGGTCGAGGCCGGGCTGGTGTCGCCGCTCGAACTGATCGGCCCCACCGACGAAGAGTTGCTCTACGAGCTTTCCCGACGTGCCCGCGCCGGCCGCGGCCCGGTCGCGGCGCGCCTGGAACGCCACTGGCTTCCCGCCCTGCGCGAACGCCGGCTGCCGAAGCGGGCAACCGAAATCACCGCATGGCAACTCGAAGATACGACGCTCCCCGATTGGGTGAGCGGCGATACACCGGCAAAACGGCGCTGGGAAGACGGGATCGCCTCCGAATTGGGGCTCGCTCCCGGAGAAGTGATCCTCGATTTCCCCGTCAAGAAGGCGATGTTCCAGCTCGACGTACTGGTGGACAGGGGCGGCACGGTGATACGGCTCGGGCGCGAGGGGATTCCGGGGCTGATCGATCTGCCCAGTCTGGCGGCGGAACTGTACCGCACGGCACGGGTGCTGCGCCTCTTCACCTTCAAGCGCCGCGAGGTGGCGCCGGAGTGGTTGCTGGAGAAACTCGCCGGGGCCGGGAGGCCCGAAAAACCGAATGCCGCCAGCCCGTTAGGGGTTCCGGTATGAAACACGCGGGAACCCGGAGCGGAGCCGGGGTACATGTAGGAGTCCTCGACACCGGGGGCAACGAAATGAGCACCCAGGGTGTCATTGACAAACGAAGACTACAACCTTACGAGTAAAGGCTGTATATGCTGCAACCGTGCAGGCGGGACGCCGTACCCGCCCGCACTTGAAGAACGAGAAGAGAACCATGGCCACAAAGACACGGCGGGGACGGCGCCCGAAGGGGCGGGTGAACCCGCTCACCGGATTCGACGCCAGCCTGGACGAGCAGACCGCGCTGGATCAGTATCTGCGCGATGTCAGCCGTCACGAGCTGATCACGCCGGATATGGAGAAGATCCTGGGCGCGCGCGCCCAGAAGGGTGACGAAGAGGCGATCCAGGCGCTCGCGAAGGCCAATCTGCGCTTCGTCATCAGCGTCGCGAAGAAGTACCAGAACCGGGGCGTCTCCCTCACGGACCTGATCCAGGAGGGGAACGTGGGACTCGTGACCGCGGCCCGGAAGTTCGATCCCGAGCAGGGAGTGAAGTTCATTTCGTACGCGGTGTGGTGGATCCGGCAGGCCATCCTGGCTTCGCTGGCGAACCACGGACGTCCCGTGCGCGTGCCGCTGAACCGCGCATCGGACCTCGCCCGGATCTTCCGCGAGAAGGAGCGGCTCAAGCAGGAGCTGGGACGCGATCCGACCAGCGAGGAGCTGGGCAAGGCGACCTTCCTGACGCCGCAGCTCGTGGAGTCGCTGCAGACGCTGAACGCGGCGGAGATCCGCCTGGACGCGCCGATCGGCGACAGCGAGGACTCGCAGCTCGTGGAGCGCTTCATCACCGAAGAGGCCGCCGAGCCCGAGCTGGAGGTCGAGAACCGTCTCCTCACCGAGGCGGTGGCGAACGCGCTGGGGTCGCTGGAGCCGCGCGACGCCAAGGTGCTGAGGCTGTATTTCGGCCTCGAGGGAGAGCGCGAGCACACCCTGGAGGAGATCGGCAACATCCTGGGGGTGACCCGGGAGCGGATCCGCCAGCTCCGGGACCGGGCGCTCCGGCGTCTGCGCGAGGGGGACAAGGGCAAGGCTCTCAAGTCCTTCGCCGCGTAGAGGCACCCTCACACATTCGAGCTGCGATCATTCGCGGATTCGACACCCCTGCGGCGGCATGACCGTCGCGGGGGTGTCTTCGTTGCGGGCGGCGGCGGCGTGACGACGGGCCAGGTGATCGAGGCCACGGGCGGCGTGTACACTGTGCGCACCGCCGACGGCACCCTGGAGGCGACGCTGCGGGGGCGGTTGAAGCGGTCTGGCGATTCGCGCGACAAGGTGGTGATCGGGGACCGGGTGGGAATCGTCGAGGCGTGGGGAGGGGGCAATGTCATCGAGTCGGTGCGGCCGCGGCGGACGTACCTGGGCAGGCGGACGGCGGGTGGCCGCGTGGCCAAGGTGGTGGCCGCCAACCTGGACCGCCTCCTGGTGGTGGCGTCGGTTGCGGATCCGCCCCCGACCCCCGGAGTGATCGACCGGATGCTGGTGATGGGGGAGGCGGGGGGCATGGACGCGTGCGTCGTCCTGAACAAGATCGACCTGGCGAGGGGCCGGGCGGCGGCCGGTGAGCTGGCGGAGCTGTACCGGTTCGCTGGCTACCTCGTCGTGCAGACGTCGGCGGTGACGGGCGCGGGCATGGAGGCCTTTTGCGAGGTGATCCGGGCCGGGTCGTCGGCGCTGGCGGGGCCGTCGGGGGTGGGGAAGTCGACGTTGCTGAACGCGGTCGACCCGGGACTCGAACTGCGTACCCGCGAGGTGGGGGGGCGGTCGCGGGCGGGAAGGCACACCACGGTTTCCAGCCGACTCATCTTCCTGGACGGGGGCGGGGTGGTGGCCGACACGCCGGGTTTCAGCGAGGTCGGCCTGGGCGATGTGTCGCGGGCGGAGCTGGACCGCTGCTTCGCCGACTTCCGTCCCTTCCTGGGGGACTGCCACTTCAACGACTGCGCGCATGCCCACGAACCGGCCTGCGCGGTGCGGACGGCGGTGCGGGCGGGGAAGATCAGCGGGGCCCGCTACGACAGCTACCGGGCGATTCTTGACGAGTTGTAGGGTCGCGTGCGAGGGAGTACCCCGCTGCCGGCCGCCGACGCTCGCGTCCTCCCGCCAGTGGAAACCGGGGTACACGCCGCAGTTGGTCCCCGGTCGCGTGAGAGGGTAGAATCCCGCATGAACGGGGATCTACGGAACGGGACCACAGGCGTCGGCAGGAGACGGCGGTGAGTCGGGCGCGCAGGTTGATCTGGGTGCCTTCATTGCTGGTCGGCGCCGCCGTTGCCACCGCGGTCGTGACCGGCGCGGGCGTGTTGCTCTACGATTCACAGGGACTGGCGCGGGGAATCCTGAATAGCGAGCGCGAGATTTCACAACTCATCGCTCTGCTCGGCGAAGACAGCGAGGGTCTCGTCCGTGCGGCTGCGGTTCTGATTGGCGTCGCCCTGTTGTCACTGGCCGCGGGGATATGGATGGGGAGGGCGGGGGACGACGATCAGGCCGTTCGCACGGTGGTGAGGTGGTGGGTCGGCCTCCTCGTGACGCTCCTGGCCGGGTCGGGGTTCACCGGATTGTGGGAGCTGCTGGACGGCTTTGCCGGCAGGTCCCTCACGCAGGGCCTGGGCCTGGCCGTCACGGGTGCCCTGCCGGCGTACTTCGCGGGTGGGGTGTGGGGGCGTATCGGGAGCTTTGCCATGTCCCTGGAATCGGGTTCCCGAAGGCAGGTCGTGATCGGGGCCGTGGCCGGGGTCGTGGCGGGTGCGGCCCTGGTGTTCATGCTCCTGGGACGTCCTGTGCTGGCGGTAACCGCGTTTCTCGGAGCCGCCGTGTTCGCGTCCGGGGGCGCCCGCTTCCAGGGGTGGATTTTCGACCGCGTGCCGCGCCGCCGCGTCCTGTTGCGCGAAACCACCCGTCCCGGGCTGCGCCTCGAGGTGTGGCACACCGCGGTGCCGGAGTCCGAGGTGAGGGTCCTCTGGGTCGGTGAATGGGACTGTATGGTCGATCCACCCGTCGCGGGAGACTGGCGACTGGGGGTGGCGAGTACGCTGGACGAGCGCGCTCCGGTGCTGTTCGTGGGCGCCGGGAGCTGGTTTGCGAGGGAGGGAGAGGGGGAGTGGCGGCTGCATGAGCCGGATGCCGACCTCGGAGCACTGGCCACCGAGGGGTTCGAGTGGGACGCCGGGTCGCTGGTGGAGTCCGCCGTGCCGGAGGTGCCGGGGCATACGGTGGTGATGGATTGGGAGACCGCGGGGGACGGGCTCCGGGCGGGACTGGCCGCCGGGGATTTGCAGGCCGCGCTGCGCGAGGCCGGGGTGGAGAGGGTCTGGGTGCGAGGGCGGCGGAGCCAGCTGCCGCGGACGGTGGCCGAATCAACGGTCGCGGCGGGGTTCCGGGTGGCGCGGTACGTAGCCGCGGTGCCCACCTTCGTGGGACCGCCGCGGCTGCGCCCCCGTGGGGACGAAGTGTGGTGCCTCCACGCGGGGGGATCGCCGCCGGGGCCCGTCGCCGGGCTGGAAGTGCTGCACGGGGACGGCGGGCCGCTCGGCCACTGGGACATCTGATGAGGGTGGCCCACCTCTCGGATCTGCACCTGGGCTACGCCGGGGCGGGGCCGGGACGGGCGGCGGATGTGCTGCGGGCCTTCGAGAACGCGCTGGCCCGCATCGCGGAACTGGCCCCCGACCTGCTGGTCATCGCCGGTGACGTATTCGATCACCCCGAGGTCACCGCGTCGCCGATCGCCACCTTCTCGAGGTCGGTCCGCAAGTTGCGGGACAGTCTTCCCGGGGTGGTCGTCGCCGTATCCGCCGGAGCCCGCGACACTCCCTTGGAGGCGGGCGCGCACGGGCCGCTGATGGTGATCGGCGCGCTGCCCGGCGTCGAGGTGGCGACGACCACGGTCAGGCGACTCCGTCTGCACGACGGACGGCTCGGCGTCACCCTCCTTCCCCACCCCGCGGTCATGGCCTCCCGCTCGGTGGACATCTCTCCCCATCCGGAGGCGGAGTGGAACGTCCTGGTGGCGCACGCGGCGCTGGCGTCAGGGCGCTCCCACGCCCCCGCGATCGCGCTCGCGGGTTGGGACTACGTCGCGCTCGGCTCCAACCACGCCTATGCGGCGGTGGCCGAGCGGGTCTGCTACTGCGGGTCGCTGGAGCGGGTCGGCACCGACCCGTGGGAGGAGGCGGCGATCGACAAGGGGTTCGTGACCGTTCAGCTGGAGTCGGGCGAGGTGACCTTCTGGCCGGTGGAGGCACGGGCCGCGGTGAGCCTGGCTCCCATCGAAGCCACGGGAGGGGGCACCGCGACGGTCGCGCGGCGGTTGGGCGAGGCGCTGGCGGGGGTGCCCGGCGGGATCGACGGGAAGCTCCTGCGGATTCCGGTTCGGGGACTTGCCGCGGACGATCTGGCCGTGCTCGACAGGGAGGTGCTCGCCGGGGTGCGGCGCAGGGTTGCCGAGCTGCGGGTGGAAGCGCTTCCCGGGCAGGGTGCGTCGCATGGGGTGGGCGGGAAGGGGGCGCGGCGTGACGTGCCGGGGGTGCGCGCGAGGACTGCGCGCGGTGGGGTGCGGGGGCGGGGGCGCGTGGGGGTGCGGGCCGGCCGATGAGGCTCGCGTCGCTGCAGGCGGGGTCGCGAGGTCCCGTCCTGGATCTGAGAGATTCGCGGGGATTGGTGGGTTTCGTGTCCGAGGGCGATCCGGTGTGGGGCGAGTTTCTTGAGGGCCTGCGCACGGCCTTTGCGAGCCGGGGTCGTCGCAGTGCGCCGGGGCCGGTGGTGGAGGGGACGGACGGCCCGGTTATCGTGGGGACCGACGCCTTCGAGGCGCAGCTCGAACCGGTGCTCGAAGCGCACGTGCTGCGGCGGGAGGAGTACGCGGCGATCTGGTTCGGTGGCGGGGCGGCGAGAACGTGGCTGGCGGCGGGGGGGGCGCTGCTGCTGGGTCCGGCGGGAGCGGGGGAGGTGCGTGGGGGAGGGAGTGGTGTGGCAGAGGGGGGTTCCGCCTACGATCTGCCGGGCGCCCGGGTGGCTCGCCTGGCGAGGGACGCCCGAAACGAGGTGGACCGTCTGACGAAGTCTCAGGAGGAGGTGGAGGGACTGAAGGCGCGGTTGCGCGAGGCGCGCGAGGAGGCGGCGATCGCCCGTGGCGACGCGGAAGCCGGAACGATGGCGTGGGTGCGGGAGCGCCAGGACGCCGAGACGCGGCTCCTGCTGTACCGTGACCGGGAGCGGGAACTGCGCGGGAAGCTCAAAAGCATGGACGAGGGGGGGGAGGACGGCCCGTGCGGCAGGTGCGGCAGGGAGCTTGGAGATCTTGCGGGGCCGGTGCGGGAGGTCCTCAGGGAGGAATGGGAGTCGGTGGTGCAGGACGGACGGTGGTGGCGCCGCCGCCGGGACCAGCTCGAAGGCAAGCCGGACGACCTGCAGGCGGCGGAGCGACGGGCGGTCGCGCTGGCGGCGGAGGTCGATGGTCTTGCGGAGGAGCTTGCCCGGTGCAAGGCGCAGGTGGTGGGGTTGGAGGCGGCTGCTCGTCGCCTCGATGACCTGTTGGAGTTGGCGGCGCGGTTGCGTGGACGGCGGGGGGGTGGGGTGGGGGGCCGCGCGGAAGGCGGTGCCGCGGGGGAGGAGGGGAGGGCGCGTCTGGTGTCCGAGACCCGGCGCCGCGTGCGGGCGAGGATTCACGGCGAGGTGGTGGCACTCACCGGGGGGCGGTTGTTGGGTTCGTTTCCAGAAATCTTCGCGGCGTGGGCCGGGGGTGGGGGGAGGGGTGGGGCGGATGTCGCCGTGCTCGAGATGGCCGCGCGGATTGTGCTGTTGGAGCTGGCGACGGGCGCGGGGGCGAAGCTGGAGTCGATCGTCTTCCCCGAGGGCCTGGAACGCCTGCACCCGCAGGACCGCTCCCGCGCGGTGGCGGCTCTGGCGCGTCTGTCGCGGCGCATTCCGCTGGTGCTGGTGTGCGCTGCACCGCAGGTGGTGGCCGCGGTGCCCGAGTATTTCGACTTCCTCTACCGGGCGGGGGGAACGGGAGACGGGGACCGCATTCTGCGGCAGAGGTCAGGGCTCGGGGCTGTCTGGTTGACGTAGCTCCAGCGAATTCGCGAGGTCTTCCCAGGCCCTCCGGAGAGCCTCGACTTCGGCCCGGCGCTCCGGATCGTCGCGGAGTGCCGGATCCTGCCATAGCGATTCGTACACCCACGAATAGTACCTTGGGATGCCCCGGGTTGACCGGTCCGGCCAGTAGTCCCAGTCGTGCGGAATCCCGGAGTGGTCCACGAATACGCTGTCGGCAAGCCGCTTGGTGCGTTCGATGTCCAGCCAGGCGCCGAGCACGACGGCGGTTTGCGCGGTGTCCTGGTTAGGTGTGACGCCCGGGGCGAGTTCCGCAGGGTTGCCCGGCACGAGCCGGAAGGCGAGACCCTGTCGAACCAGGTAACCCATGATGTCGAAGGTGGCCGCCGGGGTGACGGCGGACGCGAAGTACACCGGCCGGTCACCGAGCGAGTTCGCGATCGCGGCCAGAGCGAACTGGTGCCACGGGTAGAGCACCTGACCGCCCGCCACTCTCGCCGTGAGCGGGCCCAGCGTGTAGGCTCGTGCTTCGCGCAGCTGCAGGTAGCTGCCGGCATAGCGCTCGATGGTGGCGTCGCTCAAGTCGTCACGGAACATCCCCCGTGACGGGACGCGCACCGGTTCGGCCAGCTGGACCGGCACCTTGCCGGCGGCCTCGGCCTCGGCGGGGTCGTGGGTGTACATGGCGTCCGTGTTCTCTGCCGTGTACGGATGCTGGCACAGGATCAGAGTGGGGTCCGCGGTGGGGTCCTGGCCGGGCTGGCAGGGACGGGTGAGGTCGCGAAGCTGCTTCACGTACCAGGGCGTGTTCAGGTACGAAGTCACCGCTACGGTGACATCGGGGCGGATGCCCTCGACATACTGCAGGTACCACAGCGGGAAGGTGTCGTTGTCGCCGTTGGTGAAGATCACCCCGTACGGCTCGACGCTCATGAGGAGGTTGTGCGCCCAGTCGCGCGCCGCATGGTCTCCCGCCCGGCTTGCCCAGCCGAAGTTGAGCACCAGGGGGATGAGAGCCAGTCCGAGCACGGGTGAGGTGGCGGCGAACGAGCGTCCGGACATGCGCGTGACCCGGTCCCAGAGGGTCGCAATCCCGATGCCGGCCATGAGGCCCCACACCGAGAAGCCCACGACGAAGAAGTAGTCGCGTTCGCGCACCTCGGCGAGATCACGGGAGGTTCGCGCGTTCGCGGCCTCCATGGCCTGCCGGAGCTCGTCTCCCTCGGGAAGGGGCATCGAATACCCGTACTTGAAGTTCAGATAGTAGACGAGGCCGGCGGACAGGACACCGAAGAGCGAGATCATGTACACCCAGCTGGCCCGGTCCCGGCGGTAGTGCTCCAGGATCCCGAAGATGCCCAGGCCGATGAAGAGCGCCGTGATGGGGATCCGTGCCCGGCCGAAGGTCTGGTCGGTCCGAGAGAGTGACCGGGCCCACTGCCAGTCGAAGTACTGCAGCCAGTTGCCGGCCTGGGAGACGAGGGGCGCCTGCCGATTGGTGAGCGGGGGCTTGTCGTACTGCTTCCGCGCCAGCGCGTCCGACAGATCCTCGCATCCGGCGTTGCCGTAGGTGACAACGCTCACCACCGCCGCGCCGATGTTCTCGCAGGTCGGCTGGGCTTCGTTGATGATGGGCCCGAGCTCCGAGCGGATGGGCAGGAAGAGATGGACGGAAAGGCCGAGTACGACGGCGGGTACGCCGTAGAGGTAGAGGCGGGGGTTGAGGAGGCAGCGGGGCCGCACGAGGAGGACGAAGAGGAGGAGCGCCGGAGCCGCCAGGAAGGCCATGAGGTGGTTCCCCACCGAGAGGGCCAGCACGAAGGCCATGAGGACGAGGAGGTTGTCGTCGCCGGCCTTGCCGATGCGCTCCTGCCAGCGGAAGGCGAGCCACGACAGCAGGGCGATCGTGAGGAGGGACACCGTGTAGACCTTCTCGTTCACATTCGACTGGTTCCAGACCGTAAAGGCGGTGGCGCTGACCAGCACGGCGGCGCATGCGCCGACGAGTCGGAATGTGCGGTCGTCGGAGAAGTGTCTGAGGATGTGGTGAACCACCAGGAACCAGAGACCGTGGGCCAGCGCGCCCATCAGAGCGGAGAACAGGTTGATCTTCACCGCCGTGGAGAGCCCGAAGACCCCCAGCAGGATGTCCCAGGTGCGGGCCAGGATGATGAAGAGGGGGTTCCCGGGGGGGTGGGGGATGCCCAGGATGTGTGCGGTGGCGATGTACTCGCTGGTGTCCCAGAACGCGGTGGTCGGCGCGAGGGTGACGGCGTAGAGCAGACCCACGGCAACGGCCACGGCTGCCGCCCACACGTACGGCGGCGAGTTGTCCGGGGTGCTCCGGGGAGCGGGTGTGCTCCGGGGGGTGTTTTTTCGGGGGCGCATCGGCACCTCTCGATCGTTGACTTTCTTCTCGAATCCTGGAAAGGTATCCGGTCTCCCTCAACCGGACCTCCCCTTCCGTCATTTGAACGTCGAACCCACCTTCGAATCCTTCCTCGAAGACGCCGCGCCGGGCTGCCGCACTGCCGTCTGGTCCGAATTCCTCTTCGACTCCGATACGGCTGTCACCGCATATCACAAGCTGCGCGACGGTACCTTCGGCTTCCTTCTCGAATCCGTCGTGGGGGGTGAACAATGGGCTCGCTACAGCTTCCTGGGAAGTCGGCCGCGCGAAGCGTGGATGCTGAAAGGTAGTGAGATCTCCGTGTGGAGTGCGGAACGGGGGTGGCGTCCGCGCGAAGCCGAAGATCCCCTGGCCGACCTGCACGCCCGTCTGACGGACGCGCATCCCCGCCCCGACCCCCGTCTTCCCCGCTTCTGGGGCGGCGCCGTGGGCTACTTCGGCTACGACTTCGTGCGGCGCCTGGAGCGGCTGGGACCGGGGCCGCCCGACGACCAGAACCTGCCGACGGCGATGGTCATGTTCTCCGACGTTGTGATCGCGGTGGACAATCTGCACGGCCGGGCCAAGGCGATCACCACGGTGGAGACCGGCGACACCACCGACCCCGACGCGCTCAAGGTTCTCTACAGGGAGGCGGTGGAACGCCTGGAGGGAGTTGTGGAGAAGCTCCATACCGCCCGTGCTCCCGCCCCGCTGTCGCTGGAACTCGGCCCGGCCACGGCCGACATCGCATGCGACAGCAACTTCGAGCGCGGCGACTTCGTTGCCGGGGTACGCCGGATTCAGGAATACATCGCGGCGGGCGACGCCTTCCAGGTCGTGCTCAGCCAGCGGCTCACGACCCGTTTCGAGCATCCTCCCTTCGATCTCTACCGGGCGCTACGAACCATCAACCCGTCGCCGTACATGTACTTCTTCGAACTTGACGGCCTGAGCATCGTGGGGTCGTCGCCGGAGGTCCTGGTGCGTCTCGAGGACGGGGTGGTGACGGTGCGGCCAATCGCGGCGACGCGCAGGAGGGGACGCACCCCCGCCGAAGACCGGGAGCTGGCGCGGGAACTCGCCAGTGACGAGAAGGAGCTTGCCGAGCACCGCATGCTGGTGGATCTGGGTCGCAACGACGTGGGGCGCGTGTCGGAGTACGGGAGCGTCACCGTTCCCGAGCTCATGGCCGTGGAACGGTACTCCCATGTCATGCACCTGTGCAGCCAGGTCGAGGGCAAGGCGCGGGCGGGGCTTTCCGCGCTGGACGTGCTGGGGGCGTGCTTCCCCGCGGGAACGGTGTCGGGAGCTCCGAAGGTGCGCGCCATGGAGATCATCGACGAACTGGAGCCCACCGCGCGGGGGCCGTACGCGGGCGCGGTGGGGCACATCGGATGGGGGGGTGCCCAGATGGATACTGCGATCGCCATCCGCACGATGGTGGTGCGGGGCGGCCGGGCGCACGTGCAGGCGGGGGCGGGGGTGGTGGCGGATTCTGATCCCGAGGCCGAGTTCGAGGAGACGATGAACAAGGCGCGGGCGTTGCTGCGGGCGGCGGGGATGGTGAGGTGGGGGTGAAACGTGGGCCGTGCCCGCCCGGCCGGCTTGACTAAGTCAAGTTGACTTAGTCAAGCGACCTGGCCGGGCTGGCCGGTGCTACGCGGAATCGCCGGTGGCAGCCAGCTCGTCGTACAGGTGGATCAGGGTGTCGATCCCCTTTTCAAAGCAGTCCTTCGCGAACCACTCGTTGGGGGCGTGCATGTTGGCGCCGGGGAGCGCGAAGCCGAGGAGCAGCGAACTCGCGCCCAGGATCTCCTCGAACTCGCCGACGATCGGGATCGTGCCGCCTTCGCCGGCCAGCACCGGCCGTGCCCCGAACGAGCGCTCCAGCGCCCTTGAGGCGGCCTCGAAGAGCGGTCCCTCGAGTCGGGCGCGCCAGGGACGGCCGCCGTGCAGCTCCACCAGTGTGAGTTCCACGCCGGCGGGCGCCACCGTCACCAGATGCGCTTGCAGCAACTCCTTCACCCCCTCCGGCGACTGGCCCGGGACCAGGCGGAAGCTGACCTTCGCCATCGCCTCGGCGGGCAGTACGGTCTTGGCGCCTTCGCCCGTGTAGCCGGAGAGCATGCCGTTCACGTCGCACGAAGGCCGCGTCCACAGCCGCTCCAGAGGTGAGTAGGCCGATTCGCCGCCGGCCGGGATGGTGCCCACCTGGCGCGCGTATGCGTCGGCGTCGAAGGGAAGGGAGCGGATGCCTTCGAGCGTGTCCGGTGGCGGGGGCTCGATGTCGTCGTAGAAGCCCTCGATGGCGATCCGGCCCCTGTCGTCGTGGAAGGTGGCGATCACCCGCGCCAGCGCGTTGGCGGGGTTGGGAATCGCACCGCCGTAAGCGCCCGAGTGAAGATCGGATCGGGGGCCCCGTGCGTGGATCTCGAAGTAGGCCAGGCCCCGCAGTGAGAACAGGAGCGAGGGGATGCCGGGGGCGAACATGGCGGAATCCGAGATGACCACGGTTTCGGCCGCGAGGCGCTCCCGGTGGGCCTTGACGAAGGGGACGAGGTTGGGAGAGCCCACCTCCTCTTCGCCCTCGGCGACCACGATGACGTTGACGGGCAGGTGGCCCCGCGTGGAAAGGTGGGCCTCCAGCGCCTTGATGTGCAGGAAGAGCTGTCCCTTGTCGTCGGCGGAGCCGCGGGCGTATATGCGGCCGTCGCGCACGGTCGGCTCGAAGGGCGGGCTGTCCCACAGATCGAGCGGCTCCGGGGGCTGCACGTCGTAGTGGCCGTAGATGAGGACGGTCGGCGCGTCGGGGCCGGCTCCCCGCCATTCGCCGAGCACGACCGGGTGTCCGGGGGTGGGGAGCGTCTCCGCCTGGAGCCCTGCCCGTTCGAGCTGGTCGCGCACCCATTCGGCGGCCCGCTCAGTGTCCCCGTCGTGGTCCGACTTCGCCGACACGGAAGGGATGCGCAGGAAGTCCCACAACTCGTCGTAGAAACGGCCGCGTTCCCTGTGGGCGAATTCGACGGGATGGATCATGGTGCCGGGTGGATCGGTTGCGCCAGCCTCAGGTGAGACCCCTGATCCCCCACCGGTAGACCCAGGTCATCAGGACCGCCAGGGCGGTCGCGCCCGCCATCCCGCCGAGGCTGAGCGCCACCGGGTGGTCGAATTCGAGAATGCCGACGCCCAGCATGCCGCCGATCACCGCGGCGAAAGCGCCCAGGGCGCACAGAACCCGGGTGTGTCCCGGGGTGGTATCGGGGCGCTTGACGACGACCTTCATTGCGAGGCCTATCGCCACGCCCATCACGATCCAGACTGCAACTCCGATCCAGTTTTCCATGCCCGGAATCTAGCGGTTCGGGAAGTGATCCGCACGAGTCCCCAGGTTGGTGGAGGGGCTCTGTGGTGGCGGATCACGGCGAGCGTCAGCGCTTCCTCATGCGACGCTTCAACTCCTCCAGGCGGGCGTCGATCACGTCTTCGCGGCGGGACGCCCCCAGCTGCTCGTCGAATTCGGCCGCGTCGTCGAAAAGGGCCTCCTCCGCGCTCCCCGCCGCCTCGGTGTCGACGATCCTCTCGGCCATGCGGTCCAGCTCCCCGAAGAGGTCGTCGGAGCCGCCGAGCGCCTCGCGCGTCTGCGTGCGTCCGGCGGTGGCCGCCAGGCGGTCGCGGTTGGCGCGCGCTTTCCTGATCTGGGCGAGCATCTCCCTGTACTCCCCTTCCTGCAGGCGGATTTCGGCCTCGATGGCTGTCGCCTTGTCGGCTAGGACCTTGCTGCGGGCGGCGTGCTTCTCGGCGTAGGTGGCGGCCAGATCGGCCGTGTCCGTATCGCCGATTTCGCGCGCCATCGTCTCGCGGCGCCGGCAGACCTCGACGTTGCGCGCCTCCTCGCCGGAGCGATCTTGCGCGACGGCCAGCTGCTTCTTCAGACCTTCCAGCGCCGCCTTCGCGTCGACGGCTTCGCGCTCCATGCCCTTGAGCAGCTTGTCGACGGCCTCGGGCACGGCATTGCGGTCGAGCTCCTTGTTGAAGTTGTCGACCGCTTCCCTGAAGGCCCGGCGGAGATTCTCGAACATGGCGTCAATCCTATTCAGCCCGGGCGAGGGCCGCCAGCCGTTCACCCAGGCCGTGGAGCACATCGCCCTCGGAGACTCCCGGGGAAAGGGCATGCTCGGGAGGCGGCAGGTCGTTGCGCGATGCCAGCGCTTCCTCGGCGGCCCGTTCGACCGCTTCGGTGGCGTCGGCCTCCACATCGGCCAGGGTGTCGGCGGGGATGCCCTCATCCAGCAGGTACGCTTCGAAGAGGCCGACGGGATCGCGTCGCCCCCAGTGTTCGAAGAGTTCGGCAGCGAAGGTCTCGCGGGCTTCGCGCTCGTCGTGGGTGGCGTGGCCGCCCATGCGGAAGGTCTCGGCGACGATCACGGCGGGGCCGTCGCCACCCGCGCACTGTCTCCTCGCCAGCGTGGTGGCCGCGTAGACGTCCAGCACGTTGTTGCCGTCGCAGGTGAAGGCGGTGATGCCGTGCGCGGCGGGGATGTCCGCGGGTCTGCCGGCGCCGTGCTGGTCGACACGCGTGCCGAGGGCGACCTGGTTGTTCTGGATCACGACGATCGCGGGCACTCCCAGCCGGGAGGCGAAGACCAGACCCTCGTGGCAGGCGGCGGTCTTGGTGGCGCCGTCACCGGCCCAGGTGAGTGCGACCCTGTCCTCGCCCCGGTTCTTGAAGGCCAGCGCCGCGCCGGCCGCGACCGGGACACTCGTGCCCATGTGGCTCACCGGCTGAATCACGCCGCTGCCGACATCGCCGTAGTGGAAGTCGCGTCCACCGCTGGGGCTGTCTGCGGCGGCCAGGTAGGAGGTGAAGCCGTGCACCAGCGGCAGCCCCATCATGTGGCTGGCCCCTGCATTGCGGATCATCGGAATGACCACGTCCCGGTCCGGCTCCAGGGCGGCCACGCACCCCACCGTGACCGCCTCCTCGCCCACGCCCAGCCACGCCTTACTGATCACACCCTGGCGCACCCAGCGTTTGAGTCCGATGTCCTGGAGCCTTGTGAGGAGGAGATCGCGGTACAGGTCGAGCAAACCGTCGGTCGCGAGTCGGCTCACCACGCCGTTGCGGTCGGGAGCTTTCTGGATCCGACTGCGGTACTCGCGCACGAGGCCGGGGTCAGGTGCCCAGTTCCGGTACTCGGGCGGGTCGAAGGCCGCGTATCGCTTCAAGGGAGGCGTGGGTGGATGGTTGAGCGCTGGTCGCAGAGTGGGGGAGATCTTCCGGCCGACTCGCCTTCGCCGTGCCGGGGCGGTAGCGAACGCCGGTGACACCGGAAGGTAGAAAGTGGGACCCCAGGGGGGCAATCGGCCGTCCGTGAGATTGCTCCAGGCTGGCCGCTTTTGTCAGATTTGAGGTGCAGCGGCGTGGCCTGGGCACTTACGTCAACGGCAACAGGAACGAGATCCGCAATTGAGCGAAGCCGATCAACCTCGAGTGGCCGCCCAGGTCGCGCTATCGTTGCTCGAAGCGCTTCGGGCGGTGGACCGCCCCGGGGAGACGCTCGAGAACGAGGTCATCGCACGTACCATTCCGCGCAGGCTGGGGCTGAGCGAAGTCGTCAGGCGGCAGATCGAGCTGTACCGGGAGTACTCCCGCCAGGGCAGGAAGCTCTCCACCGAAGAACTGGCGGATTTCATGCGTCTGATCAAGAAGCGTCCCGACGCGGCGAAGGTCTTCTTCGAGACGGGGACCAAGCTTGCGGAAGAACACATGCCGGGACGGAAACGGTGGCTGCCGCGGGTCTTGCGATTCCGCATGGTCAGGCGGGCGACCGAGCGAACACTGCGGAAGCTGTTCGGACAGCGTGTGGGCGGTTTCGTCTCCGGGACATTCTCCCTGGAGGCTTCGGTGTCGCCCCTGGTACAACTGGACCCGGGCGGGGACGCTTGCGCACTGGTCACGGGATTCTGTCAGCACGCGGTGCGGAAGGGGGTGGGCGGGGACCTCAAGGTGGTCAAGCACAGTTGTGAGACACGGGGTGACCGGTCCTGTCGGTGGTCGCTGAAGGAGTAGCCGCGCGATCTCGCGACCGCGCAGGCAGCGCCTGCGGATGGCTGCCACGGACTACTATCCGTATGCGTGGTAGAGCATGAAGTAGACAAAAAGCCCCGTGACGGAGACGTAGAGCCAGACCGGGAGGGTCCATCGCGCCAGGCGCCCGTGCGCCTTGAACTTGCGGCGTCGCAAGAGGTACAGGAGGCGGAGGACGAGCGGCACGACCGCCGCGGCCAGCACCATGTGGCTGAAGAGAATCGCCAGGTAGATGCGCCGCACCAGCTCGGGTCCCTCGAAGGCGTGCGTGCCGGTGAGGGAGAACCGCAACAGGTACAGGGCCAGGAAAAGGGCGGAGGCCGTCACTGCGCCGATCATGCAGCGACGGTGTTTCCTGATCTGCCTGCGGCGGATGTGTCGGACCCCTGCCAGCAGCAGCACGGTGCTGGTGAGGTTCAATCCCGCGTTGACCGCTGCCAGCGCTTCTCCGATCGCCTCGGCGGTCATCGGGGCGCGGGTTCCCAGGCGTGGGCGGCCATGGCCACCCCCAGTGCGAGCAGCATCGCGGCCAGGAGCGTATGCGCGGACACGTAGGGCGGTGCCAGTCGCCCCGCCACGGAAGCGAACCCCAGGAGCACCTGCGCGACCACGCCCGCCGCCATCGCCGTCGCCATCCTCCGCGCGAATGGCGACCGGGTGCGGGCCGCGACGAGCCAGCCGTAGCGGAGCGTCACGATCGCCACGACGATTCCCAGCACCCGGTGCAGGAAATGGAGCTGCACCGTGGGAAACTGCAGCGGCGGGATCACCCGGCCCAGACACAGCGGCACGTCCGGACAGGCCATCCCGGCGTCGGTGTGGCGCACCAGCGCTCCCACCACCGACTGCGCAAACACGAGCCCGGCTACCACGAGGCCGGCTCGCCATGCCAGCCGCCGCTCTTGCGTCGCTTCCCGATAGTCATTCCTGTCCGGTCCCGTCCGCACGAGGATCACCGTGACCAGCGCAAGGAAGAGAAACGCCAGCGCCAGGTGGGAAGTCGAGATGGCGTCGGGCAGCTGGAAGATCACCGTGAGGCCGCCCAGCACCGATTGCACGAGCAGCAGGGCGATTCCGGCCAGCCCGAGACGGAAAAGCACCACCCGTTCCGGATGCGCGCGGCGAGTCAGAAAAACCGCCACGGGGAAAAGGATGAGCAGCGCGCCGGCCCACAGGCGGTGGAGGTGCTCCCAGAAGACCCCGCCGGTCATCTCGGGCATCATCGTGCCGAAGCAGGTGGGCCAGTCGGGGCAGGCCAGGCTCGCCCCGGTCGCGTGCACGATGCTGCCCAGAAGGAGGAGCGCCAGAGTCCAGAGGAGGACGACGAGCTGGAGAGGACGGGCCATCAAAACCGGGAATGCACCCTCAACCGGGTACGGGCTCCGTGACCCGGCGATGCTCCGGCTCGGGGCGGAGTGGCTGGGTCGGAGCCGCGGCGCGGGTTGCCGCGGGCTCGTGGATGACCCCCTTCTCCAGCCAGTCGTAGCGGTCGCCCATCGCCCCTCGCGCCACCTTGTACATGTCGGTGTCGTCGTTGCGGAAGACGGCGCGGAAGTTCGCCCGGATTCGTCGGCGGGCGAGCTTGCAGGCGGCGTGGGCGAGCTCGTGCGGGGTGCGGTTTCCGGGCTCCTCGCGGACGAGCATCATGGCGCGCACGCAGGAGGCGGTCATGACGAAGAGGTCGCCGCCGATGTCCACCAGCCTGCCCAGAACCGCCTGCCGCTGCTCCAGACGGGGCCCGAAGCGCATCATGGCGTGGAAGAGGGTGCGGGCGAGCTTCCGTGAGGCGCGGTTCGCGAAGCGGACATGGGTGGCCAGGGGGCCGAAGGCGCCGTAGCGCGGCCACCGCCCCCATCCCAGCCACCTTCCCGGGTACCAGACGGCGTAGTGCAGCCCCGCCCTGAGAAAGGCCGCCGCACGGGTGGACAGCGGCAAACGCGGGTCGATCGCCGCGCCTGCCACGGTCAGGTGCTCGTCGACCGCCTCCCGTGCGATGAAGAGTCGCATGATTTCGCTCGACCCCTCGAAGATCAGGTTGATACGCGCGTCGCGGAGCGCACGCTCGACGGGCAACGGTTCCTCGCCACGCTGCCTCAACGAGTCGGCGGTCTCGTAGCCTCGCCCTCCGCGGATCTGCACCGCGTCGTTGACCAGATCCCAGGCCTTTTCGCTGTGCCACAGCTTGGCGGTGGCCGCCTCGAGGCGGATGTCCAGTGTTCCCAGGCCCGACATCGCCGCGGCCAGGTCCACGGCCGCTTCCATCGCGTAGGTCTCGGCGGCCATGCGTCCCAGCATCTGGGCGACGGCGTCGTGCTTGCCGATGGGCGCGCCCCACTGGACGCGTTCATTCGCCCACTTGCGGCATGCACGCAGCAGGCCCTTGCCCGCGGCGGCACAGAAGGCCGGGAGCGCCAGGCGACCCGTATTGAGTGTGATCAGCGCCAGCTTTAGACCCAGTCCCTCACCCCACAGCAGGTTCTCGCGGGGGACCTTCACGTTGCGGAAGTGAAGCACGCCGTTGGAGATGCCGTTCAGCCCCATGAAGCGGCAGATGTGGCCCACCTCCACCCCCGGCCACGCCCTCTCGACGATGAAGGCGCTGATCGGACGCTTCCCCCTGACTCCCTCGCGGGCGGGGGTCCGGGCCATGACCACGAGCAGGTCGGCTCGGGGCCCGTTCGTGGTCCACAGCTTCTCGCCGTTGAGGATGTAGTGCGTTCCGTCCGCCGACGGCTCGGCGAAGGTGGACATGTTGGCCGGGTCGGAACCCACATCCGGCTCGGTCAGGGCGAAGGCCGAAAGCTCGCCCCGGGCGGCGCGCGGCAGGTACTTGCGCTTCTGCGCCTCGGTGCCGAAGAGGACCAGTGGCGTGGGCACGCCGATCGACTGGTGCGCCGAGAGGAAGGCCGCCGTGGAGGCGCAACGGCTGGCGACCAGCGCGAGGGCCCGGTTGTACGATGTCTGCGACAGTCCAAGACCCCCGTACTCGCGCGGGATCTTGATCCCGTAGGCGCCCAGATCGGCCAGGCCCTGCAACACCGAGTCGGGCACCCACCCATCGCGGTCGAAGGCGTCGCCGTCCACATGCGCTTCCACGAAGCGGCGGATGCTCTCCAGGAAGGGCGCGGCTCTGGCGGCCTCTTCCGGGTCCTGGCCCGGATGGGGATGCACGAGGTCCAGCGACAGGCGTCCCCCGAACAGCTCCTTCATGAAGCTGCGCTTTTCCCACCGCGCCTGCCGGGCCCCCTCGGCGACGTCCCGCGACTCCTGGGCGTCGCTCATCGTGCGGTGGTCGTTTGCGGCGCTCGTGTTCACCGTGCCCTCCTCGATTCGCTTGTTGATTCAACGGTCCGCAATTGCCCGTCCGCTTCCGCGCCTCTGCCGCCGGGCTCCAGCAGTTCCGCCAGCTCCGCTTCCCGGGACTCGGCGTCGGCCTCGCCCACACTCATAAGTTCGCCCAAATAGTCCGGTTGGAACATGATCAGGCTGAGGAAGTCCGGCGTCTCCGTATGCCTGGTGCCGAGTCCCCGGGTCATGTAGCGGATCGCCCTGGGCAGCTGGGGCTCGAACCTGCCCGCCAACCGGCCCAGGTCCACCGATGGCCGGAGGGTCAGGAGGCGCACCTGCCGCATGCCCTGCCGCTTCTCGGGATCCAGCCCCGCCACAAGCTGGTTGACACGGGAGAGTCGCAGGGCGTCCTCGTCGAGGAGGTCGAGGAAGATGGCGTTCATCAGGACTCCCGCGACCTGGACCGGCGGCGGATAGCCCTTCACGGAAGGAGAGTCGGCCTCGGTGCGGGAACGTGCCCGGCGGGTGCTGATGGCCAGGATCCGGTCGGCCCCGAGGTGCAGCGCCGGCGACAGCGGTGCCGTGAGCCGGATGCCCCCATCGCCGTACCAGTGCCCTCCGATCGGCACGGCGGGAAAGACGATGGGAAGCGCCGCCGAAGCCATGACGTGGTCGACCGATAGCGTCGTCACCCGGGACCGGCGGTTGGGACGCTCCCACTCCTCGACGTCGTGGCCCTGTACCCACAGTATGGATTGCCCCGTCGAGTAGTTCGTCGTGCTCAGGGCGGCGGCCTTCAGCCTGCCCGTCGCCAGTTTGTAGTGGATGCCGGTCAGTTCGCCGTTCACCGCGTGCATCGCTTCCGTGAGGTATTCGCGGAGCGGCTGGGTGTCCAGCAGGCCCCGCACCTTGAGGCTCCCGCCCTTGCCGCCCGAAAGAAGCTGCCGGCTCCAGCGGAACAGGTGCTTTCGAAGCGACCCGAGGTCCGTGCGGAAGACCTTGTCGACCGTCAGTTCCCCCCAGAGCTGGTTCAGCTCGTCAGCGGCCTGACGGAAGGTGCCGTGGTGCGCGGCCAGGTGGGCCGCATTGATGGCTCCGGCGCTGACCCCGGTAATGATCGGGATTTCGAGATCCGGAAAGCGGCGCGACAGGTATCGCAGAACGCCCGCCTGGTACGCGGAGCGGGCGCCGCCGCCGCCCATCACGAAGGCGAGTGGCCCTGCCTTGGAGCTGGTGATTCGGTCTGTCATGTCGGGTTCAGTCTAACAGGTTGGGCCGCGGATTTCCGCCGGGGCTGCGGCGCCCGTGCGTCATGACCCAGCCGGAGGGATCATCGGGCATTCACCCGCGGACCACGGGCATACTAAGTTACTAGGCGTGATGATTCGGACCCGTACCGTCGCCGCCGTGTCGCTGCCGCTCCTCGCCGGGGCCTGCCATCACTACGTGCCCGGCAGTCTGGTCGAACTCGATCCCGGCGACAGGGTGCGTACCCTGCTCACCCAGGAACAGATCGAGGAGTTCGACGAGTTCCTCCCTCGCGGTGAGCGCGCCCTGGAGGGAACGGTTGTCGACGCCGGCGCCGAGGGTCTGCTGCTCGAGGTCCCGCTCCTGACCGTGGCCGAGGGAATTCGCGTGGACTCGTACCATCAGCGGCTGCGGATCCCCGCGCCCGGGTTGGCGGACGTCGAAGTGCGTTCCCTGGCCCGCGGGAGGACCTACGCGCTGGTGGGGATTGCCGGGGTGGTGGTGGGAGCGATCGTGTGGGATCAGGTCGGGAGGGCACGCAGAGGCGGCACCAATCGCCCGGATCCGCCGAACGAGGACGGGGTCCTGGTGATCAGTCTCGGATTCGTCTTCGACTAGGTGAGGGGCGTGACGGAAACCCTGACAGCACACGGTCGCCGGGAGATCCGGGCGGTGTCACCGCGGCCAGGAATTCGGAGTGTAATGTGTACATTACTTAATGTCATGTGCAGTGTACATATCATCCGCTTGGGACCCCGCTCTGCGTTGCTCTTCGGTCTCACCGTTGCCGCGTGTTGGAGCGACGACGATCTCGGGACGCCGCTCGCGATCGAGCTTGCCGGACCGGATGAGGGGAGGGTGGGGGAGGAGCTTTCGGTGCGATACGAGGTGAACGGGCGCCAGCTTGTCGGGATCATCGTGGCGTGGGGTGACGGCGTGGCGGATTCCGTGCGCGCGAGGGGGGCCCAGACGGCTTCGGGATCGGTGCACCACACCTACACGGATTCCGGCAGGTTCACGGTCACGGGCACGGCCGAGGACGTTGTCGAGGGGGTGGTGGAGGATCGGGTCGAAATTGACATATTACCATGAGGGGGGGATGGGTCCTCGAAACGCTCCCGCGCGGGAGACATTGTGAGGAGACGGGCCGGGAGATCCCCGGTGCGTGGCCCCTGTGCGCCAACCATTCGGGAAGGAGTTGCCTTATGACCGTTCGTCCATTCGAGAGTTGTCGCGCCGCCGGGGTTGTAGCGGCCGGCATCGGCGCCATTCTGGTGGCCGCGGCCCTTGCGATGCCCGGTTTCGCCGCGGCGCAGGACGGGGCCGTCACCGGACAGGTCACAGATGCGGCGAGCCAGCGGCCCGTGAGCTCGGTGCAGGTGGTTCTGGTGGGGACCAGCCTGGGAACACTGTCGCGGGACAACGGCCGTTTCGTCATCCTGAACGTCCCCGCCGGCGAGTACACAGTGCGGGTTTCGCGAATCGGTTACGCCACCATGGAGTCACGGATCACGGTGGTGTCCGGCCGCAGCACCGAACAGGACTTCGCCATGCCGGCCCAGGCGCTCGGCCTCGACGAAATCGTCGTGACGGGCACGGCGGGCGCGGCGCGCAGGCGCGAGGTGGGCAACGCGATCACCCAACTGGACGTGGACAGGGATGTCGTCGGTCCACCCACCAACGTCGACGCCCTGCTGCAGGCCAGGGTCCCGGGCATGTCGATCACGCAGAGCTCGGCGAGTTCCGGCGGCGGCGCGATGATCCGCCTGCGCGGCAACGTCTCCATGACGCAGTCCAACCAGCCCCTCGTCTACATCGACGGGGTGCGGGTCCGCAGCGAGGGCTTCGGCAAGAACGTGCCTCCGGTCGGGTATTCGGGACGCAGCAACAACGACATCTCCAGCCCCCTCAACAGCGTCAACCCGCAGGACATCGAGCGGGTCGAGGTCATCAAGGGGGCCGCCGCCACCACGCTCTACGGTACCGAAGCCTCGGCCGGTGTCATCCAGATCTTCACCAAGCGGGGGAGTGTCGGCGAGGCAACCTGGACGGGCCAGGTGGAGCAAGGCTTCGCGCGCAACCTCACCTTCGGTCCCGACCCGTCGCTCAGGCCTCCGTCCGAGAACCCGACTTCGCTTTCGGGCGGACGCTCGGACTTCCTCTTCATCAATCCGTGGCTGCGCGGCCACAAGCCGAACTGCGAAGACCCCATCGTGGTCGAGGGCCAGCCGTGCGACGCCGGGCTCTTCAGCGACATCGGCGCGCACCAGCAGAAGTACGCGCTCAACGTGGGCGGCGGTGCCCGTGACGTGCGGTACTTCGTGTCGGGTTCCTACGAGAACGACGACGGCGTGCTGCAGAACGACAACGAGAGGAAGGTGATCCTGCGCGGCAACTTCAGCTTCACCCCCCTGGACAACCTCCAGGTCCAGTGGAACACCTCGTACACCAACGACCAGCTTTCGCATACGGCCGCCGGGAACAACGCCCACGGCATGACGCTCAACACCTTCCGCCGTGACCGGAACTACCTCAACGACGAGTCCTTCAACGCCATCAACCCCTTCCTCGACCAGGAGCTCACAACCCAGATCGACCACCTGATCACGGGTGTGACGGCGACCCTTACGCCCTTCGGCAGCTTCACCAACCAGCTCAGCCTGGGGTACGACCTGGCGCAGCAGGACAACCGCAACCTGCGGCCCTTCGGCTTCATCCGGGCCCCGAGCGGCATTCTCTCGACCTCGCGGTTCGAGTTCAACACCCTCACGGTTGACTACGTCGGATCGTACGAGTTCGGTCTTCCGAATGACATTGGGTCACGCCTCTCGTTCGGGGGGCAGAGCGTGACCGAGCGGCGCGAACTCACGACGGCGTACGGCGAGAACTTCCCCGGACCCGGCGACCCCGATGTCGACAACGCGGGCAACACGCTGGGATTCGAGGACCGAACGAGGGTGGTGACCGCCGGCTTCTTCGCCCAGAACGTCTTCGATAAGGCCAACAAGTACTTCCTCACAGTTGGCTTTCGGGTGGATGGGAACTCGGCCTTCGGCAGCGACTTCGGGGTGAAATGGTATCCGCAGGTCTCCGGTGCGTACATCGTCTCGGACGAGGACTTCTGGAATGACTCCTGGGGCACGATGAAGTTGCGCGCGGCATGGGGACGGGCGGGCCGCGCACCCGGTGCCTTCGATGCCGTCAGAACGTTCAGCGCGGTGGGATGGGGCGGCGAGCCGGCCTTCCTGCCCAGCAACGTGGGCAACCCCGATATCGGGCCGGAAACGACCTCGGAATTCGAGACCGGGTTCGAGGGGTCGTTCCTCGATGACCGCCTCGCGGTCGATTTCACCGGCTTTCATCAGGTGACATCGGATGCGCTCTTCAGCGTCCGCCAGGTTCCGTCGCAGGGGTTCATCGGTTCCCAGCTGGCGAACGTCGGCGAGCTCGTGAATCGGGGCATCGAGGTCGGGATCAACGCAAGCGTCGTGCGAAACGACACCTGGAGTCTGGATGTGTTCAGCAGCGTGGCCATGCACGGGTCCGAAGTCACCTCGCTTGGGGGTGTGACCGAGTTCAGCATCGGCGGCTTCGGGTGGGTGATCGAGGGGCATCCGGCGCCGGTCATCCGCTCGAATTGCGTCACGAATCCCGACGAACTCGCCGACCCCATCATCTCCGGCGACGATCCCGGCGAAGAGAAGTGCATTCACGGCCCCAACCAGGCGACGACCATCGCCAGCCTCGGGACCACTCTGAGTCTTCCCTACGGAGTCACGCTGACGGCGCGGAGCGAGTACCAGGCCGGGGCCTTCATGTTCAACGGGCCCCAGGCCGCGGCCACCCGCCGGTCGGTGCGCTGGGCGGGTTGTTTCGAGGCGTACAATACGGAGGAGACCGACGGATACGAAGCGCTCACGGCGGAAGAGAGGGCCCGGTGCGACGTCAAGTGGTACCAGTCCGACTTCGCCATTCAGCCGGCCGACTTCTTCAAGATCCGCGAAGTCAGCCTGCAGACGCCGCTGCCCGACCGGTGGGCCAACATGATCGGGGCTTCTCGGGCCAACCTCACGCTTTCGGGCCGGAACTTCTTCCGCTGGGTGGATCCGCTGATGCGGACGCTTGACCCGGAGGTCGGCGGCAACGTCGGCTACAACACCCGGGTCCGCAGCATGACGGAGCACGTTCCGCCGCCGGCGTATTACACGATGTCCATGCAAATCGTCTTCTAGGGGAGGGATGCGACGAATGAAGAGCACAATGATGGGAGCAGCGGGGGGGATCGGGCGTGGCGCACTGGCGGTCGTCGCGGTGGCGGCATTGCCGTCGGCGTGCGATGTCTCGGTCGTCAATCCCGGCCGCGTCCAGGAGGACTTCCTCCTGAGAGCCGAGGCGCAGGCGGCGATCGTGCAGGGAATCGGCCGGGCCGCGTCCGAGGCGCACAACTGGGTCGGGTATACCTCTGCCGCAATCACACGGGAAATCCACCCGTCCGGTTCGACGGGCAGCTTCGGCATTCAGGTCGAGTGGCAGAACGGCGAACTCGACTACGAGACGATCAACACCCACTGGAACCTCTCGCAGAGGGCGCGCTGGTGGGGTGACGACGGGATCGCGAAGATCGAGGAAACTGGTGCCGTGGACCCGACCATGCTCGGGAAGGCCTACCTCTGGGCGGGCTACGCGTATCGGCTGCTGGGAGAGAACTTCTGCGATGCGGTGATCGACGGGGGACCAAGACAGCCGCGAAGCATCTACTACGAACGGGCCATCGCCCGCTTCGACGAGGCCCAGCGGCTCGGTTCGGGCGACGTGGCCATGGCGGCCGTTGCGGCCCGGGCTTCGGTCAAGGCGTTCCTGGGCGACTGGACCGGGGCGGTCGCCGACGCGACAGCCGTGCCGGACGACTTCGTCTTCCAAATGCCCTACCACTCGACGGAAGGCACCACGACCCACAACCGGATCCAGTTTGCGAGCCAGGCGGAGCCGTACAAGGCGCACACGCAGAAGTTCACGAAGTACGAGGAGTACAGCCTGAGCGACAACAACCCGAACGGCGACCCCCGGGTGCCCTTCCGCGTCACCGACGAAACCGGGGACGCCGCGGTCCAGTGCTGTGGGCAGGTACCGTGGTGGCCGCAGACGAAATACCCCGATCCGGGCGCGGACATCCCCCTCTCGAAGGGGGCCGAGATGCGCCTCATCGAGGCCGAGGCGATGCTCGTGAGCGGGGACTGGCAGGGCGCGCTGGCGAAGATCAACACGCTGCGTGAGGCGGTGGGGGTCGAACCGGCGATGGCCTCCAACACGGCGGAAGCGTGGACGGCGCTGAAGCGCGAGCGCGGGATCGTGCTGTGGCTGGAAGGGCGCCGCCTGGGCGACTTCTTCCGCTGGAACAGGGACAACACGCCGGGAGAGCGGCATCCGCTGGAGGTGCCGTCGGGAAGCCAGGACGAGGGTTCGCACCTGGTTCAGCAGGACTTGTGCTTCCCGATTTCGCGGAGCGAGATCGAGACGAACGACAACCTCAGCTGACGGGGACCGCGAGCACGGCGAGCTGCCGGGTCCCAGGTCCGACAGGCTGTCCCGCCTCGCCGGCCCGGCGGCTCGCCGCTTCTGCGCGGGATCCTTGCGACGCGAACCCCGGGTCCCGAGGTTTGCCGCGTCCGACGATGGTGCGAAGAACAAAGAGGTGTGTAGCCATGCGAGTTCGTAGACGGTATGTCCACCGGGGCGGCTGGAGTGTGGTCGCGGCCACAGGGGTGCTGTTGGCTTGGGCTTGTGGCGGTGTGGACCGGGAGTCCACCATCCCGGTCTTGGAAATGAAGCTGGATCCTTCCGGTTTCGAACCGGAATTCAGCGCCGAAGACAGCGCCGTCGTCCAGCGTCTCGAAGACGGTGAAGGTCCGATCCGGGTCCGCATGGTGATGTGCGACGAGGTTCTCGTGGACGAGGTGGTGTCCAACCGCGAGGATTTCAGCGAGGTGATGGAGCGGCTGCTCCTCCAAGAGTTTGATCGGTCGGAAGAGTGGTCCGAAGAAGCGTTGGCGGAGTTGGAGGCGCTCGACCGGGACTCTGTCGCCGCCGCGTGGGCCGAGCAGTGGGAAGCGATGACCCCGGCCCAGCGCGATTCGTTCAATGCCGAGATGGAGCGCATCATGCCGCTCGTCGCGGACTTCATGGAGGTTCTCGCCGACACGGCCGACCCGGATCGCGAAGCCTTGGAGGCGCTCAACCAGGAGGTCCGGAGCGTCATCGGTCCCGAGGCCCTGGAGGCCGCGCGTCAGACGGCCTGCGACGAATGGCGGAGAGTACGTTCGGAGTTCCGGAAGAAGGGCCCGTGATTCAGAGCCGCTGGCCGTCCCCTACATCGTACTCTGCAGCACCCCCCGCCCGATCGCGAGGATTCCTGCCACCACGAGTCCCAGCGCCACCACCGCTCCCACCAGATGCGGTGCGTACGTCTTCTCCTCCCGGGGGCGGCGCCTGACCACGCTGCTGGTGAGCTGGGCCACGGCGGCCGCGAGCAGCATCAGGAAGAGGTGGCCGATGATGCTGTTGTAGAAGGGCCGGGTGAAGAGCACCGCAATCCCGGTCAGCACCTGCAGGTGCAGCAGGCCCGTGAAGACGGCCGCGAGACGCGCCATGGCGGACGAGTATTCGCGTTTGCCGAAGTGGCCCACGAGCGCGTAGAGAATCACGAAGAGCCCGGCCAGCAGTACCAGGAAGCGGAGGCCGGAGTGAGCGGCGTAGAGCATGATGCAAGAGTCTCCCGTAGTCGGTGGCGTGCGATGTGTGGGCAGTCTGCACCGGGGACGGCGACGGGGCAATGGGGGCTCAACGGCGCGGTGGCCCGGCGTGTCTTTGCTACGGGCTCGGGTTCGCACCTCTTGAAACGGCGTATCCGGGGTGCCGAACGAAAACGCCTCCTGACACATGACCACGGGGACTTCAAGGATAGATGATCATCGCCGGTGGGCGGCTCCTCGCTTTGTTGGCAGGGGGCCCCCGGCCATGCTGACCCGACCAGCGGCCGCACACATTGTCTCCGCCGCGGGCGTTCACCGGCTCCTGGTGGTTCTCTCGCTGGTTGTGGTCGCGTGCGCGACCGACCCACTCTCCGCGCAACAGACCGAAGGCGTGAACGGCAACCGCCTGAGCGTTTTCCTCGATTGCGCGACCCGGGGTTGCAACCGCGAGTATTTCCGCACGGAACTCACATGGGTGAACTGGGTGCGGGTGCCCGAGAGCGCGGATGTCCATGTAATCATGACGAGCCAGACGACGGGCGCGGGCGGGCGGGAGTACCAGTTGGACTTCATGGGCAGGGAGGACGTCGAGTACGAGGAGCAACTGTTGTACCAGGCGCCTCCCACCGCCACGGACCGTGAGACGCTCGACGAACTCGTCTATACCATCGGCGTGGGTTTGCTGCACTTCGCCACCGTTCACGGCTTCTTCGAGACCGCGGAGGACTTCCATGAAATCGCCGGCATGGTTGCCCCCGTCACCGAGGGATTCGATCCGGCCGAGCGCGTCGTGGCTCAGGAAGAAGTCGACGACCCGTGGAACTTCTGGGTCTTCCGGCTCGGGGGGCGCACGGAACTCAACGGGGAGCAGACACGCCGCACCAACCAGATCAACGGGAACGCGAGTGCGTCGCGTGTGACCCCCACCTGGAAGATGAACTTCCGGGCGAACCTGGAATTCAACCACCGTGAAATCGACCTGGCCAACGACTCCACCTTTTCGGACCAGCGGACCGACTGGGGGTTCAGCGAGCTGATCGCATACTCGCTGGCCGATCACTGGTCCATCGGGATCGAGGGCGAGGCCCGCAAGATCGTCCGTTTCAACCAGACGTTCCGCGTCGAGCTAACGCCCGCACTCGAGTACAGCTTCTTCCCCTACGAAGAGGCCACGCGTCGCTCCTTCACGGTCTTCTACCAGATCGGACCCGCCTACAGGCGCTACATCGAAAAGACCGTCCACGGGCAGTTGGAAGAGACGCGATGGGAACAGGCCATTGAAATCGAGATCTCCCAGCGCCAGCAGTGGGGCGACGCCTCCATCCGGCTGCAGGGTTCGCATTTTCTCCACGATACCGAACTGTACAACGTCTCGATGCGGGGGGACGTGGACTTCCGCATCACCCGCGGCCTGAGCGTCAGCGGCGAGGCGAACATCTCATGGGTGAACGACCAGATCTACCTGTCGGCGGAAGGAGCCACCGACGCCGAAGCATTGCTGAACCTCCAGCAGCGGGCCCAGGACTTCAACTACGGAATCGAAGTCGGCTTTTCCTTCCAGTTCGGCTCAATCTACAATAATGTGGTTAACAACCGGTTCGGAGGCGGCTTCGGCTGGTGGCGCTAACCCAAGGGAGGAACAAATGATGTGTCGTTTCGCAATCGCAGTTCCGGTGGTTCTCGGTCTCACGCTGCCGACTACGGGAGAGGTGGCGGCGCAGGAGACGGAAGAGGAGCCCGAAGGCATCAGCGTCAGCATCATGGTGCTACCCTACGCGGGTGTCGCCGACAACCCGCGTGAAGAGCGGCTGCCCGTCTCGCCCATGGCCGGCATGCGGGCCGCCGCGGAGATATGGCTCCCCGTTTCCAGCCCTGTGCGGGTCGCCGCGTTCATCGGGGGCGCCGGAACCATCCTGGCTGTCAACACCGAGGCCGGCCTGGAAATCGACTACCTGACGACCGGGTTGGGTGGCATCAGGATCGACGTTCCGACCCAGCCCTACCTGATCGGGTTCTTCGGGCGGGCGTATCCGGTGGCCAACCGCACCTACGACCAGGCCACCCGCAAGTGGCAGGGTGGCGACTCGGTGGTCTTCGGTTGGGGGGGTGGGCTGTCACCGGTGGTGGGAGGCTCGGTCTTCAATATCGAGGGGCGGTACCGGCGTGATCAGCGCATGCCGGCGCACCTCGACGAGTCCTTCGAGATCCTGGTTGGGTTTCCGACACGGATCAGCTGGTAGTCATGCCACCAACCCCAGGGCCTGCTTGATCCGTTCCAGTTGTTCGCGCTGGGTGGTGGTCGGGGGGTACAGCGTCCCCTGCCGGACCCCGCCGCCGTTGATCGCGCTGTAGAGTTGCATGAGCTGGCGGCGATAGGCGGAAGCGTCGTCATTTCCACCCCGGCCAAGCTGGCTCGTCAGCTCGAGGATCTCCAGCAGGAAGGCTTCGCGTTCGCGGTAGTCCTCCACCGTGAGGGGGAGGTCGGGGTCGCCTGCCACGCTCACGTTGCCCGTCACCGTGGTGCCACGCGCCGAGAGTTCCAGCGTGTAGATGCCCGGCGACACGAAGGGACCGCGTTGGGCCAGGGTGCGGGGGACGACCGTGGGATCGTGGGCGGCCCACTCGGCACCATCGGCATCCGGAAGAGCGTGGCGGAGATCCCAGTTGACCCGGTGCAATCCGGGCCTGGCAGGGACCGCCAGCTCCCGAACGACATCGCCGGCGGCGTTGCGGACCGTGAGCCGGGCGGGGCCGGAGCCCGGACCGAGGCGGTAGGTGATGTGCGTCCCGTCCACCGGGTTGTCGCCCATGAACAGGGCCTGGGCGCGATATGAGGTGTCCTTCCAGTAGTTCATGATGGTGCCGGGGCGCGTGTCGTAGAGCGCCACGGCATCGGCGGCGGTGATCCCATACCGGGCCAGCGGGCCGACATCGTCCAGGATGATGATCGAGCGGCCGTGCGTCCCCAGCACGAGGTCCTTCTCGCGGGGGTGGATGACCATGTCGTCGTAGGCGGTGGTGGGGAGGTTGGGGAAGCGCGCCCACGAGGCGCCCCGGTCGGTGCTGGCGAAGACGTGGTGCTCGGTGCCGAGGAAGAAGCACGCCGGGGTTGTCGGGGTGCTGCACGATCACGTTGGCGGATCCCGATGGGAGATTGCCGTGGAGCGGCGTCCAGACGTCACCGAAATCCTCGGCGCGGTAGACGTAAGGCCGGAAGTCCCCGTCGCGGTGGGCGTCGAAGGTGACGTAGGCGGTACCGGTCGCGTCGGCCGAGGCGAGGAGGCGGCTGACGTAGGTGCCGTCCGGCAGCCCGGGAGCTCCGCCCGAGACCTCGTTCCAGCTGCGGCCGCCGTCCGTCGACACCTGGACGTTCCCGTCGTCGGTGCCGACCCAGAGCACGGCCGGATCCAGGGGGGATTCGGAGATCGTGACGATTTCGCCGTACGACGAGGTGCCGTCGTTGCGCGAGAGTTCGATGTCGGCGCCGCGCACCCCCATGATCTCGAGCGTGTCGCGATCCTGCCGCCGCGTGAGATCCTCGGTGCGGGTGAAGCTGTCGCCCCGGTCCCGCGAGATGAAGAGACGGTTCCCGCCCAGGTAGACCACGTTGGGATCGTGGCGCGAGACCAGGCTCGGCGACACCCAGTCCCACCGGTACGGCTCCTCGCCCTCTGGCGCGCTCAACCGCAGGCTCATCATGTCGCCCGTGACGTTGTCGAAGCGGGTCCACCCCCCGTTCTGGGTATTGATGTAGATCGTGCGCCCGTCCGGATCGGCCTGCTGGTACATCCCGTCGCCGAAACCGCTCTGCCGCCATTCGTCGTCCACGATCCCCTCCCAGGAACGGGTCCTCGACGGACCCATCCAGGAGTGGTTGTCCTGCATGCCGCCGTAGATCCTGTACGGGTCGCGGTTGTCCACGGTGATCCCGTAGAACTGCCCGATCGGCAGGTTGTGGATGCGGCGGAAGGTCACCCCCATGTCGTAGGTCTCGTGCAATCCGGCGTCTCCGGCCAGGTAGAAGTGCTCGGGATCGCCGGGGTCGATCCACATGGTGTGGTGATCGGCGTGCACGCCCACGTCGTAGGTGGGCCGCTCGGCGATCTCCACGAAGGTGCGGCCGCCGTCCTCGCTGCGGTGGGCCGAGGTGGCCAGCGTGTAGACCCGGTCCTCGTTCGAGGGGTCGATGAAGACATGCGAATAGTACATGGGCCGGATGTTTCGGTCGTTGACCTTCTCCCAGCTCTCGCCGCCGTCCTCGCTGCGGTAGCCGCCCGACTCGTCGGCATGCTGGACGAGTGCGTGCAGCACGCGCGGGTTCGACTCCGAAACGGCGATCCCGATGCGTCCCTTGTCGCCCTCCGGCAACCCGTTGGTCAGCTCGCGCCAGTTCTCGCCGCCGTCGGTCGTCTTGTAGATCCCGCTGCCGGGTCCCCCGCCGTTGAATCCCCAGGTGCGCCGCTGCCGCTGGTACATGGCCGCGTAGAGGATGTCCGGATTCGAGGGGTCGATGGCGAGGTCCACGGCGCCGGTGTGTTCGTCGATATACAGCACCTTCTCCCAGCTCTCGCCGCCGTCCCGGGACCGGTAGACGCCCCGCTCGGGCGACGATCGCCACAGGTTCCCGAGCGCCGCCACGTAGACGATGTCGGGGTTGCCTGGGTGGACGCGCACGCGCCCCGTGTGGCGGGTCTCCTCCAGGCCGAGGTGCCGCCAGGTGGCGCCCGCGTCGTCGGACCGATAGACGCCGTTGCCCCACGACGTGCTCTGGCGATTCTGCTGCTCGCCGGTCCCTGCGTAGAGGACGCGCGGGTCGGAGGGCGCGATGGCCAGGTCGCCGAAGGTGCTGACGGGCATGTGTTCCCACAGGTTGGTCCACGAGATGCCCCGGTTGACACTCTTCCACAGCCCGCCCGAGGCGGTGGCGACGTAGATCGTCGACGGATCGCCGGGCAGAGCCTCGACGTCGTGGATGCGTCCGCCGGTGACGGCGGGGCCGACGTGGCGGGGCTGGAAGACCGCCAGATCGGCTTCGGTGACCGCCTGCTGGCCGGCGACGCCGGGGGCTGACGCCATGACCGCAAAGCCGAGAGCCAAACGAAATCTCATGCGTTGTTTCTCCTTGCCAGAGCCTGGCCGACGACCTCCAGCACCTCATCCGGCATGTCGTCGGCGCGCATCATCCATTCCAGGTAGTCGGGGGCCGAGCCGGCTATCTCGTCGAGAGGGGCTCCCTTGTGCTTCCCGCGATTGAAGACGAGCGCGCCGCGCTCCTCGGAAAACCAGCGGTCGAACTCGGTCACGAAGGGCCCCATCTCGTCGCAGTAGGCGTGAAGTCCCGCCACGTCGCGCGGCAGGTGTGCGTAACGGTCCAGCTGGGCCGTCAGAACCGCGGCGGTGGTGCGGATATCTCCCAGTGCGGTATGTGCGTCCTGGTGGTCGCGGGCTAGGTAGAAGCGGGCGGCGGCGGAAAGGTCGCGGGGCTCTTCGCGGTGGAAGATCATCTTCATGTCGATCAGCAGGCGGCCCTTCACCTCGAAGGGGACGCCCGCCCGGCGAAACTCGGCCAGCAGGATCGGCAGGTCGAAGCGGCGGATGTTGAAGCCCGCCAGATCGCACGGATCCAGGAGTTGGGCCAGCGACCTGGCGGTTCTGCGAAACGGGAGCTCGTCCGCCACGACATCGTCGGTGATTCCGTGGACGGCGGCGGCTTCGGGAGGGATGGGGATTTCGGGGTTGTAGCGCCGCACCTTCTCGAACACGTCGCCCTGGGGCGAAACGCGCAGGACCGCGAGTTCGACGATCCGGTCGTTCGCGAGGCTGAGACCCGTGGTCTCGAGGTCGAAGAAGATGACGGGGCGGTCGAGGTCGAGGGGAAGCTTCATGGGTCGTAGTCTAACGGCTCGCGTTGGGACCGGCATCAGCCTGGAATCAGCCTGGAATCAGCCGGGAATCATTGGACAATGCCTATATTGCTCCCATGCAAGCCGTTGTCATCTCCGAATTCGGCGGGCCGGACGTTCTCCGGCTCGCTTCCCTCCCCGACCCGGAGCCGTCTCCCCGCGAGATCCTGGTGCGAGTGCGCGCTTCCGGGGTGAACCGGGCTGACCTGCTGCAGCGCCGTGGGCTCTACCCTCCGCCGCCGGGGGAGTCCGAAGTGCCGGGGTTGGAGTTCGCCGGCGTGGTGGAGGAGGTTGGTGTGGGTGTGACGCGGTGGCAGCCGGGCGACCGGGTGATGGGGATCGTGGGGGGTGGGGGATACGCGGAGCGCGTGGCAGTCGACGAACGGGTGGCCGTGGCGGTGCCGGAGGGGATGCCATGGTCAATGGCCGGAGCGATTCCCGAAGTGTACATGACCGCTTTCGACGCGGTCTTCCGGCAGGCGGGGTTACAGCGTGGGGAGACCCTGCTGATCCATGCAGTGGGCAGTGGGGTCGGGACGGCGGCGGTGCAGTTGGCGCGGCGGGCGGGCGCGCACACGATCGGGACGTCGCGCACGGCGTTCAAGTTGCAACGGGCCGCCGAGATCGGCCTGGACGTGGGGCTGGACGGTGGGGACGCGTGGGCGCGCACGGTGATGAACGAGACGGACGGGTTCGGGGCCGACGTGATCCTGGACCTGGTGGGAGCACCCTATCTGGCCCGCAACCAGGCGGCGATCGCGATGGGTGGGCGGCACGTGGTGGTGGGCGTGCCGGGGGGAAGCCGGGCCGAGATCGATCTGCGGGCGCTGATGGCGCGGCGGGCGCGGCTCTTCGGGACGGTGCTGCGGGTGCGTGGGGTGGAGGAGAAGGCCGAGCTGGCCGGGGAGTTCAGCGCCGAGGTGGTGCCGGGCTTTCCGGACGGATGGCTGCTTCCCGTGATCGACAGGGTGTTCCCCGTGTCGCGGGCGGCGGAGGCGCATCGCCGCATGGAGGCGAACGAGAATTTCGGGAAGATCGTGATGGTGTGGGGTGCGGAGGGGTGGGGGGGCGGGTAGGTTGAGACATCGCAGAAGCCGTCTCGCGGATGCGAAAGATCAATGGTTGGCCCCACATGGAAGGAGGATTACCGATGAGACTGCCTGGATTGGCGAGCGTGGGATGTGCGGCGATTCTCGTCGTTGCGATCCCGATGACCCTCCGCGCCCAGGCACCCCCCCAGACCGACCTGCGCATCTACGACATTATCGCGGTCGCCTCGGCAGCGCGCGTCGAGGCCGACATCCGCATGCTGGCGGGTTTCGGCACCCGCAACACCTTCTCGGACACCCTGTCGGCAACCCGGGGGATCGGTGCGGCCCGCCGCTGGATCAAGGCCGAATTCGACCGCATCTCGGCGGCGTGCGGCGGGTGCTACGCGGTCGTGTACCAGCGCAACCAGGTGACCTCGGAGCAGAGTTCCAGGATCCCCCACGACACCTGGGTGGTGAACGTCCTGGCCATCAAGCGGGGCACCATCGACCCGAACCGGTACGTGATCATGTCCGGCGACATCGATTCGCGGGCATCAAGCAGCTACGACGCCGAGTCCGACGCGCCCGGCGCCAACGACAACGCGTCGGGGATGGCCGGTGCGATCGAGGCCGCCCGTCTCCTCGCCGGCCACGAGTTCGGCAATTCGGTCGTCCTGGCCGGGCTCTCCGGGGAGGAGCAGGGACTCTGGGGCGGGCGTCACATGGCCGAAGTCGCCCGGGAGGAAGGCTGGCAGATCATCGGCGTCCTCAACAACGACATGATCGGCAACATCGAGGGCGTTGACGGGGTGATCGAGAACAACACCTTCCGCGTCTTCTCCGAGCCCACCCCCGTCACCGATACCGAGCGGGACCGTGCGCGCTACCGCGTATACGGCGGCGAAGTGGACGGTCCCTCCAGGCAGCTGGCCCGCTACGTGGCCGCCACCGCCGACGCGTACATTCCGAACCTCGACCCCATCATGATCTACCGCCTCGACCGCTTCGGGCGCGGCGGCCATCACCGCCCCTTCAACGACCTGGGCTTCGCGGCGGTGCGCATCATGGAGACGCACGAGAACTACACGCGCCAGCACCAGAACATCCGCACGGAGGACGGCATCGCGTACGGTGACGTGATCGAGGGCGTCGACTTCGACTATGCCGCGAGAATGACCGCGCTGAACGCTGCCGTGCTCGCACAGCTGGCGTGGGCGCCCCCCGCCCCGGCCGAAGTGCGGATCGGCGGCGCGGTTCGCCCCTCGACCACCCTTCAGTGGGAAGCGGTCGACGACTCCCGGCTGGCCGGATACAAGGTCTACTGGCGTGACACCACCGCCCCGCGCTGGCAGCGCTCGCGCTGGGTGGCCGACGTGACCGAGTTCACGCTGGAGGGGCTGGTGATCGACAACTACCTGTTTGGCGTGGCTGCGGTTGGCCACGACGGCAACGAGAGCGTGGTCGCATTTCCGTCCGGACAGATCCGCCGCCGCAGATGACGGCTTGCGTTGATCGATGTGGGAACGTGGGCTAGGTTTAGCGGGCGTTTGAGTTTCGATATGTGGTGGATGCAGTCACCAGTCTCTTTCCGGACCCGGAGATGACCCGAGCCAAACCCCGCGACGGCACCACGGGAACGACCAAATCCGCTTGTGAAACGTTTCACATGACCCGCCGGTCGCTGCTCCGCTCCGCGGCCGGTGTGCTGCTCGGAGCCCCCCTGGCAGGCCGGCTGGCCGCCGGGACCCCTGCCGCCCCATACGTCCTCCGCGGCCGGACGCCGTCCCGACCCATCCAGGACGACGAGATCGTCCTCGGCGTCTCCGCTGCGTTTTCCGGTCCCTCGCGTGCCCTCGGCACCGAGCTCTACCGCGGTTCGATGGCCTACTTCAACCACGTCAACGAGAACGGCGGGGTGAACGGCCGCAGGATCGTGATGAAGCTCTACGACGACGGCTACCAGCCCGACCCCTGTGTCGCCAATACGATCAGCCTCATTCAGGACCCGAGCGTCTTCCTGCTCTTCAATTATGTCGGCACGCCGACGGTCACGCGCGCGCTGCCGGTGCTGAAGAAGTTCCGCGACGAGCAGATGTACCTCTTCTTCCCCTTCACCGGCGCCGAGCCCCAGCGCGAGCCGCCCTACGGCGAATTCGCCTTCAACCTGCGCGCCTCCTACCGGCAGGAGACGGCGGGCCTGGTCAACAACTTCCTCGATATCGGGCGACGGCGGGTCGCGGTCTTCTACCAGAACGACGCCTACGGACGCAGCGGCTGGGCGGGCGTGCGCGAAGCAATGGCGGCCCACGGCGAAACCATGGCCGGCGAGGCCACCTACACGCGCGGCACCCAGTTCGGTTCCCCCATGCGCGATGCCGTCGAGATCCTGCAGGCGCGGTCTCCGGACGCCGTGATCTGCATCGGGGCCTACCAGGCCTGCGCCGCCTTTGCCCGGGACGCGGAGATGCTCGGACTCCACATCCCTGTTGCCAACGTCTCCTTCGTGGGCAGCGAGAATCTGCTCGGGCTCATGCGGGAGAACCACGAGGAGCCCGACGCGCACACCCGTTGGCTCGTGAATTCGCAGGTGGTTCCCAGCTACGAGGACAGGTCGCTCCCGGCGGTGCGGGAGTACCACGAACTCATGGACCGCTACGACCCTCCGCCGCCCTCGTCCGACGAAGTCGACCGGATCAACGAGGGAGAGCCGTACGAGACGGTCCCGCGGAGCTTCGTGAGCCTCGAAGGCTTTGTGAACGCGAAGATGATCACGGAGATCATCCGGCGCATGGGCGACCGGCCCGAGAGATCCGGAATCGCGGAGGCCGTCTTCCAGGTCCGCAACTACGACCTCGGAGTCGGTGAACGGGTGCGCTACGGGCCAGACCGCCGGCAGGGTCTGCAGCGTATCTACTACACCGTCCCTGAGGGCGACCGATTCGTGTCGCTCGACGACTGGCAAGCCAGGTTCGGCGTTTCATGAAGCTCGGGACCAGTCGGCGGTCGGACGCGCTCAAGGTCCGGAAGCTCTTCCGCAAGACCCGCTTCGGATTCTTCTCGCTCTTCGGCGTGGTCGTGCTCGCAATCTCGATGCTCTCGATCCGGACCGTCTCGCGCGAGCTCGAAGACGAGTACATCAGCAACAGCGAGAGCATCGCAAAGAACATCGCCGATTCCAGCGTCGACATCCTCCTGAACCGAAACCTGGCCACGCTGCAGTCGCTCATCGACCAGTTCGTCCAGATCCAGAGCATCCGCTACATCTACATCACCAGCGATACCGGCGAATTCCTGGCGCACACCTTCGTGCCGGGGATTCCGGACCAGATCCTGGAGAGCGATCCGTCGTCGACCGAGCCCGTCGAGCGGAGCATTTCCGGAATGGGCGACTTCGTCGAGGTGGGGAGCCCGATTCTGTCCGGCGTGGCGGGCACGGTTCACGTGGGGATGGACCTCGAGCTCCTGGGGCTCAAGATCCGGCGTGCGATGGGCCAGCAGATCGCGCTTCTGTGCATCATTCTGGTGGTGGGCGTGCTTGCTTCGATCTGGCTCGTGAACCTGGCTTCGAAGCCGTTGTCCGACCTGCTCGGCTACGTGGCGCAGCTGGCCCGCGCGCGCGCCGGGGATGCGCCGCCGCAGGAAGCGATTCTGGTCCGCGACGACGAGGTCGGGGACATGGCCCGCCTGATCCAGTACGCGGCGACCCGGCAGGAAGACTCCGAGTCGCGGTCGGGGAGCGGCACGTAGGCGTGGCAAGGGGCCCCACGCGGATCCCGAGGAGCGTCATCGCGCTCTTCTGCACCATTCTCCAGGTTTGTCTTGGGACGGTCTACGCCTGGAGCTTCTTCCAGACCATGCTGGTGCGGGACGTCGGCTGGACCTTCAGCCAGACCGCCGCCGCCTTCAGCATCACCATCTTCACGCTCGGGGTGTCGGCGGCCGTGGCGGGCCAGTTGCTCCCCAGACTTGGTCCCAAGGTCCTCGCGGTAACGGGCAGCGTCCTCTTCTCCGCGGGCTATCTGCTCGCCAGCCTGGCGCTCTCGATGGATTCGATCTGGCTCTTCTACCTGGGCTACGGCGTGGTCGGCGGCGCGGGCATCGGGATGGGGTATGTGACCCCCGTCGCCACGGCGGCCAAGTGGTATCCGGACCGCAAGGGACTGGTGACCGGCATCGTGGTGATGGGATTCGGCGTGGGCGCGTTTCTGCTGAGCAAGGGACTGGCACCCTTTCTGGTCGTGCGGGCGGCGGTTGACCTGCAGCTCGTCTTCCTGTGGCTGGGGATCTTCTTCGCGTGCGTTCTCATTCCGTGCAGCCTGGTCCTGAGCGACCCGCCGCAAACATTGACGGCCGGTCCGCCGCGACCCGCCAGGTCGGCCGGGCGCCCGAAGACGGAGCCCGCGGCACCCTACATGCGCACCACGCAGTTCGCGATCATGTGGATAGTGTTCTTCTTCAACATCGCGGCCGGCATTTCGGTGATCAGCTTCCAGTCGGAGCTGCTGCAGGAGGTGTGGGGACTGGACGACCCGACCATCGCACCCGCCAAGCTGGCCGAGTACGGGGCCACGCTGATCGCGGTGAGTTCGCTCTGCAACGGCGTGGGACGCCTGTTCTGGGGACTGCTTTCGGACCGCCTCGGACGCGTGAGCGTCTTCCGCATCCTTCTCGCCAGCCAGATGGTGGTCTTCGGCGTGCTCATGACCGAGAACAACCCCTGGATCTTCTCGGTGCTGGTCTGCTACGTGCTCCTCTGCTTCGGGGGTGGGTTCGCGACCATGCCCTCGTTCATCCTCGACGTCTTCGGATCGAGGAACATGTCGAAGATCTACGGGACGATCCTGACGGCGTGGTCGGCCGCGGGGATCATCGGGCCCATGTATGTGGGCTACCTGAAGGACACGTATCCGGACCGCGCGGTCATGTACTGCTTCCTGATCGGGATCCTGATGCTCGGAGCGGGTTACGTCTTCTCGTACCTGCTCGACGACAGCCGGGTGCGCCTCGGGCGGCCGACGATGGAGGCGACGCTCAAGCGGTACGGGGTGGTGGGGGGAGAAGGTTAGGGGCCCTATCCGACCTCGTCCACCTGGTGTCCCAGCTCCCTGAGCTGATCCACGATCTCCGCCACATGCTGCCGCCCCCGGGTCTCGATCTTCATTTCGATCGCGACCTTGCCCACGGCGATGTCCCCGAACGCCCGCGTGTGCTCGATATGCAGCACGTTCGCCCCCGCGATCGCCACCACCCCGGTGACCTCGTTCAGGTAGCCGGGACGGTCCCGCACCACCACCGAAAGGCTGGCCAGGCGGCCATCGGCCCACAGCCCCCGGTCGATGATCCGCGACACCATGTTCATGTCGATGTTGCCGCCTGACAGGATGCAGACCACGGTGTCGCCCGCGGCCACAGGGATCTTCCCCTCGAGGAGCGCCGCCACGCCCACCGCCCCCGCCCCCTCCACCACCAGCTTCTCGCGCTCGAGCAGGAAGAAGATCGCGCGGATGATCTCCTCTTCGCTCACCAGCACCACATCGTCGGCCAACGCCTCGAGGTGCGGGTAGGTCAGGTCGCCGATCCGCTTGACGGCGATCCCGTCGGCCAGCGTGTCCGACATCTCCACGTGCGCGGGCGCACCGGCCTCCAACGACCTGACCGCCCCGGGTGAGGCCTCGGCCTCGACGCCGATGACGCGGACGCCTGGCTTCTCCGCCTTCACCGCCGTGGCGACACCCGAGATCATCCCCCCGCCCCCCACCGGCACCACGATCGTCGTCACCTCAGGGACCTGTTCCAGGATCTCCAGCCCCATCGTACCCTGGCCCGCCATCACGGCCGGATCGTCGAAGGCGTGCACCAGCGTGAGCCTCTCCACGGTGACCAGGCGGTCGACCACCGCCATGCCGTCCGAGAGCGTCTCCCCCGTCTGAATCACCCGCGCCCCGCTCGCGCGCGTGTTGCTGACCTTGATCAGTGGCGCGTTGTTGGGCATGACGATCGTACAGGGGATCCCCAGCCGGGCGGCGTGGCGGGCGAGCGCCTGGGCGTGATTCCCGGCGCTGGCAGCGACAACCCCGGCGTCGCGATCCGCATCGCCCAGCTGCATCAGCTTGTTGAGCGACCCCCGGTCCTTGAAGGATCCCGTCTGCTGTCTCAGCTCGGCCTTGAGATACACCGGGCAACCCGTCACCCTGCGCAGCGCGAACGATTCCGGGCACCCGGTCGTGACGACATGAGAACCGATACGGGCGCGGGCGGCTGCGATGTCGGCTGCGGTCAGCATCGGCCGATGGTCAAGTCGGCGGTCAACAGCCCCGGCCCGAGCCCTGGGCTGGCCGGAATCCCGGGAGAGATCCGCGCCCTCGGCGCCTCGATCCTCCCGCGGTTGACAGGGCTCCGCGGTGTGGTCCGAACAGGTGTCTCATCCGTGAGCCGCCAGCGCCCTCGTCACGATGTCCCTCTGCGCCAGCGCGTGGTTGTGGGGATTCCCCTCGGCCGGGCTCGCCCGCTCTGGCCGCGAAACGTGCAGCAGGCGGACTTCAGGCGGGAACACGCCCCTCAGACGCGGCAACATGTAGGTCAACGCGCCCATGTTCATCGGTTCCTCCTGGGTCCAGATCGCCACCTCCACCCTCGGATAGCGCTCGTGCAGGGCCCGGATCTCCTCGGCCGGGAACGGGTAGAGCGTCTCGACCCGGACGATCGCCGCGTCCTCCGCACCGGCCCGCTCCTCCGCACCCGCCAGATCGTAGTACACCTTCCCGCTGCACAGAATCAGCCGCCGCACCCGCTCCGCCGCTACCGCGCCTTCGATCGAGTCGTCGTCGATCACCTTCCGGAAGCCCCCCTCCGCCAGCTCCCGCACCGTCGATTTCGCTTGTGGGTGCCGCAGCAGGCTCTTGGGCGACATGACGATCAGCGGCCGCTCCGGTTCGCTGAAGGCCTGCAGCCTGAGCAGGTGGAAATACTGCCCCGGCGTGGTCGGATAGACCACACGCATGTTGTCCTCTCCGCAGAGCTGCAGGAAGCGCTCCAGCCGCGCGCTCGAGTGTTCCGGCCCCTGCCCCTCGTACCCGTGCGGCAGCAGCAGCGTCAGCCGCGAACGCTGTCCCCACTTCGACCAACCCGCCGACAGAAACTGGTCGATCATCACCTGGGCGACGTTGACGAAATCCCCGAACTGCGCCTCCCAGAGCACCAGATCCCGGTCCGCCGCGACCGCCACTCCGTACTCGAAGCCGATCGTGGCCGCCTCGGTCAGCGGCGAGTTGTAGATCTCG
>JAPPGM010000122.1 GCA_028874995.1 Gemmatimonadota bacterium | reverse complement strand
TGGCTCTGGCACCTCCGCTCACCGGGGCGCTAACCCACGGTAACACCGGGAGGGGGCCGGCCCTTCCATAGGTTCTAGTCCCCGGACCGCTATCCCCCGGCCAGCCCCCCGCACGGCAGTCTCCATCGCAGTCACCTCCTCGTCACTCAGCTCGGTGAACAGGCGCCGCTTCCTCGCGGCCAGCCGCCCGTCGTTCTGCAGGCAGAGCCGCACGAACAGTGAGGCGCGACGGTCGGGCATGGTCACGATCGCGCGCACCGCGTCGAAAGCCCGGTCGAGCACGGCTACGAAGTCGAGTTCCTCCTTGAGGTCGCGGCGAATGGACGCGGCCAACCGGTCGTACAGGTACTCCGCCAAGGCTGTGGCGTCGAAGTAGCGGTATAGATGGGCGGTCTCGTTCGTCACGATCATCTCGCGACCGGGTGAATCCGCACTCGTGGTGCTCCATCGCCACCGAATCAGGTCCAGGAGGGGCTCCGAGAAGCCGGCGAGCGCCTCGTCGTAAGCGGGCTGGTCGCGCAGGATCGCTGCGGAGACTGGGAGGATGGCCCCGGGTGGTCCATAATTTCGCTTCGCGAGAACGTGGTGGATGAGGAAGCGGTGGATCCGGCCGTTGCCGTCCTCGAACGGGTGGATGAACACGAAGGCGAAGGAGGAGACGGCGGCCGCGACCACCGGATCCACACCTCCTTCGATCACGCGGCGGGTCAGGTCCGACCATGCCCTCATCAGGTCGGCGACATCGGCCGGCCGGGGGCAGACGAAGTGCACGAACTCGCGGTGCCCGCCGATGGTCTCGCCGACGAAGTTCTGGACATGCCGCCAGTCGTCCTCCGCGTAGCGCGGCTCCACGATGGCGCCGTGCAGGCGAATGAGCGCACGCTTGTCGGCCGGGTCGAATCCGGGGGCTCCTCGGAGCGCGGCGACGAATCGCCGGGCCCGCCGAGTGTCCGGAGTTTCTCCCTCCAGAGCAAACGAAGAGCGGGTTTCCTTGGTGTACAGGTAGTTGACGGCCCGCGTGAGAACGGACGGGCTGAGGGCCGCCGTGAGTCTGTGGGCCTCCTCGTCAAGGCCCGAGTTCATCGCATCCTGCAACGTCGGAGTCAGCCGCACGGTCGGGCAGAGTCCCGGACCACCGAGCAGATTGTCCGCCACCCGATGGCGCCTGGAGTTGCGCCGCTCGGCGACCACATGGCGGCGCGGATCAAGGGCTCCGACGTAGTTGCCTGCACTCGCGTCCTCGAGGTCCAGCGTCCGTCCGGTGAAGGTCTCGTACAGAAACCACATCCGGCGGCTGAAAGCGCCGGTGGGTTGGGCGCGGACCCAGGCCTCGAGCTCCGGCGGCTCGATCTCACGTAGGGCGGCGATCAGGACCCCGAGATCGAAGGCTTCGTTGCGAAGCGCAAAACGCAGGTGGGCAACGACCGAGTCCCGCGGAGCGTACCGCTTGGGGTACAGCTCGATGGTCCGGCTCCCACGCGATTCGGTCCGCCGGGCGCCCGCCACGATGTAGCTCTCGACCGAGGGCCGCGGAACCGCCAGTCCGAGATCGCGCAACAGCCACGCCTGGCCGATGGGTTTGCGAACTGGATTGCTCATGGAGGCAGGGTGGAAAAAGGATGACATGAATGACGATATTATTATATTAGTGATTCTAGGTGGAAAAACAATTACCAGTGATTGTCATAACGCATGCCTTGTTGCTCGGCGAGCCCCACGACAATCAGGATGAGAATCGCGTTTGGTGAGAGAGCGGCTTTCCCGAGGCAGGTAGCCACGGCGCCCACGAAGCGACCGGCGAGGCCCGGGCTCGTAAGGGCCCGCAGCCTCGCCGGTCTCGTTGCTCCCGTGGTTTGTCGACTGACCGCTACAGGCCCGGGACGGGTCTCTCCAGGCCCTCGGGAACTCGCCCGATGCGACAGCGCCACACTTCCCCCACTCCCGAGACAACGATTTCGTCGAGATTGATTGCCGAAGTCTCGAGCGCGAAGTCGGCCACCGCTGTCTGTCCGGCCTCAACCGTCACCTGTCGCTCCTGTGTCGCGTCGCCGAGGATCACCACCTTCACGACGTAAGCTCCGTCCGGGAGACCGGGCAGCACGAAATGGCCGTCCTGGTTGGTGATGACAACGTGGTTTCCGGGACTGTCCAGGGTCACCACGGCGTGGCTGAGCGGTTGCCCCGTCGTCCTGTCGGTAACGACACCCTCGATGGAGGATGCCGACATCTGCGGGGTGACTGACTCCATGGCGGAACACGCAAGCAGCGCGGTGATACCGATGACTGAGCACAGCGCGGTGGAAAACGGTCTCATTTCATCCCTCCGTCGGTCTCCACCTCCAACAGCCCAAGGTCCCGCGTCGCCTCGACCAGCCGGAGGAACTCCCCGCGGTAGCCCCGCGGATCGTCCCCCCTGCCTCTCTCGGCGAGCCGCACCACGTCATCCAGCGTCAGGTCGCCTGCGTACTTCGAGTCGCGCAGCAGCATGCCGAAGCCCGCCACCGCCGCCGCAAACCGGAAGTCGGTCGAGGGCGACCCCGGCCGGTCCGCCACCGCCTGCCCCAACAGCATGCTCTTCGTCCCGTCGGGGGCCTTGTAGCGGATCTTCACGTACAGCATCTCACCGTCGAACTCGCTGGGCGGCGGGTCGTGGGCATGCGGCTGGTAGCGCAGCGGGTCGACCCCCTCCTCGCGCGGCTCGGCGGCCCCCGTGGGCACCACCTCATAGAGGGCGGTCACGGTGTGCCCGGCCCCGAGTTCGCCCGCGTCCTTGGTGTCGTCGTTGAAGTCCTCGTCGGCCAGCAGCCGGTTCTCGTACCCGATCAGGCGATAGCCCAGGACGCGCGCCGGGTTGAACTCGATCTGCAGCTTCACGTCCTTGGCCAGGGTGAGGAGCGTGCCGCCCATCTCCTCCACGAGGACCTTCCTCGCCTCCAGCAACCCGTCGACATAGTGGAAGTTGCCGTTCCCGTGATCGGCGATCTGCTCCATCTTGGAGTCCTTCAGGTTGCCGGTGCCGAAGCCCAGCACGGTCAGGAACGTGCCGCTCTCGCGCTCCTTCTCGATGAGGCGCACCATCTCGCCGTCGCTCGACGCGCCGACGTTGAAGTCGCCGTCGGTGGCCAGGATGACGCGGTTGTTGCCACCGTCGATGAAGTACTCGCGGGCGGTCTCGTAGGCGAGCTTGAGCCCTTCTCCTCCGGCGGTGCTGCCGCCCGCCCGCAACTGTTCGAGGGCACCCAGAATCGTTTTGTGATGGTCGCCCGGCGTGGAAGGGAGCACCAGCCCCGCCGCCCCCGCGTAGACCACGATCGCGACCCGGTCCTGAGGCCTGAGCTGGTCCACCAGCAGCGCGAACGCCTTCTTGAGCAGCGGAAGCTTGGCGGGATTGTCCATCGATCCCGAGACATCGAGCAGGAAGACGAGGTTGCTGGGCGGGAGATCGTCGGTGTCGATCGATTGCGCGTGGAGACCGATGCGCACCAGCCGGTGCTCCCGCTCCCAGGGCGCCTCCCACACCTCGGTGGTCACGGCGAAGGGGTGCTCACCGGCCACATCTCCCCATTCGTAGGGGAAGTAGTTGATCATCTCCTCGATGCGGACCGCGTCGATGGGTGGTCGCTCGCCGTCCTGGATGAAGCGGCGGATGTTCGCGTAGGAGGCGCGGTCGACGTCGATCGAGAAGGTGGAGAGCGGTGAGGCGCGGACGATTTCGAAGTCGTTCTCTTCGATGAGGGCATAGGACTCGGTGTTGAACCGTCCGCCGCTGAAGAAGCAGCAAGTGACACCGCGCATCCAGCCCCAGTCGCCGCGCGCGTTTCTGCCTCCGCGCACGCGAAGCTGTCTCCCCGCAACGTTCACGGATGGCAGCGATACACCGATCTTCCGGCGCTCGGCCGCTCCCGCGACCCCGGTGGCGACGATCTCGTCGAGGTTGATCGCGGAGATCTTCAGCGCGAAGTCGGCCTCCGTTTTCAGGCCCGCCGTGACGGTCACCTGCCGTTCCTGCGTCGCGTAACCGACGATGACCACCTTCACGGTGTGCTCGCCTTCGGAAACGTTGGCCAGCGAATAGCGGCCCTCCACGTTGGTCAGCGCGCTGAGTTCGGTGCCCACCACGGACACCTGGGCGTCATTCAGCGGCTGTCCTGTCACCGCGTCGGTGACTCGCCCCTCGATGGTGCCGGTCGGCACGGGGGCGTTGACTGCGCCGGGGCCCGCCACGGCGAGCAGCGTCAGCATCCCGGCAGTTCGAACAAACAAGGTTCCCATAATACCCTCCTGGGTTCTGGGATGGATTGGCGGCGCGCCCGAATGGCGGCCGCCCTGGAATCAGGTCATACCAAGGCATGGCGGTCGGGGTCGGGGAGGCTGCGTATTCGGGAGAACGGGGATTGCGAGGCGGCTGGGGACCCGTGACGGAGCCCCCGGCCCCCTTGCTCGGCAGTCCGCGGACAAACCCCCGAAGGGGTTCACCCGCGAATCGCTAGAACCCGTCCGTCTCGCTCTTCAGCAGCCCCAGGTCCCGCGTCGCTTCGACCAGGCGGATGAACTCACCGCGGTAGCCGCGCGGATCGTCGCCCTTCCCGTTCTCGGCCAGCTGCACTACATCGTTCAGCGAGAAGGTGCCGGCGTGCGGCGAGTTGCGGAGCAGCATGCCGAAGCCGGCGACGGCCGCGGCGAAGCGGAAGTCGGCGGACGCCGTCCCGCTCCGGTCGGCCACCGCCTGCGCCAGCAGCCTGCTCTTCGCCCCGTCGGGGTCCTTGTAGCGGACCTTGACGTACATGAGCTCGTCCTCGAACCGGGTGACCGGCGGGTCTCCCGGCTCGGTCTGATAGCGGAGCTCGTCGATCAGGCGCGGCACGTCGGTTCCCGCGGGAACCACTTCGTAGAGCGCCGTGACCGTGTGTCCGGCCCCGAGCTCGCCCGCGTCCTTCGTGTCGTCGTTGAAGTCCTCGTCGGCG
>JAPPGM010000012.1:25748-44898 GCA_028874995.1 Gemmatimonadota bacterium | reverse complement strand
CCGCTGCCGCTGGAACTCGCAGCGCTGGAGGCGGTGGCGTGATCGGGCGCCCGCCGGCCGCCGCGGCAAAACCCGGGACACGAGCATGTCAAAATGGGACGGACCGCCGGCGGGCTTCGTGCTGCCCTCCGAGCAGTTGCGTGGTTTCGGCACCTGGTTCTTCACCGCCGCTGGAATGCCGTGAGGATGTTTTTCACGGGCTTGCTACCCCGGCTGTTCGCCGACGCTCGCTTCCCTGAGCGCGTCCGCCATGATCCCACACGCGGATCCGATGACGCCGATTCCGGCGAACATCGCGACGGTGGCCAGGATCTTCCCCGCGGCGGTTATGGGCTGAATGTCGCCGTATCCCACCGTCGTCAGTGTGATGACCGCCCACCAGAGTCCATCGTAGACCGTGGCGAAGACCTCGGGCTGCACCCCGTTTTCGAGGTGGTACATGCCGAACCCGGCCGTGATCACGATGATGCCCGTACCGGCGAACAGCGCGCCGGCCTCGTCCAGGGCGAAGCGGAACGCCCTGGCGAGCTTGGCCGCGGCGCTGGTGCGGCTGGCGAGTTTCGCCGTCGTGACGAAAAGGCGAAACAGGCGAAATGCCCGCAGCGCCTTGAGGTCGAATCCGGTGAACGCCCACAGCGGCATGATGGCCAGGAAGTCCACGATCCCGAGGAAGCTGAAGGCGTACTTCCTCCGGTCCTCCGCCCGCAGGATGCGGACCGACCACTCCAGGGTGTAGAGCAGCCAGATGCCCACGCTGGCCCAATGGAAGAACGACGCCGCCTGCGCAAACGCTTCCACGGTCTCCACGCACTGGAGCAGCAGATCCAAGCCGATCACGGCGAGGATCACGCGTTCGACTCGTTCCGGGAATGGAGAGTTCTGTCTCATCGGGGCCTCCTGGCGGTGTGTGGACAAAATGTATGCTATACATTACATAATGTAATGTTCTCATTACATCATGAATAGGTGAAGCGAAGCGGCCGCCTGTCGGCCACTGCTGCAGGACCCCGTTATGAGGTCGCGTCGAACCCTTCCGCCCCGGCACACCTCTCCAATTCGTCGAGCATCTCAATGAGTGGGGCCTTGGCATCCTCGCTCACCCCTTCAAGCGTCGCCCGCAGTTGCCGCGCGACTTCCGCAACCGCCCGTTTCCACCGGTCCAACCGCCACATTCGCCCTTCATACGAGTCCGGGTCCACATGCGCGGCGTTGCACGACTCCAGACCGTAGCCGAGCACGGCCCGGCCTCGCTCCACCGCGTCGGCGATGTGACGACCGCTCGGGAAGTCGATCCAGTACATGGCCAGCCTGTTGATGACACTCTCCTCCACCTCGCAAACGAACATCCCCTCGCAGTCGCGGCGGACCGATTCGCTCGCGTACTCCCAGATGATCTCCTCCGCGAACGGGTCCGGCCGGTGCTTCTCGTACAGGTTCAGATACGCCTCGTCGCTCACCGTCCAGCTGTGCCCTTCGTGCGCAAGTTTGACCTCGTCTCCCAGCGCCCCGATCCATGCTCGAATCAGTGCGTCGGCGTCCAGGGGGCTGAGGGGACGGAGAGCACCACGCAGCACCTGCAACCGCCGGAGTCCCAGAATCGCCGAGGCCTCGACATCTTCACGGTGCCCCCGGTTCCGGCTCGACAGAACGGTGTAGACCCGGAGGTGATTGTCGAATGACCACGCCTCCCCCGAAGTCAGGAACCGGTCGGCGATCGCCAGTACATGCTCATCCGTGCCGGCCGTTCCGGTGTGCTCCGCCAACACCCAGCACCCCTGTCCCACGACGAAGACCCACCCGTCGCCGGCGACGCTCGTATCCGCCCTCTCGGTGCGGAAGTGGTGGTCTATCGGAAGTGTCGTCCAGCTCCACGCGATCCGCGACGGCCGACTGCGACAAGCCACGTCGGGGGCGATGATCGCCAGGTCCCTCCCCTCGGATGGGGTCGGCGACCCGGCCTGCTGCGACTCCGACGGATCCTCTTCCGCGTCGGGCGCTTCCACGACCACGGCCCACATTCCCCGGTCGCTCCCGTCCTCCGAATACCTCACCTGTCCTCCGAGCGACTCGATCCACGCAAGGACGAGTGGGTCGCGATCAACCCGCCGACCAGCAAACCACTCCGTCCTCTGCGCCGCCTCCACCGCTTTCACCAGCAACATTGTGCGGCGCCCGCTCAGGGCGGGGGACGCGTCGACCCGCTCCCGATACGCCGGATGCACGAACAGGGAGTGTGCGGCGAGGAGGTGTTCGAGCGGAGGCCACGCGGACGCGGACAACAGGCGGTCGGCCAGTTGCAACAGGTGCCCCGCACCTTCGGTCGACGCCACCATCGATTCGGGTACCCAGCAGTCATCGTCCAGACCGTAAGGGCGGGCATCCCTCGACGCGATATGGATCCATATCTCGCCGGCCGTGTCGGCTTCGGTCCGCACAACCAGGAACTCGATTCCCCAGCTATTGCCCACCCTGAGCAGACCCGCTGCTTCCGCCGAATGCGAGGGGCCTGCACGGCAGATGACTTCCGCTTCGACCAGCGCCGCACGGTAAGGTGCCTGTTGCGCCGCCGCGGGGCCAATACCCCCCACGCCCACCACGAGCAGTCCGGCGGCACACGCGGCGGTCCGGTAGGGAGTCAGCTCCGGCCTGGCCATTGTTCTCGGTTTGAGGAGTTCCTGTCAGCGCATCCGAGATAGACACCCCCGGCCAACAAACGCAAACGCCCCCTCACACCCCCAAACCCCCCACCGGAATCACCCCTACCCCATCCGGCCGCGCGTATCCGTACCCGCTTCCCACGATCACCCCCAGCGCCGCCGGCTTCCCGCACCGGTCCGTGTCCACCCGGTTGGCCAGCTTCAGCAGCGTCTTCGCGCTGTCGTCGACCCGGCTCGCCCCGAGCTTGATCTCGAACGCCGCCCACCGGCAGGGCCCGGCGTCCACGATGGCGTCCACCTCCAGCCCCGTGTTGTCGCGGTAGTGGTACACGCGGGCGCCGCTCGCCTGGGCATGGACGCGAAGATCCCGCACGACCATCGACTCGAAGAGTAGGCCGAACCACTCGAAGTCGCTCAGCAGGTGTTCGGGAGTGGCGCTCAGGGCCGCCACGGCGAGCGACGGATCCACGAAGTGTCGTTTCGCGACTGTCCGAAGCCGCGAACGCGAACGCAGGTGCGGGGCCCAGGGCGGTTGGTCCTCCACGATCATGAGGCGCTCGAGGGCGGTCATGTAGGAGCGGGCGGTGTGGTTGGTGAGGTGACGGTCCGGCCCGCCGGCGTCGCGGGCCAGCGTGGACATGCTCGCGCAGGTGGCGACGTTGCGTCCCAGGGACTGGAGGAAGCGCCCGACTCGGGCCGGATCCCTGTCCGATCCGTCCACCCGCCGGATATCGGTCCGGCAGACCTCGCCAAGGTAGTCCCGGTTCTCGGCCATGGCGTCCTCCGCGGAGAGGGGCGGGTCCTCGTCCGACGATCCCAGATGCCGCGGCCATCCCCCCACGCACACGAGATCCGCCAGGCGACGCACGGACAGCTGAGCCGCCGTGCTCGGCACCGGATCACCCCCCAGCAGCCGCCGGAGCGAAACCGCTCCCGTCGAGCGCCCCAGTTCGAAGAGCGACATCGGCCGTAGGCGGAGTCTCCCGATCCTTCCCGCCCCGGTGTGCCGCGTAATGTCGTCGGGCGGGACCGTCGACCCCGTGAGGATGAAATGCCCCCGGCCCGGACGCCCATCGACCGCGTGCCGCACACGGTTCCAGATGTCGGGCACGAGCTGCCATTCGTCGATCAGCCGCGGGGTTTCGCCCTCCAGCAGGAATCCGGGATCGACTGCCGCCGCCCGGCGTGCCGACGGCTCGGCATCGAGCATGACGCTGCTGGCCGCGATCTGGCTAGCCGTGACCGTTTTCCCGCAGGCCCGGGGCCCTTCGATCAGGACCGCCCCCGACCGGACGATGCGCCGCTTCAGTTCGGCGTCCGCGACGCGGGGCCGGTACTTCCGGGGGACGGGACCGTAGGACGCCTTCGGAGGGGGTTCACTCACGTGGTGGCGCGAGGGGATGTCGGGAGGGGGAGTCGGGTGCGGGGCCATGGGTTGCGGGCGTGTGTGTGTCTGTCAGGCCCATCAGGATAGCTATCTAACAACAAGATTGCAATAGTATCAATGATCAATTCGCAATACTGACGGTTACGAAATCGCAACGCCAGACTTTATCCCTGCCGGGTGGTCCCCCGCGCCAGCGAGGGCGGCTGCTGACGGGTCGGTTCCCATCCGCCCATCCAGGGCAGGTGCAACCTTCCGCTTCCTTCTCCCGTCCTGTATGGGATCGCCCGCTCGGCTGCCCGTCACTCACCCAGGCACCGGCGACGATTGCCCCCAACCCGAATACCGCAAGTCCCCCCACAAGGAACGAGAGGAACCGATGACGATACGAGACCGCACGAGATACTTCAGACGACCAGGTCCGACCCCTCCGGCCCTGCTATTGGCCCTGACCCTGGCACCCCCCACCCCCCTCCACGCCCAGGACCTCTCACAAGACACCGAAGCAACACCGCCCACACAGCCCACCCCCCGCCCCACCCTCCAGGCCCACCGCCTCACCACCCCGCCCATCCTCGACGGCCTCCTCACCGAACCCGATTGGGACCTCGCCGCCGTGGCCGCCGACTTCACCGTGTTCGAGCCCAACGAGGGTGAAGCCCCCTCCCAGCGGACCGAAGCCCGCGTCCTCTTCGGCGCCGAGGCGATCTACGTCGGCATCCGCGCCTTCGACACCGCCCCCGACTCGATCGAGGCGCGTCTCGCGCGGCGGGACGAGCGGGCGCACTCGGACTGGGTGGACGTCGTCATCGACAGCTACCACGACCGGCGCACGGCCTTCCGCTTCGGCGTCAATCCCGCCGGCGTCAAGGTCGACGCCTACATGTTCGACGACACCGAGGAGGACGACTCCTGGGACGCGGTGTGGGACGTGGCCACGCGAACCGACGATCGCGGCTGGACGGCGGAGTTCCGGATCCCGTACTCCCAGCTGCGGTTCGACGGGGCCGCGCGGCAGACCTGGGGGATCAACTTCGCCCGGTTCATCGCGCGTCACCTGGAGATGAGCTTGTGGGCGCCGATCTCCAAGGGGGACGGGGCGCTGGTCTCGCGTTTCGGCGACCTGGAGGGGCTGCGCGATCTGTCGCCCCCCACCCGGCTCGAGGTCATGCCGTACTCGCTGGTGCGCATGGAAGAGGTTCCCGGCCGGGCCGACGGCCCCCTTGACGGCCCCCGCCAATACTCGTCGACGCTGGGAGGCGACCTCAAGTACGGAATCACGACGGATCTGACGCTGGACCTCACGATCAACCCCGACTTCGGCCAGGTCGACGCGGATCCCGCCGAGGTCAACCTGACCGCGTTCGAAACCTTCTTCCCAGAGCGCCGCCCGTTCTTCGTCGAGGGCGCGGGAATCTTCTCCTTCCGGTTCTCCGAGGGGGGCGGCGACATGAGCCGCGAGGGGCTGTTCTACTCACGCCGCCTCGGCGCGACCCGCGGTGATTCACGCGACCCGGTCCGCATCCTGGGCGCGACGAAGATCTCGGGGAAGACCGCGTCCGGATGGTCGCTGGGATTCCTTCACGCGCTGACCGGACGGGAGACCGCGCCCTCCCTCGACGGCGCCGGACGCGAGACCGAACGGGTCGTTGAGCCCACCACGCACTACGGCATGGCGCGCGTCACCAGGGACTTCCGCGAGGGCAGGAGCGCGGTGGGAATGATATCCACCTGGACGCGGCGCGACGGGAACCCGGCCGCCGATCTGAGCCTGCACCACGGCGCCTACACGGGTGGCGTCGATCTCCGCCACCGCTTCGGCGGCGACCGATTCATCCTCTCCGGCTACCTGATCGGGTCCACCGTGCGGGGTTCGGCAAACGCCATCGCAAGAACGCAGCAGGCCCCCGCCCGGTACTTCCAGCGTCCCGACGCCGATCACACCCAGTTCGACCCCACCCGCACCTCCCTGGACGGATGGGCGGGATCGGCGACACTGGCCAAGATCTCGGGCGGGTACTGGCGCTTCGCGACCGGCGCGATGGCGCGCTCACCCGGCTTCGATTCGAACGACCTGGGCTACATGCGCGAGACGGACTTCGTAATTCCCTTCGCGTGGGTGGGCTATGAGCGCTTCCGGCCCACCGAGCACTTCCAGAACTGGAGACTGGGCGTCGACGGCTGGGCGCCGTACAGCTTCGGCGGCGAGGGCTACCAGAAGGGCGTCAATCTCAACGGCGGCTTCACGCTCAACAACTTCTGGGGTGGCTTCGCCGGCGTGATGCGGCAATCGGAAGGGCTCTCCAACACGGCGTTGCGGGGCGGTCCCATGCTGCGGCAGGACCCCTCCTGGGGCGGCTGGTTCGGCTTCTGGACGGACTCGCGCAAGCAGCTTCAGGTGGAGGTCGAGAACAACTGGCGGCTCAGCCCCGCAACCGACTCGTGGACCTATGGCACGAGGACCAGCCTGCGCTGGCGCCCGTCATCGCGCGCCACGCTCTCGGCGGGTCCGTTCGTCAGCTGGCGGCGGGAAGACCTGCAGTGGGCGGGGGCCTACAACGTGCAGGCTTCCCGTTACATCTTCGCCGAGCTGGATCAGACGACAGCCGGCGTCGCCACGCGTATCGACTGGACCTTCCTGCCCACCCTCTCGCTGCAACTCTACGCGGAGCCCTTCGTTTCGGCGGGTGACTACGGGCACCTGAGACGCATCACGAACCCGCGCGCGGAAGCCTACCGGGACCGTTTCGCGCATGTGGAGGTCGTGACGGGACCGGACGGCAAGAGCCGGGTCGACCTGGACGGAGACGGGACCGCCGAGGACGCCCGGAACCTCGACTTCAACTTCAAGCAGTTCCGCTCGAACGCGGTCGTGCGCTGGGAGTACCGCCCCGGCTCCGAGCTGTTCGCGGTGTGGTCCCAGGGAAGGAATCACTTCGGCCCGAACGGCGACTTTTCCCTGGGCGACGACCTCGGCACCCTGTTCCGGCAGCGTAGCGACGACGTGTTCATGGTCAAGCTGAGCTACTGGCTGGGGTAGTGGGGACACGTAGCCAACATACTTGAAATATGAACGCTATCCATTCATATTTCAATAATGTTCGTTTCCCGGAAGCACCACGTGGCTCGGGTCCGTCTTCTGCTGGACGAATTCCCCGTCGTCGCGTTGGTGGGCGCACGCCAGGTCGGCAAGACCACCCTCGCCCGCCAGCTCGCAGCAGCCCATCGCGACCGCGTGGCCTGGTTCGACCTCGAGGACCCGGCGGACCTCGCCCGCCTGCAGGATCCCGGCCTCGAACTCCGGCCGCTCCGCGGCCTCGTGGCCCTGGACGAGATCCACAGACTGCCCGGCATCTTCCAGCTGCTGCGCGTCCTCGCCGATCGTCCCGGCCTGCCGACCCGTTTCCTCGTCCTCGGCAGCGCCTCGACCGACCTGCTCAGGCAGACCTCCGAGTCGCTGGCCGGTCGCGTCGCCTTCCACCACCTCGACGGTTTCGACCTGACGGAGGTTGCCGACACGGAGCGCCTCTGGCTGCGCGGCGGCTTTCCGCGATCCTATCTGGCAGGGTCGGACGCAGCGAGCCGCCGTTGGCGCGACGGATTCGTCCAGACGCTCCTCGCCCGGGACCTTCCCGACCTGGGCAGCACCATCCCGCGCGAGACGCTGCGCCGCTTCTGGACGATGCTCGCGCACTGGCACGGCCAGCTGTGGAACGGCGCCGAGTTCGGACGGGCCTTCGGCGTCTCCCACACCACCGTGCGCCGGTACCTGGATCTGCTGACCTCCGTGTTCGTGGTCCGGCAGCTCCAGCCGTGGTTCGAGAACATCCGGAAGCGGCAGGTGCGTTCCCCGAAGGTGTACATCGCCGACTCGGGGGTTCTCCACGCCCTGCTCGGGCTCGCCGGCCGGACCGATGTCGTGTCGCACCCCAAGGTCGGCGCCTCCTGGGAGGGATTCGTGATTCAGCAGATCGTCCAGCTGTTGCGGGCGCCGGCAGAGCAGTGTTTCCACTGGTCAACGCACACCGGCGCGGAACTCGATCTCCTGGTCATGGCCGGTTCGCGGCGCTACGGCTTCGAGGTGAAGCGCTCCGAGGCCCCGCGGCTGACGAAGTCCATGCGGTCGGCGCTGGAGACGCTCCGGCTCGACAGGCTGGATGTGGTGCATGCGGGGATGGAGCAGTACCGGCTCGCGCCGGGGGTGCGGGCTCTGCCGGCGGCGGAGCTGGTGGGGGCGCTGCCCGGGGGGTGAGCGGGGCGCCTATGCCGCGTCGCGAGGCTGGATAGCTGCGAGGGCATCACCCACCCGACGTTCCGCCAGCGCGAGTTCGTAGCGATCCTGCAGGTTCATCCAGCTCTGGGCGTCGGTGCCGTAATACCTGGCGAGACGCAGCGCGGTCTCTGCCGTAATGCCACGCCGGCAGCGCACGATTTCGTTGATCCTCGCCGGCGTCACGCCGATTGCCCTTGCCAGCGCGTTGGATGACAGCGCGAACGGTGTCATGAAGTCGTGTTTCAACACCTCACCTGGATGTACGGGATCGAGTCTCGTCATGGTGTTTCTCCTAGTGGTAGTCGACGATTTCCGCCTCGTATGCATCGCCTGATTTGTAGCGGAAACACAGTTTACATTGGTCGTTGATCCGGATGCTGTAGAAGCCCTGACGGTCTCCCTTGAGAGCCTCCAGCCGGTTGCCCGGCGGCACTCTCAGGAAGTCGAGCGTCGCGGCCGCGTCCAGTTGTGCGAGCTTCCGCTGGGCAACCCGTTCGAACGCCTGGAAGCGGCGGACCCGGTATCCCGCCGCCAGTCGCTCAGTATCCTTGCAACGGAAGTTCCGAATCATCTCCTATGGTATATCGCATATCGATATGCGACAAGGGTTCGGCCTGATGCTGCCTCTCTGACTCGCTGACCTTCGGACACCGACCGGCCCGACCGATCGTTACACTCGACCGTACGGCCCGCCGTCTCCCCGCGATCCTCCCCTCGCGACCAGGAGTGCCCGTGTCGGATTCGTGAATCGAGTGATATCATATCGATATCATTACGATATCCTTAGCCCGCGCCGCACTCGCCTGGTACGACGCGACGGTACGACCCCCGGGTTGAAGGTCTCCCATCCCCGAATTCGTATTCTCCGCAGTTCAATTGATTCAACTGGCCGCAGACGGGCCGACCTCGCCGGTTCCGCCGCCGGTACATGCACTTCGGAGGACCACAAGTGAAAGACAGCGACGACGACCGCAACGACTGCGACGACCGCGACGAAAGCCGCGACGGCGACGACACCAGCAAAGACCCCTTCTGGCGGTCACTCGAATCCGTGGCAAAGGCATGGGACCGCGGGAACCCGGGCTTCTGGACGCTTCTCAGTCTGATGTTGATCGGCCTCAAGCTCACCGATCACATCGACTGGTCCTGGTCGTGGGTGCTCGCGCCGATCTGGATCAAGTACGCGTTCCTGCTCCTGGTGATCGCGGTCGTGATCATCGTCAAGAAGCGCACGGGCTGGAAACCGTCCGGGGACACCTGAAGCGTCGACTAGTATTCCACCGTGGAGTGGAACACCACCCCGCATCAGTAACCGCAGTCCGTACAATCCCGCTATCGGAACACCCAACCTTCTCGCCGCATGAGATCGAGTAGGCTCATGGATTCCAGGTCAAGGGCCAAGCAGACGTCGGGAATCTTCGGCCGCTTGACGCTCCCACTTTGACGTTCGCCAGTGACGACCGCACACCCCCCGCACCTTGGCGAGGGCGATCACGAATGGATCGGCACCTGATCGACCGCGCCTCGTATCCAGTAGCCTGGGATGGACGGCGAGGATCGCGGACACCGCATCCTGAATCTCGTCGTCCATCGGGACGAAGAACCCTTCCTGGCCACGGGCCCATGCGAAAGCCTCGTCCTCTTTCTTCTCCAACTCATGCCTCACCTCTTCGGAAGCGCGGAGATCGCCGGACCGGATGAGTTCTTCCAAGTGCCGCCAGAGTCCCGGAAACGCCTCGCGGGGATAGTGTCGCGTCCATCCGTCCAGAATGGCGCTCGTGTCGATGCTGAACCTCATCCCGGGATCAGCCGAACATCACCCTGGATCCCATGACGTTTTCCTCGATCCTGGCCATGTGTTTCAGGCGGACGCCCAAGTACGCCGAGACATCCCGGGACGTGATCCGGTCCTGGTAGTAGGAGACCAGCACCAACTTGACGAACGCCTGGCCCAAGTTGGTCACCGCCGCCACGTCGGGGGTAACGAAGCCAGGCCGGGGACCCTGGGTTGCACGGACGCGGGCCAACATCGCCTCCCGTCTGTCGCGAAATGCGCCCCGCGTGATCTGACCGGTGTCGAGCAGGCGCCGCAGTACGACTTCCCAGGAAACCGAGAAGTCCCTTGCCAGTCTTCGAAGCCCGGACGCCGGCCAGTCAAGCCCCTTGGGATGACTGTGGACAAGGGGTGACCGTACGAACTCCTTCCTCGGGACCAGGGTCTCCGCCGCGACCGCGTTGCAGAATACCTCGATGGCACTGTCTTCGGGTCGCTGGCTTCCGCGGTCCCGGAGATCGCAGATGCCCCCCTTTCGTAACAGTAGATGGCAGAATTCGTGGAACAGGGTAAACACGCGGCCGTTGGGGGCGTCCCTGGTGTTCAGGACGATCACCGGCCTCGGCTCTTCCGCAATCGAGAACCCGCGCATCTCGTCCACCTCCACGCCCCTTGCCTGGAAGACGAGTATCCCCAGGTCCTGAATCGCCCGCCTCCAGTTGTTCAGGGCATCGTATTGGCCAGTCCACTTTCGCTGGTCTCCGATCGAGATTCCAAGCAGGTCGCGGATCCGCTGAGCCACTTCGCCAACCGGCTCCTCAAGGGAAGCGCGGATGGGTAGCGGCGAGGGAAGGTCATCCAGATCGGCCGCCATATCGAGGGCCACCTGCCGCCTCTCGCAGGCCAACCTGACGGCCAACCGCAACGCCGGGGACTGATTGGTCGCCGGATCGCCGGGCAGCCGTCGGAAGTCGCGGAGTGCAGTGAACTTCCATGGGGGCTCGGCGAGATAGAAGATGGCGATTGGTCGCTTGGCCGCGTTGGCGAGAAGCCGGAGCTGGCGGATTGTGGGCTGAAGGGTTCCGTCCTCCCACTGCTGGACGATGGCTTCAGTGGTGCCCGCCTTCTTCGCCGCATCCGCAACGGAGAGGCCCGCGTCCTTGCGGACCCAACGGATGAGTTCCGGCTTGACTCGGGCGCGGGGCATTGGGGTGACCGTCCTTTTCGTTGGCTTTCGACCGGCGTACCAGGCAAACTACACATTACAATTGGTCAAGTGTAGTTTACATTTTAGTAGGGAATACCCCCTTACCCCTCCACCCGAAACCCGAACATCATTCCCGCGTGCAGATGCTCGGCGATATGACAGTGCACCATCCACTCCCCCGGGTTCGACATCTCCACCAGGATGTCCATCGTCGACCCCACCGGCACGATCGCGGTGTCCTTCCAGGCCATGTTATCGCTCGGCACATCGTCACGGGCCAGCACCAGGAACCGCTGCCCGTGCACGTGAATGGGGTGGTTCATGGGGTGGAACGAATCGGGTGAGTTGAAGACGCGGATCTTCACCAGGTCGCCCACCTGGAAGGTCCACTCGATTTCGTCGTTTTCGCGCCCCGTTTCGACATCCCGCAGGATCCAGGTGACCTGGTTCCCCGCCGAAAGCCAGTTCATCATGGGCATGGCGTCGTTCCACTCGATGGGGGGTATGTAGAGCGTGTCCATCTCCATCGAGCGCACGATCGGGAGGGGCAGTCCGTGAACGCGCACGGTGGCCTCGAGGGTGTGGTCGGGGGGGCGGGCAAGGTGGGCGCGCAGGGCTGAAGCCTCGGCGGCCTCGGCGTCGTGGGCGCGCAGGATGCCGTGGGCGCGGGTGACCTCGTCCGTGACGGGGGGACCCGCGACGGTGACGCGCGCCAGGGTGTCCACATGCGGGTAGAACTCGCCGCGGAAGTGATTAATGGCCTGGATCGTGTTCGCGATCGCCACCTCGCCGGCCTCGGGGAAGACCACGTCGACCACATACCGCTCGGCGGGCGCGATCACCACGCTCGGCACCCACATCTCGCGCTCGAAGCGGCCCACGTCCGACGCGACCAGCTTTACCCGCGCATTCCCGAAGGTGACGTTGAAGGTGCGGGTGTTGGCGACGTTGGTCATGAAGAAGCGCACGACCTCGCCCGCGCGGACCCCCAGCGCGTGTCCCGTCACGCCATTGACGAGCATCACGTTGCCGAAACGCCCCATGAGCGCGTGCGTGGGCGCCTCCTTCCCCCACGGGATGAAGCCCCGGTCGTCCATGAGGATGTCGTCCAGCACCAGCATCTCCTCGCGGTGGGCGGGGCCATAGTAGTCCGGGTCGGGGGATGACACGAGGAGGTTGCCGTAGAGGCCCAGGTCCATCTGCACGTCCTCGCGCACGTGCGGGTGGTACCAGAACATCCCCGCGTCGGGGACGCGCAGCTCGTAGACGAACGACTCGCCGACTCCGATCGGGTCCTGGGTTACGCCGGGCACGCCGTCGAAACGGTTCTCAAGGCGGAGGCCGTGCCAGTGCACGGTCGTGGGGAATTCGATCCGGTTGGTGACGCGCACCACCACGGTCGACCCCTGCGCTGCCCGGATGAGGGGGCCCGGGTACTGCCCGTTGTAGCCGTACATCGCCGACATGTGGCCGTTCAGGGTGCGCCGCACGATCGTGACGGCGACGTCGAAGGTGTCGCCGGGTTCCAGGTGGACGACTTCGCTGGGCCGCGCCTCGGGGAGCGTCATGAGGTCGATACCCGCCGCGGCGAGGAACGGCTCGACCGGGGGCAGCGCCATCTCCAGCCCCGGAATCATCGGCATGTTCGGGTCCATGGGGGGCATGCGCCAGCCGCCCGCCATGTCGCCCATCATGTGGGCGGCGTGGTCCATCTCCTGGGGGGCGGCGGGCGGAGCAATGGCGAGGAGGGCGACAACCGGCAGGAGAGTCCGACCCACCGTGGTCATGGGGCGCGCAACCATGCCGGAATATCGCGTCGTTCGTGCAGGACGCGCCACACATCGATGCGGTCGGCGGTCGTCATGTAGAAGACCAGGAAGGGGTACGACTTGAGCGGCCAGGAGCGGAGGCCGGGCAGGCTCACCTCATGGCCGTATCGGGGCGATCCCGAACCCGGACTGCCGGCCAAGTGCTCGAACGCCTCTTCGAGCGCCCCGATGAACCCGTTAGCAACCTCGACTCCAGCCTGGTCCAGGTAGTGGGCAATCGCCTCATCCACATCCCCCCGGGCCCTCGCCCGCAGGACCACCGACCGTCGCCTCACGCCTCCGTGTGTCTGCGAACCCTGTCTCGCAATTCCTCGAAGTAGGCCGTGTCGGCCGTCACCGAAGGAGGAGACTCCCCTCCCTCGAGCAGGAGACCCCGCAGGTGCTGGCGGTCCCGGTCCCGGCGAATCAGTTCGCGGACGTACGCGCTACAGGTGCCGTAGCCGCGGTCCGTCACCTGCTCGTCGACGAAAGACTTGAGCGGCGCGGGAAGCGAGATGTTCATGGTGCTCATGAACTGAAGATAGGTGAATGGCAAAAAATGGCAAAGCGGGATCGGGCGAGCCCTTGCAATGCCCGTGCCGGACTTCGCGCTACGAGCTCTCCCGTTCGAGGCGCCAGACGTCCACGTGGTCCAGGTCGAGGCTGTCGCGGCGGATCGTCAGCAGGTGATCGGAAGGGCCGAAGGCCGGGGCGACGCCGGTTGCGATGTGTGGAGGCGCCGGGACGCCGGCCAGCAACCGGCCGTCGGCGTCGAAGACCTCCCAGAGGTCGCCAGCCGCCCGTCGCACGACGACCCAGAGCTTGCCGTCGGTCGCGATGTAGAGGGGGCCCAGGATGGGTTTCGTCGGGTACCGGGTGGGGCCGGAGGGTTCGCACTCCGCGCTTCTGTTCTCCGCGCGCCACTCCTCGAAATCCCGGGTGCGCTCCTCCCACTCGGCGTCCGTGACCGGTTCGGCGGGCAGCGGACGCTGGATCAACCGCAGGGTGTCGGCGCCGTGGTTCCGGGTAACCGCGATCCGGTAGTCGCTTGTGAGCGCGGAGTACATGACGCCGCCGCGCCCCGGGTGCTCCATGAGACTCGGAGCGAAGGGAATCGTGAAGGCCATGAAAATGCCCTCGGCAGTCTCGCAGAAGATCGCCGACGTGGACTCGTCCGGCAGCTCCGGCAGCGTGTCGCCCGTTTCGCCGCGGCTGTTGAGGCCCACGTACAGTGACCGGATCGCGGTGCCGAATCTCGTTTCGTAACCGGAACCCAGCGCACGCCGGTACAGCTCGTCCGGGCCGACCGGGTAAAACCGAGGGCCCGGCCAGCCCGTGATGCGCCCCCGCGTCCTCCGCTGCCCGAGCCATTCGCCCTCTCCCGACCACTCGCCGACGCGGCCCAGCATGGGATCCAGCGTCAGGAGCAGGTCTCCCGCCCACGCCAGCGAAGAGAGGGCCTCGAACTCGCCCGGCCCCTCGCCCTCGCGGCCGAAGGTGCGGCGGTGCGCACCATCCAGCCCGAAGACCCTCACCTCGAAATTGCGGCCGTCGGCCACGTAGACTTCGCCGTCCGGCCCCAGCGCCACGCTGGTCACGCCGCCGAACTCGTCCGGCGAGCCGGTGTCGGTCACCGTCTTCGGCCCGATCGAGACCACCGGAGCGAGGCGCGCCGGGGGCGCGGGGCCGGTGTTGGTGACGTGGACGACTCCATTGATGGTGTCGAAGGTGGTGGTCAGGTCGCCGGGTGCCGCCTCGTCATCCGGGGCGCAGGCGGCGGCGAGAACCAAGGCAGACGCGAGAAGCAGGGACGGGAATCGACACATTGGGGACATCCTCTCGGAGCGAGCGGCGGTCAGCAAGAGGGCCGGGCCAGCCGAGTTGGGCCGGGCCAGCCGAGAAAGAGCGAAAGACATTCCCGGTTCCTAGAACGCCAAGGTGTACTGCGCTTCCACGCCGTTGTAGATCAAGATGCAGGAACTCAGGATATCCCTCCCGATGAGGGCGATGATCCCCTGCTCCCTGATGTTGACCCCAATTGCCTGGTGGGCATTGATCACGGCGCCGGTGCCACCCGTCCCATCCGGCTGGACCAATGTGATCTTTCCCGCGTAGACGCTCACATCCGACGATCCGGACGCCGACGACATCCTTGCAGTGTCCACAGCGGGCAGTCGGGCACCAATGGCAGCCCCATCGTCGATGCAGGTCGCCGACGCGCCCGAGTCAATCAGAGCCAGGCCGTTCACGACGGGAACGTCCTCTCCGCGACTGCTCAGAATGTCAGCTTGTCGATCCAGCACGGACAGCGCGACCTGAAGAAGCGGACCCCTCGCTAGAAGTCCCGCCCTGTCCGGTCCGCCGTCCTGGGTGGCGGCCCGTCCGGTCAGGACGAGCAACTCAGGGGTACCCCGAGAGAAAGGGCGGGATTGCTCACCACCGGGTCTTCCGGCTGGTCCACGGATCGGACCAGGAACGCCCGGGCATCGGGGAAACGCTCTACGCCTGCGAGGACTCCAGCCTCTCTGGTGTCATAGGCGCCGTGCACCTTCGCACCCTTGATCAGAAGATACTTCCCGGGATAGCGACGCCGGAGCCGTTCCTGGTTCTTCTTCAGGTAAGCCCTCTCAGCGGCCAAGGTCTTGCTCATATCCTATCTCTCCCGGGTCAGCGTGGCCTTTGAGGGGCAGTGATCGTAACGGGACCGTCAAGGGCCTCCACGTCCGTCCTGCTCCAAACCAACCTACTCATATACTCACCTACTCATACCCGTACGCCGCGCAGTTCTCCTCCTCGAAAGGCCCATGCCCGGCCATGGTGTGCATCATCCCGCTGCGCGACATGCCGCGGATCACGATAGGACCGGTCCACATCGTCGCGTCCGGATCGAACGCCGGCTCCAGCGTGACCACCACGAGGAACTTGTTCCACGCCACCTTGCCGGAGAACGAAGCCGGGTCGGCCAGCTCGCCGGCGAGCACCACCTGGTCGAGCTCCGGAGTCGTGGCCCACACCACGTAGGTGCCGCTGCGGGGGGGTCTCAGCCGCTCGAAACGGACAGTGAAGTCGTAGTCGTAGCTGCCGTCCCCGGCCAGCGCGACACCGAAGGGCGACTGCGCGAAGGCGACCTCGCCGACACCGGTCGCGTTGCCGGTTCCCGGGACCCGTTTGGTGGACACCATCGGGAACTGGTAGTACTCCGGACCTTGGGCACCGGGCACGAGGTCGGCGGCGCCGAAGACCGCGCCCGCGCATCCGCCGACAACGCCGGCCACCTCGGAAGGCAAGCCGGCCAACCGCCCGCCATCGGCGGCGTTCCGGGCCGGCACCGCACCCGACAACACCGCCGCCACCGCCACCCAGCCCCCCGGTCGCACCAATCCGGTCCCCCTCATTCTCCTCTCCTCCTTCGCACGCTCAACTGATCGGCCGCTTGACCGGCCCGTTGTCCCAGTCCTGCGCCGACGAGATGTTCGGCATGCCCCACTGCTCCCCGTTCCAGCCGCTGAACCCGTCCATCCGGAACGTCCAGAAACCCGTGGTCATGTCGCTCACCACGATCAGGCCGTCGGCGTTGCGGATGTCCACCCCGAACGCGCCGTTGAACACCGCCGTGCGGTCCTTGTTGGGCGGGCCGACGTAGGTGTCGTAGAAGCCGACCGTCACCGGGTTCTCGGGGTCCATGAGCGAGAAGATCTGGAGGCCGTCGAGGTACCCGGAGGCGAAGACGTAGGGCCAGCGGACCTCGTGGTTGTGGACCAGGTTCTGCCAGTCGGCCGTCCACGCCGAGATGGGGCGGCGGATGTTGGTGACCTCTTCGCTTTCAAGGGCGGGCTGCAGGTCGAAGATGCGGATGGGGGCGTACTGGTACTCGGTCTCGGCGACGGCGTAGCGGCCGTCGGGGCTGGGGGTGAAGGTGTGCCCGCCGCGCACGCCGCTGATGCCGGCCAGCGTGATCCGCAGCTGGGGGTCGTCGAGGTTGGTGACGTCGTAGATGTAGTAGCCGCCGGTGCCGCCGCCGTAGAAGCGGTCCTCGCCGGTGTCGGGGTGGTAGCCGACGTAGAAGTCGTGGTAGCCCCGCCCGCCCCGGCTGAACTCGGTCTCGGGGACGGGGACGCGGCCGACGAGCGCGTTCTCCAGGTCGCCGCCCACGACCCGGGCCATATCGTAGACGTGCGCGAAGGGACCGCGAACGGTCGTGAAGAGCAGCACCCGCCCGTCGGAGTGCTTGTAGATGAAGATGTTGTGGAAGCCCCCCGGCAGCTCCGGCTCGCGGATGCGCGCCACCTCGCGTACGGTCGAGGCGTCGGGGAGCCCGGTCACGTCGAGGACCACCGCGCCCAGGTCGGTGTTGGGCCCGCCCTGCCCGAACTGGAGCGACTGCACCACGTAGTAGCGGTCCTCCAGCTTGAAGTGCTTGACGTCCATGCCGCCGGTGCGCATGTGCAGGTCCTGGTTCTCGATGCGCCACTCGTAGAGGAGCTCGGGGTGCTCGGGATCGGCGATCGAGATGATGTCGAGGCCCTTGGGTCCGACGTCGCCGTAGACCATCCGCGCGATGTAGGCGTAGGGGCGGTCCATCTCCTGTTCCAAGTCGAGGTCGGCTACGGAAAGGCGCGGACCGAGCGGGATGTGGCCCAGGATGTCGATGTTGTCGCTGCCGGGCTTGGAGGCGGTCCACTGGGCGTGGGCGGGATGGGCCGTGGCGGCGGCGAGGAGGAGGAGAAATGCGGCGAGGGCCGGGGTGGCCGTTCGGAAGGTTTTGGGGGGCATGGGGACTCTCCGTGTCGGGGCGGTGGGTGGGCTCCGGGTGGGGAGAAAGCTACGGTGGGGTTCGGGCGGGGGGCAATTGGCGCGGACGGGGCGGATTCCCAAAACCGGCATCCACCGGCATCCATCGCTCCTTGCCGACCCCAACGCCACGGCCTACGATTCCCCGTGCACCGGCAGTGTCCGTGGCCCACGAATCGCACCGAAAGGAAAGTTGGCCGATTCTGCTATGCCAATGGCCCGTTGGTCTTCGTATTGATGTGAGCCGGAACGGGGCAGCGGGTCGAATCCCTGCTCCGCGGGAAACGGAAGAAGGGAGCGATGAAGAAACACTTCGAGACCTGGGTGCCGGTGGCGGCGATCGTGGCTTCGGCGGTGACAGCCACCTGGGTGGTCAGCGGGCGGATCGGGGAGGTCCGGGCCGACTTGAGCAAGGAGATGGCCGACTTGAGCGAGGAGATGGCGGCGCTCGATTCTCGGCTCTCGGGAGTCGAAGCGAAGCTGGACCTGCTGATCGAGGGTCTTGATATCGACGTGTCGCCGGGGAGGGCTGGCGAATGAACGGGCAGCGGGTCTAATCCCAGCTCTGCGGGAAACGGAAGAAGGGCGCGATGAAGAAACACTTCGAGACCTGGGTGCCGGTGGCGGCGATCGTGGCTTCGGCGGTGACAGCCACCTGGGTGGTCAGCGGGCGGATCGGGGAGGTCCGGGCCGACTTGAGCAAGGAGATGGCGGCGCTCGATTCTCGGCTTTCGGGAGTCGAAGCGAAGCTGGACCTGCTGATCGAGGGTCTTGACATCGACGTGTCGGCGGGGAGGGCCGGCGAATGAGGAAGCACTTCATCCAGCTACAACCGTCCTCCGGCCGTCGGCGATCAAGCTACCGGGCAATCGTCACGGGCGTGAAGTACCGAACCACCCCTCGCGGCGAATTGAACTCCCATCCCATCGAGCAGCTCCTGATGATCCGATGACGCGGGTCGCGAGTATACGTGCCGCCCTTTTGACTTAGGATACTTACGGAAATATAGTAAATCGTAAGGAAGTGCTGTCAGGAGGGAGACCATGCTGATCAGAATCACATCGAAGCGTCAGGTTACGTTTCCCGCCCGGGTGCTGGAGGCGATGGGTGTGCGGCCCGGCGACCGTCTCGAGTTGGAGGAGGGTCCGGACGGGTTCGTCGTGCGGCCGCACCGAATCGACCTCTCCCGCCTGGCACCGCTGCGAGGCAAGTTGCGACCCGGATACGAGGCGTTCGATATCCATTCCTTCCGTGCG
>JAPPGM010000012.1:0-25734 GCA_028874995.1 Gemmatimonadota bacterium | reverse complement strand
CTACGGGATTGACACTTCCGTGTTGGTGCGGCTGCTGACGGGCGTCCCCGAGGCGGACTTCGCCAGGTCCGTGCAGGGACTGTCCGTCCTCGTGAGGGACGAAGGCGCCGGCGTGGTCGCATCGAACCAGGTAATCGGCGAGGCGTACATCGCGGTTCAGCACCACTACGGCGTGACCAGGGCGGACGCCCGCACAGGACTGCTTCATGTGCTCCGCAGCGGGCTCGTCTCTCCGTTGAACGGCACGAGGGTCCTGGACGCGATCGGGAGCACCGGCGGCGCCGGATTGGTCGACCGCCTCATCGCCGACGACTACTCGCGCGAAGACCTGGACGTCCTCACCCTGGACAGGGCGATGGCCTCCCTCCCTCGCGTCCGGATTCTTCGTGCGGAGACTGCCTGACGTACTCCGTCCGCCGGCCACCCCTCACAGCGGCCAGCGCTGCACCGCCATCACGGCCGCCATCCCACCCGCCAGCGCCGACAGCAGCAACGTCCACACACGTTGGGGGAGGGAGAGAAGGCGCAAGGCCACCATCCCCACCGCCAGCACTCCCACCGCCACCACGATCTGGGCCAGCTCAAGACCGATGTTGAAGGACAGCAGGGGGACAAAGAGGCTCCTCTCCTCGCCGAGCGCCAGTCGCAGGAAGTTGGAGAAACCCAGCCCGTGGACCACCCCGAATGCGAGGGCCAGCGCGTAGCGGAGGGGACGCGCGGCGACCTTATACTCGGCCGGATCCTCGCGCCGAAGCCCCACCAGGTTGGTGACGGCCGTGGCCACGATCGTGACCGGGATGAGGAACTCGACGAGGCCGGTGTCGACGCGCACCAGCCGCAGCGTGGCCACCGCGAGCGAGACCGAATGGCCGATCGTGAACGCGGTCACGAGCACGAGGAGCTCGCGCCAGCGCGCCAGAGTATACGCGGCGCAGAGCACCGCCAGAAACAGGATGTGATCGTAGCCCTGCAGGTCGAGGAGATGCTCGAAGCCGAGGCGCAGGTACACGGTGAAAGTGCTGATCATGATTTGTCCGTCGCCTCCCGGTGCCGGGTGCTCGTCCTTGCCTTGAGGCGGTGCCAGGCCGTCCAGACCAACAGGAGAAGCCCGATCCACGCGATCCAGGACCCCCGCTCCGCCACCGTCAGCATGCGGAAATGCTCCCATAGCAGCCAGGGGACGGTCAAGGCGAGTGCGGCGCGGGAACCATCGTGGTACGGCATCCGCCGTTCGACCACCGTAACCGCGCGGCGGCGGTCCCGATGCAACACTCCCTCGATCGCGCCCCCGAGGTCACTCGCCGTCATCTCGCCCCACCGCGGCACCCGCATCACGCTCCAGGCCGGGACGGTGCGCCCCCACCCGTGTATGTTCGACCCCGCAACCACGGCCAGGTCCATGCTGTCGGCGAGCGCCAGGATCTCCGCGCGCTCGGCCTTCACCTGTTCGAGCCCGCGAGGCGCCCCGTCGCTCAGCTCGATTCCGACCACCCCGGCGGGCGACCCGGGTGTGAGGGACACGACCTGGTCGAGCGGGCCGGGAATGGTGTAAAGCATCGTCACCGGGGTGGCCCCCCGCTCCCGCGCGGCGGCGATCGAGTCCGGGTCAAGGTGGTGCCGGGTGCTGTCCAGGGCGAAGAGGTAGCGGTCCCGGTGGCCGAGCAGGTTGACGTGGCGGTTGCGGAGCCGGACCTCCATCCCCGACAGCATCACGGTGCGCTCGCCCGCGCGGGCCGGGTTGGCGGGCACCGCATCGTCCACCCCGGCCCACGTGTAGTGATCGGTGATGTACGCCGCGTCGAAGCCGCCGCCCTCATGCCAGGCGCGGCTGCGCTCGGCCGTGAAGCGGGACCACCCGTCGTGGGAGCGGTTCGTGTGGGAGTGGAAGTCGACCGCGATGAGGTCGGGGTCGTTGAGCCGCAGGGCCACCATGGGGCGTGGGAGGAAGACGGCGGCCGCGTAGAAGGCGAGCAGCGCGACGAGGAAGAAGACGGCGCCGCCGAGTTCCAGGACAGCCAGCGTCACGCTGAAGCCGGGGTGGGCGGCGTCTTCGGCGGTGTCCGGGTCGGCGGCAAGTTCGCGGCGCACGGTCCGAACTGCGCAGACGCGACGGGCCACGTAGAGCAGGATGACGGTGGCCAGCACCGCGTAGTGCTGGCTGACGGTGAGGAGCGACAGGGTGTCCCAGATGCCGAAGAGGGGGGCGAGGAGAAGGTAGCCGAAGGGGTGGTGGAGGTGGGTGGAGGGGACGTTGGTGGCGGTGGCGGCGTCGTGGAGGGGCGGGGTGGTGAAGAGGGCGCCAAGGGCGACCAGGGCGAGGAGCGCGAGGGGGATGCGGGGGAGGGGTGGGCGGGTCATGGCCGGGGTCCAGCGGGTCGTGTCGTCCCGGCCAGCCCGCCGGCACGCTCGGCGATGCGCGCCGCGAAACCGTGCAGGGCTTCCTCGTCGAGACCCGGACACGCCAACTCCGCCGCGACCTCCTCGCAACGCTCGCGCGCCATCTCGCATAGTTCCCGGACGCGCCGCCGCACGAACGGGGCCGAGAGGCCGCAGTCGCGCGCGAAGCGGTCCCAGGTGCCGGGACGGAATTCCCTCAGCGTACCGCGTCTGCCGATCTTCATGGCCAGGGTGGCCGCGAGGTGCGGATACTCGACGGTGCACATCAGGTCGTAGAGCGGGGCGAGCGTGGCCGCGCCCAGCGGGTCGTGCAGGATGCTGTAGTTGATGCTGTAGTTCTTGCCGTGCGCGTCCGCGTTGCCGATCAGCACCTGGACGATGGCCGCGTCGAGGAGCTCTAGGACCGCTGGGGCCGGCGGCGTACAGGTTCGCCGCAACAGGTCGAAGCAGCGGGCGAACCCCGGTCCTCCGTCGGAGGCGTACTTTCGGGCCGACGGCACTCCCAGGGCTTGGCAGAAGTCCTCCTGGTGCAGCCGCCGCACCTCTCCGTCGGCTCCAACCCGCCGGTCGTAGCGCTCCACCAGCAGGAACGGACGGCCGCTCACCACCCTGGCCTCCGCCAGAGCCACCTTGAGGCCGAGTCCGGCGGCGAGCCGCATCGCGAAGGCCTCGTTCTCGGTAGTGGCGGCCAATCCGGGGATCGGAGGCTTCAGGATGTGCGTCGTCGGCTGTCCCGGCGACGGAACCGCAATTCCGTCGCCGGTGACCACAACCGGGAGTTTCGACTGGGCACCGGCCAGCGAGAGCCGCAGTCCCTCCTCCCGCCCCGCCAGAAACGGTCGCGTCCTGATGGTGTCGAGCAGTTCGACCAATTCATCGTCCGACAAGATCCTGCCGCCGTCGGCCTCCGGGACGGACGGCACCTCCCCCTCCGCGCACAGGGTGAGCGCGCCGGCCACTTCCTCCCCCAGCGCCACCAGCAGCCGGAAGGTGTTCGCCGACGACACCCCGAGCGCGACTGCGACCGCATCACGCTGTGACCCTTCCGGCAGCAGGCCCTCGAAGAAGGGTGCGCAGAGGCGCGCACTGAAGGACTCCGGCCGCTTCGGCAGCGAAAAGGACACCGGCGGCCTGGCCGGATCCGCGACCCAGTCGCTGTCGTACGCGAAGCGCATGGCCCCATGCCGGTCCAGGACCAGCCGTCCGACCACGACCCCGTCCCACCAAACCGTCAACGAACGCGTCATTTCACGGCCCGGCGTCTCGCCGCTCTCGGTGTCCATGCGGGGCTTGGCCCACGGACTGCCGTCACTCCCCGTGCCCGTGCCGGTTTGTCCACCAAACGCCGGGCGGATCGATCCGCACCCTGCAACCCAGCGCGTCGAGCACGGCGAGCGCCTTGCCGACCCGGGCCGTCTCCTTCCCCCGCTCCAGCTCGGAGAGGAAGCGCACACCGACCCCCGCGGCCCCCGCCAACTGGTCCTGGCGCAGGCCTTGCTCGCGCCGAGCGGCGCGTATGATCCTTCCCAGCTCTTCGGTCGTCATCGGCAGTTTTCCCGATCAGGAAAATATGGCGGCCGCGCACCTCCGCAAGCCCGAATTGTCCCGATCGGTGGTTCCCCCGTCAGCCCCTCACCGCACAAACGCATGCGAGTATTTCACCATCACCACCCGCCCGGTCGACAGCGGCTCACGCACTGTCCCGCCGCCGCGATCGTTATCCAGCCCCTCGTTGTACACCACCCACAGATCCGTCCCTTCGCGGAAGTGATAGCGGAAGCGCACGTTCACGCTGGTCCGGTCGACGGTGCTGTTGTACTGGGCGAAAGTGCTCATTGAAATGCGCGGGTTGAGCGCCGTGTTGAGCTTCAGGACCGCCAGCTGGGTGGTGGTGTTCACGGAGCGGTGCGAGACGGGGGTCGGGAACCGGATGCGATTGACCTCGTAGCCGGCTTCCACTTCCAGGTATTTGGAGACGGTCCAGGTGGGGCCCAGAGAAAGGCTGAGACGGCTGCCGCCGTAGAAGGTCCCCGCCGACCCCTCGAATTCGCCCCGGAGGGCGGCGCTGCGGGGAAGCCTGAGCATGACGTTGGCCTCGTGGAACCAGTATTCGCCGGGCTGAACCATCAGGTCCGCGACGCGAAACCGTGACCGCACGCTCTCGAAGCTCGACAACGCCCCGATCGTCAGGTTCGAGCCCCCCTTGAAGTCGAACTCGAACTCGGGCCGGATCTCGCGCGATTCCGCCGATCCGTCACCCCTGCGGTTGTAGTGAGCCGTCTCCACGCTCACCGCCCTGGACCGCAGTGGCGAGTCGGCGTCACGGTACTGCCGGTAGCCCAACTCCCCGGCCACGTAGTTGAAGTCCCTGCGCGACTGGAAACCGAGTCCGGGCCGGTAGAGCGCGCCCACCCGGATCATCTCGCCGTAGTAGAAGAGCCCGTCGTCGCGGCGCCGCTCGAGCCGCGCCCGCAACAGCCCCGATTCCCGCCCCCGCTCCTCGCCCGCGAACCGCTGCTGCCATTCGTCGAAGGTCTGGGCCCACTGCACCACGAGATACTCGTCGCCGAACAGCCGCAGCACCGCGTCCAGCCCGTACGCGGCGTTGGCGCCCGCGGGCGAGTCCCGGTCGTAGGTGTAGGAACCCAGCCGCGTCGTCGCCATGGCGCCCACCGAGGAGTACGGGTTGAAGACCTGCTGCCTGAGGCGCAGCACGCTCATGGTCTCCGACGGAAAGTTGCCCCGGGCCGCGGTCTGCATGCTCAGGAAGCCGAAGTCGGTGCCGGCCAGCCGTCCGACCGCGCGCACGCCCCCGTAGATGCGCACCGGTTCGCCCTCGTCCAGGCCGATCCTGCGGCTGTGGAAGAGGCGGTTGAAGAAGCCGCCCGTGTTGAAGTCGAAGGTCGACGCCCGTTCCTGGAAGAACTGGCGCTTCTCGGGAAAGAAGAGCGAGAAGCGGGTCAGGTTGATCTGCTGCTCGTCCGCCTCGACCTGTGCGAAGTCCGTGTTGACGGTCACGTCCAGCGCGAGGTTGGAGGTGGGGGACCACTTGACGTCGAGGCCGGCCTCCGTGGTGGGGTCGCGTTCGCTGTGCCATTCGTCCCTGTTGCCGTCGGCGGAGCGCTCGAACACCGGCGTCTGCTGGACTCCGCCTAGGGCGTAGGGGGTCACGTACAGCGGGGTGGCCTGGCGCACGTCCGTGAGCACGACGCGCTGCGCCCGCGACGGGCGGGCGAAACCGAGCCGGCCCGAGCTGGGATCCATGGCCGGGTAGGTCTGGCGCTCGTTCTTGCGCGGGATCATCCGGTAGGTGATGAGGCCCATGGTGACCTCGCCGTCGACCGTCTGGAAGCCGAGGGTCGAGAAGGGGATGCGGAACTCGGCGAACCAGCCGCGGTCGTTCTTCGTGGTGGCCACGTCCCAGTGGGCGTTCCAGTCCCAGTTCATGGGCATGCCGCTCGTGAACTGCGCGTCGTTGGACACGGTGCGGTCCTGCCGGACGCCTTCGGGGTTGGTGACGAACCAGACCGCGGTCTCATAGTCGTTGTAGCTGTCGATGACCACGGCCAGGATGTCGTCGCCGCTGTAGCTGTCGCGGTAGAAGGTGCCGGTGCGGATCCGGCCGGGCTCGGAGTCGTACATGCGCCCGGACACGTACAGATAGCGGTCATCGTGGGCGACCCTGACCTCGGTGGCCTCGGTGAGGGGGCCGCCGAAGGTCGGGGTGTACAGGGTCATGGGGAAGGGGGTGATTTCGTCCCAGGCGGCCTCGTCGACGATCCCGTCCAGTGTGATGGGGGTGGAGAGGCGGGGGATGGTGACGGGGGAGGAGGTGAGGGTGTCGGGGGTCTGCGCCTGGAGCGTGGCGGGCCGGGCGAGGCAACCTCCGAGAACGGCGACCGCGCAGAGGGTCGGAGGGCGAAGGATGGCGTGAACCGGAAGGAAGCCCGCAGTGAGGAGGGCGGCCCGGCAGTTCGCAGGAAGACGTTCACGATGTGAACCACACATGACTTAATGTAAACTTCTCATGACATGATGAACCTGTCGTGGGGAACCCTTGGGATGAAGGATTGGGGTCACGAGCCGACATTCGCCGACGATCCCTGATGATAAGATACGGGGTGACTCCGCTCCACCTCGACACCCTCACCGCCCCCGGGGCCACGCCCACCCGCGGCATGCTGCTGCTGCACGGCATCTACGGCGCGGGCCGCAACTGGCGCACCGTCGCGCGACGCCTCGTGAATGCACGTCCCGGCTGGGCCGTCACGCTGGTCGACCTCCGCGCGCACGGGCGGTCGCCGCGCCTGGCGCCCCATACGATCGAGGCGTGCGCGGCCGATCTGACGGGCGTGGAGGCGGGCCTGGGCGCCCCCGCCGACGCCGTGCTCGGCCATTCCTTCGGCGGCAAGGTGGCGCTCGTGCACGCGCGCCATTGCTCGCCGGTGCCCCGTCGGTACTGGATCATCGACTCATCGCCGGGGACGGGGCGGCCGGCGGGGGGCGCGTGGCGAATGCTCGGGGTGCTCCGGCGCCATCCGGGTCCCTTCGCGAGCCGGGCCGAGGCGGCGGCCGCGGTCGAGGACGAGGGGTATTCGCCGCTGGTGGCCGCGTGGATGGCTTCGAATGTGCGGCGGGACGGGGTGGAGGGGTGGGTATGGGGGCTCGACCCGGACGAGATGGAGGGGTACTTGCGCGACTACTTTGGCACGGACGCGTGGGACGTGGTGGAGGAGCCCCCCGAGGGCGCGACGATCCATTTCGTGAAGGCGTCGGCGTCAAGCGTGCTGGGCGACGCCGACGCGAAGCGCATCCGGGCGGTGGGGCGGCGGACGGGCCGGGTCTTCCTGCACGAAGTCGAGGGCGGACACTGGCTCAACACCGAGAATCCGGCGGCCCTCCACGAGTTGCTCGTGGCCAGCCTGTAGGACCCGGGCCGGGCGCGGGTTAGTCCGTGTCCCGAAGCACCATATACACCACGCCCGCACCCGCCAACAGCAACGCGAAGACCCACGCGAACGTGCCATCGGACACGGTCCCGCCCCATCCGGTCCTCCACAGCACGACCAGGCCCACGAAACAGAGGACCAGTTCGACCGCGCTGAAGACGAAGATTCCGGCCCGCTGCGATTCAGGCAGCTTCCGCGCTACCAACGGCAGCGAAACCAGCGTCACTGCCGTCCAGCCTGCCACTACGTAGAAGAACATCTCCCCAAGCCCTCCATGGTGTGATGTGACAACGGGCCCCCGCGCCCACATCCCGGCGCGGGGGCCCGTGCGGCGATCATTCGCGCGATCGTCGGCCCGGTCACCCGATCAGTGGTAGATCTGGAACCCGAAGTTGAAGTTCCGCGGGTACCCCAGGAAGACCTCGGCGTCGTCGGCCGTGTGGTTCCTCTCGCCGAACCCGTTGAAGCGCGAGTTGTCCGTGGCGTCCTGGATGTAGATCGCGTCGAACATGTTGTAGCCGTGGATGAAGAGCCTGACGTTGCCGCCGAATGGCGCCGCCATCTCGTCCGAAAGCCGGTACGACACGTGGAAGTCGAAGACCGAATACCCCGGCGGCCGCCACGACTGGACGTTGGCGTCGTCTTCGGTCGTGCGCGAGAAGGGGTCCCAGTTGGCGTAGTGCTTCCCGAAGGTCTTGCCCTGCAACCGGAGGTAGAGGCCTCCGCTGGGGAAGAGCGACAGTGCGTAGGCCATCTGGAATTGCGGGGCGTCGCCCACCAACAAGTCCTTCACGAAGAAGGTGTATTCCTCGGTGACGGTCCTGTCGTCGTTCGAGTACGAGCCCTGGACATTGTCGGTGTGCTTCCAGTCGCCCAACGAGAGAGCACCGTCGAAACGCATGAAGTCCGACGGCTGGAAGGCGGCTTCCAGTTCGATCCCCATGTGGCGCGCGTCCATCCCCAGCATCCTGATCACCGCATCGTCGCCCTCCCCGAAGAAGTCCCGGGCAAACCGGCGGGCGGTTCGGTCGTTCCACTGTGTGAAGTAGAGGTTGGCATCCAGCGAGAACTGCCGGCCCAGCGACCGGAAGCGCGTTCCCGCCTCGAACGAGAGGAAGGTTTCGTTCTTGGGATTGTCGACCAGGAGCCCGTTGATGTCGTCGATTGCGCCGTCAAAGATCGGGACCTTGGAGACCATGCCGGCGTTGCCGTAGACGGACCACTCGGGCCCCATGTTGCGGACCGCGCCGCCCTTCATCTGATAGCCGGTGAGTCCCCCGCTGGTCAGCTCGAGTGGGCCGCCGCTCGGGCCCTTGGTGAAGAAGTCAGTGAAGTCGTACACGTTGCGCGACCACCCGGCCATCCCGTAGAAGGAGCCGGAGGGCGAAGACTTCTCGGCCTGCAGGTGCACGCCGATCCAGCTGACGTCGTTCTCGTTGTGGTAGACGATCTTGTCGCCCAGCCCGCGGTTGGCGTCCGCCTCCGTCCAGAAGTCGGAGTGGCAGTTCCCGCGGAAGCACCCATTGAAGTAGTCGCCTCCCAGCAGGTCGCGCACCTCGCGGTAGTGTTCGATGGTCGCGGTGCGCCAGTCGATTCCGATCTCGGTGTTCAAATCGCCGCCGAACTCCTTGTGGAGCCTGGTGACGAATCCCCAGGTGTCCTGGTTGTTGACCGAGTTGCGCAGGATCCCGGTCGATCCGGTGCTGCTGTTGCGGTTGCGCTCGATCGTCGCGTCCCAGTCCGCGAAGCGCTGGCCGTATGTGTTGTCCCAGCGCAGCGAACCGAAGGTCCCCGTACCGCCTCCCTTGCCGCCGGAGTAGTAGGCCACCGTGTTCGCGGTGAGCCCGTTCCCCAGGTTGGAGTACCAGTTCAGGTTCACCTGGGGCTTGTGGAAGTAGTTCTCCCGCTCGTTGATGAAGTTGCGGCTGTGTCGGCTGAAGACCCCGCTTCCGGGCCCGGTGCTGGTGAACTGCCGTCCGTTGTAGCTGGGATCGACGCCGCCCACGTTCGGGTTCCAGAACCTGCCCGCCTCGTTCGCGAAGCGATCAAGCGCCGCCCGGTCGTAGTCGTCCAGCGAGGCCGCGAACTCCCGGTTCAGCGTGGCGATATTGAGCTTGTAGAGGTTGTGGCCGTGCCGCTGCGGCGCGCCGAGGGCGTAGAATTCGAGACGGTTCCGGTCGCCCATCCTGTACTGGGACGCCAGGTAGAATGACCAGGCGTCGGTCCAGGTGCCGTCGATGATCCCGTCGCCGGTCTTGCGGGCCACCGAGGCGGTCAGGGCAAAGTCGCCCACCGGGCCCGTCGAGGCGGTCATCGTCGTCTTCAGGAAGTTCCCGCTGCCGAACTCCTGCTTGAGGTTGTAGCCGGGATTGCGGCTGCTCGGGTCGGTGATCACGTTGAGGGTGCCACCGATCGACGGCGTGGCCAGGTTGATGGCGCTCAGCCCGCGCTGCAGCTGGATGCTGGTGGCGGCGTCGCCGAGGCCGTCCCAGTTGGACCAGTAGACCCACCCGTTCTCCATGTCGTTGACGGGCACGCCGTTGATCATGACCGCGGTGTTGCGCTGGCTGAAGCCGCGGACGTTGACGCGGGCGTCGCCGGCGCCCCCGCCCTGCACCGTCGAGTACACCGACGGCGTGACGTTCAGCACGAGCGGCAGGTCGCGCGAGCCTAGCTGGGCCTGGATCTGCGCCTTCGACACGTCGGTGAATGCCACCGGCGTCTTCCGCGGCTCCGCGCGGTCGGCCAGCACCTCGAGACCACCGAGCGACAGCGCCGCGGGCACCATGGCGACGTCGTGGGTCGTGGTCTCGCCGGACATCACGCTGACCCGCTCATCCTCCGCGCTGAAGCCGATCATGCCGACCGCGAGGTTGTAGGATCCCGCGGGCACGCCCGCCACGGTGTAGCGCCCGCCGGCCTCGGTGAGGCCCCCGTACTGGGCTCCGGTCTCCGTGTGGGAAAGGACCACCTGGGCACCCACGACGCCGGCGCCCTCGGCGGTTACCGTCCCGGTTACGGTTCCGGTCTGCTGGGCGCTGAGCGGCAGCGCGAAGGCCAGCAGGATTGGTGTTGCACGAAATAGTTTCATCCTTCTCCTCCCGTAAGAAATGTGGTGTGGAGGGAGATTGTCTTCGGCTCCGAGTGGACTCTCCCCGGGCTTGTCCGGCGGACCCGGTCCGGTCCGCCTCCACATGATACCACGCAACCGTGTTCCATGCAGTCACGCGACGGTAACAGGATCGAGAATACGACCGCACGAACGGGTACCGCAATCCCCTGGAGGTCCGGTCCCGACAAGCTCTGGACAGCCGTCCTGAATCGGTCTAGAATCCTCACCCGGCAACCACCCACGCGCTGACGGGAACAAACCGTCAGAGGGTTCCGTGCACGCATGCAGCCCATGACGGCGCCCCGCGCGGCGCACCGTGGGCCGGAATCCACCGTGTAGGCCGAAGTGGCAGCACTTGGACGGATCCCCCCGAAAGGCGGGCGGATTCTTCTTACAGCCGCCTGGCCGGCGCGGTTTTCTTTCGCTGCAACACAGGAGGATGGACACGGATGATTTCGGTGGAAGGGGTGACCAAACGCTACGGTCCGATCGTGGCGGTCGACCGGGCCACCTTCGAGGTGGACAGGGGGGAGGTCGTCGGCTTTCTCGGGCCCAACGGTGCGGGGAAGACCACCACGATGCGGATGCTGACCGGAACACTGCAGCCCGACGAGGGCGAAATCCGGTTCGACGGCAGACCCATCGGCGACGATCTGACCGCCGCCAAGTCGCGAGTGGGCTATCTGCCCGAGGCGAACCCGCTCTACGACGACATGCTCGTCTGCGAGTTCCTGGAGTACGTGGCCCGGCTGCGCGGGCTGGATGCGGCCCGGACCCGCGCGGGGATCGGACGCGCGGTCGAGGAAACCGGGCTGGAGGACGTATTCTTCCGGCCCATCAGCGAGATCTCGAAGGGTTACCGGCAACGCACCGGCATGGCCGGAGCCATCCTGCACGAACCCGAAATCCTCGTCCTCGACGAGCCCACCGAGGGACTGGACCCCAATCAGCGCGTCGAGATCCGCAAGCTGGTGAACGCCCTCGGTACGGAGCGCACGGTCATCCTGAGCACCCACGTCATGCAGGAGGTCGAGGCGGTCTGCGACCGCATTCTCATCATCTCGAACGGAGCGATCACCGCCGACGGCACCGTCGCCGACCTCATGGACGCGGCGCGGGGCGTGACCCGCTACACGGTCGAGGCGCAGGGGGAGGGGGTGGCGGAGGCGCTGCACGGACTTCCCGGGGTGACCGACCACTCGTCGGAGCCCGTCGACGGACGTCTGCGCGTCCACCTGGAAGCGACGGGCGACCATGAACTCCGTCCCGAGATCTTCCGCCTCGCCACCGAGCAAGGCTGGGTCCTGTGGGAGCTGACCCGCGACCGGGCCTCCCTCGAGCAGCTCTTCCACGAGCTGACCATGGAGCCGCGGGAGGAGGGGGACGCGTCATCGCCGCAAGGGGAGGAGCCATCCCCGGAGGAGGAGGACGGGTCATGAAGAGCATGATGAAACAGGTCCTCCTCATCGCGCGACGGGAACTGCGCAGCTTCTTCGACCAGCCCACCGCCTACGTGCTGGCGGTCGCCTTTCTGGGTCTCGGGCTCTACCTGTCCTTCCGGTCGCTCTATTCCATGCAGAGGGCCACGCTCAGGCCATTCTTCGACCTGTTGCCATGGCTGCTGGTCGTGTTCATCCCCGCCGTGGCGATGAGGACCGTCGCGGAGGAGCGCCGCAGCCGCACGCTCGAGTGGCTCATCGCGCAGCCGCTGAACGAGGCGGAGGTTGTACTCGGCAAGTTCCTGGGCGCCTGGGTTTTCGTGCTGATCACCTTCGCGGGCACCCTGCCCATGGCGCTCGGAATCCTCTTCGTGTCCGAGGCCGACGCGGGAATCGTCTTCGCCCAGTACGTGGGCGCGGCGCTCCTGACCGCGCAGATGATCGCAATCGGGATCTGCGCCTCGGCGATCACACGCAACCAGATCACGGCCTTCATACTCGGGGCGTTCACCTGCTTCGTGCTGGTGCTGATCGGGCTACCGCTGGTGCAGATCGAACTGCCCCGGCTGATCGGCGGCTGGATGCTCCAGCTGTCGGTCATGAGCCACTTCGAGAACGTGGCGCGCGGTGTGATCGACCTGAGGGACCTTCTCTACTTCGCTTCAACCTGCGGGCTCTTCCTGCTCCTCGCCGTCGCCGCGCTGGGCCGAGACCGGCTCAGCCACGGGGGCGAAGCCTTCCGCAGGCTAAGGATCGGGACCGCGGTCATCGCGGTGGGCGTATTGGTGCTCAACCTGCTCGGCGGCAATGTCAGGGGACGCCTCGATCTGACCGGCGACCGTCTCTTCACCCTTTCGGACGGCAGCCGCGAGATCCTGGGCGGCCTGGACGACATCGTGAACCTGACACTCTTCATGAGCGACGACCTTCCCCAGGCGTTTCAGGTCATCGAGCGCGACGTGCGGGACCTTGTGGCCGACCTCGAGGGCGCCTCCGACGGGATGCTCTCGGTCCGCGAAGTCAACCCGGACGACGGCGACGAGGAAGAGGAGGAGGCGTCGTCGATGGGGATCATGCCGACCGAGTTCAACGTGATCGGCGACGACGAGTTCCAGGTCAAGCGCGGGTACTTCGGGCTGGCGCTGACCTACGCCGACGAGCAGGAGACCATTCCCGTCATCGACCGTGCCGACGATCTCGAGTTCCGCCTGGTGTCGGCGATCGCCAGCATGACCGCGGAGGAGCGGCCCCGGCTGGCGTTCATGACGGGCTTCGGGGCGAAGGAGCCGTTCCACTACCGGGCGTTCCGCGAGTCCGTGGCCGACCGGTACGATGTCAGTTCCGTCAACATGGAGACCGACTCGGCCGCCACCCTCGACAACGACTCCATCGACGTGCTGGTCGTGGCGGCGCCCGAAATGCCGGTGACTCCGGAGGTGGCCGACGCGATCGATCGCTACCTGAATGCGGGCGGCGCGGCGCTCCTGCTCATCGAGCGGCACGCCTTCAACCCGCAGTCGCCCATGGCCATGCCCGTGACCAGTGGTCTGGAGAACATGCTCGCCGCTCGCGGGGTCAAGGCGACCGGGGAGCTGGTTCTCGACCCGGCGTCCGCGGCCCAGGTGCAGTTGCAACAGGGCATCTTCAGGGTCTACCGGCGCTACGCGCTCTGGCCCATCGCCGTCCGCGGCGACACCCACGCCACCAACCGCGACCTCAACAACGTCAACTTCGCCTGGGCGTCCCCCCTGACCTGGCAGGAGGACGACGCCACGGTCACGCCGCTGTGGAACACGACCGAGAGCGGCAGCGTGAGTCCGGCCGGGTCCCCCGTCCAACCCGGGATGGAACTGGCGACCAGTCAGGGCGCGTCGGGTGTCCACACCTTCGCTGTCGCGGTCGATCCGTCGCTGACGGATCCGGCCGACGAGGAGAGCGAGGATGCGGAAGCGGAGGCGGATCGGCCCGGCGGACGCTTCATCGTCGTCGGCGACGGCGACTTCCTGGAAGACGGTTTCGTCCAGCCGAATCCCCAGAACCTGGCCTTCGCGGCCAACGCCGTGGACTGGCTCGCCCAGGACGAGGCGCTGATCGGCATACGCTCCAAGGACCGGACGCCCCCCGCGCTCGTCTTCGAGTCGGACAGCAGCAGAAGCGCGCTCAAGTGGACATCGCTGCTCGGCGTGCCGGCGCTCTTCATCCTTCTGGGATTCGCCAGGGTGACCGGACGTGCGAGACGCGCCGAACGCCGCTGGCGCGAAGGCGACGCGGGAGGCGACAAGGAGACCGGAGATGAGTGACAAGACGTTGCGCGCATCGCTCTACTTCCTGGGCGGGGTGACGGTGCTGTACCTGTTGGTAACGCTGTTGAAGGGCGGAGGCGGGGGCGCCCCGACGGACGATTCGGGCCTGGCGGCGGTGCTCGGCGAGCTGGACGGCGAGTGGCTAACGCGGGTCGAGCTCTCCGGTCCGGACGACGCCATCGATCTGTCCAAGGACGGGGGGGTCTGGACCGTGAACGGCTTCGAGGCCGACTCGGCCGCGGTCGCCCGCTTCCTGCGCGCCGTGGACGAGGTCGAGGTGGGGCCGGTGGCCGCCACCAACCCGGCCAACCACGAACGCATGGGGGTGACCGCCGAGTCCGCATGGACCATGACGGTCGACGGCACCACGACGGTGCTGCTCGGCAACAGCGGAAACCGCTACCGCACCTTCTACGCTCGCCTCCCCGAGGCCGACGAGGTGAGCCTGGTCGAGGGGGACCTGCGCTCCGCCGCGACACGCTCGCTCTTCGACTGGCGCAACAAGGTCATGGTGCGCGCCGACACGGCGGCCGTGATGAGCGTCCGGGTGACGCGCGACGGGACCACCACCCTGTACGAACGCCAGGACTCGGTCTGGACGGCGGACGGTGAGGACGTGGACGGCGTCACGATTCGTGACCTGCTCCAGGAACTCGCGGGGTTGCGCGCGAGCGGCTTCGCGCCACAGGATGCGGTCATGCCGGAATCGCCGGACCGCTCCGTTCAGGCCCTGGACGCGGACGGAAACGAGATCGCCTCCGTGCAGTTGGCGGAGCAGGAAAGCAATTTCCGCGCGTCTTCGCCGGCGAGTCCCTACATCTTCGAGATCGCGAACTTCAGAGCCGACCGGATCGCCCCGGAGCCACCTGACGACGAGGGCTGACGGGCAACCGCCGGCAGGAGCTGGCAAGCCCGTGGCGGAACCCCCCGCAGCACTCGCGGCCCTGCACCAGGACCCCCGCGGCATCGGATCGCGATCGGCCCGCGCGTGGTTCGGCCGCCGATGAGACAGAGCCCCACCTACGACGCCATCGTCGTCGGCTCGGGTGCCGGGGGCGGGATCGCCGCCTTCATCCTGGCGACTTCCGGGCTCCGCGTGCTCATGCTGGAAGCCGGGCGCGACTACGACCCGCTCCGCGAAACCCCGATGTTCCAGCTGCCGAAGGACGCGCCGCTACGGGGCGCCGGCACCCCCGAAAAGCCGTTCGGATTCTACGACGCCACCGTGGACGGCGGCTGGCAGGTGCCGGGCGAGCCGTACTCGGTGGCCGAGGGGTCGGAGTTCATGTGGTGGCGCTCGCGCATGCTGGGTGGGCGCACGAATCATTGGGGCCGGATCTCGCTCCGCATGGGAGAGTACGACTTCAAGCCGCGCTCCCGGGACGGCCTCGGCTTCGACTGGCCGATGTCGTACGAGGATGTGGCCCTCTACTACGACCGAACCGAATCGCTGATCGGAGTCTACGGCTCCAACGAGGGACTCGAGAACACGCCGAATTCGTCTCCGGGCGTACTGCAGCCTCCGCCGGCTCCGCGGGCGTACGAGCTGCTGACCCGGAAGGCGTGCCGCCGCATGGGGATCCCGGTGATTCCGGCCCATCTGGCGATCATGACGCGGACCCAGGACGCTAACCGCCTGCCCGGCGAGCTCTTCCCCGACAACGATCTGGCCCGGCGCGTCACCGCCGACTCCATGCGCGGCCGTGCGGCCTGCTACTGGGCGACGCCATGCGGACGCGGCTGCTCGATCCGCGCCAACTTCCAGTCCACCACCGTCCTCCTCCCCCCCGCCCTCGCCACCGGCAACCTTGAGGTGCGCACGGGGGCGATGGTACGCGAAGTGACCGTCGATTCGCAGGGGCGCGCCACCGGGGTCCACTACATCGACAAGGCCACGCTGCTCGACGAATTCGCCCCGGGGCGGGTGGTCGTGCTCGCCGCGAGCGCCTGCGAGTCCGCGCGCATCCTGCTCAACTCCACGAGCAATCTCTTTCCCGACGGGCTGGCCAACTCCTCCGGCCTGGTGGGCAAGTACGTCATGGACACCGTCGGCGCGGGCGTCTACTCCCAGATCCCCGCGCTGGAGTCGCTCCCCCCGCACAACGAGGACGGCGCCTCGGGCATGCACATGTACATGCCGTGGTGGCTCTACGGCGAGCAGCTCGCGGGTCGGCTCGACTTCCCCCGAGGCTACCACATCGAGTTCGGCGGCGGCCGCCGCAGCGCACCCGGCTTCGGCGCCTTCTCCGGACTGGAGCCCCTCACCGGGGGCAGCTACGGCCAGCGCTTCAAGGACGACTGCCGACGCTACTACGGCAGCTTCGTGGGCTTCGACGGCCGCGGCGAGATGATCCCCAACGAGGACTGCTACTGCGAGATCGACCCGGACAAGGTCGACCGCTACGGGATCCCCGTGCTGAAGTTCCACTGGAAGTGGGCCGACCACGAGCTCAATCAGGCACTGCACATGCAGCGCACCTTCGCCGAGATCGTCGACGAGATGGGCGGGACGGTGCTGAGCACGGTGCAGACCGACGGGGCCAAGGCCATCTCGAAGGGTGGCCAGATCATTCACGAGGTGGGCGGCGCGATCATGGGCGAGGACCGGCGGAGTTCGGTGCTGAACCAGTACTGCCAGTCGTGGGACGTGCCGAACCTGTTCGTGACCGACGGCGCGCCCTTCGTGTCGAACGCGGACAAGAACCCGACGCTGTCGATCATGGCGATCGCGTGGCGGGCGAGCGACTACATCGTCGAGCAGCTCGGGCGGAGGAGTATCGGATGAGTGACAGCAACATCACCCGACGGGGCGCCCTCAAGGTGATCGCCACGACAGCGGCGGCGGGCGCGGTGGCCTCGTGCACGCCGGAAGACGCCGCCCGCTCCACCGACGCCGCCCACGAGACCCTCTCCGGCTTCGACCCCGTCCCCCCCGCCAACCCCCGTGCAACCGGCACGCTGACCGATCCCGACATGCTGTCGCCCGTCGTTCCCTGGGAGATGGTCCTCACGGATGAGGAGATGCGCCAGGTCGCGGCGCTGGCCGACGTGATCATCCCGGCCGACGACCGTTCCCCCGCCGCCAGCGCGGTGGGCGTGCCCGGCTACATCAACGAATACGTCTCGGCCCCGGCCCACAAGGAGCAGCTGACCCAGCTGCGCGGCGGGCTGGCCTGGTTGAACCGCACGGCGCGGGAACGCTTCGGCGCGGCCGACTTCCCCGCCCTCGCGGCAGCCCAGCAACACGAGATTTGCGACGAGATCTGTTTCGAACCGGACACCCCTGACGCGCTCAAGCCGCAGGCGCGCTTCTTCGACGGGTTCCGCGATTGGGTCTCGACCGGCTTCTGGACCACCGAGGAGGGGATGCGGGACCTGGGGTACATGGGCAATGTGCCGCTGCCGAGCTGGGACGGGCCGCCGGCCGAGGTCTTGGAGCAGTTGGGGCTGGCGGGAGAGGATCTGGGTTGAGGGGGGCGTAGCCAGGCCAGGCCGCCAAGCTAGCCGGCGTTCCCCCTGGATCCCTTCATCCGGCTAGATTGCGCATGGAGAATCGTCAGTTAAGGAAACCGCCGCGACCATGCCTCCGAATAGGCTGAAGTACCCACGCACGCCCTACTGGCCGGACTCACCAACCATCGGCCGCGGCGACACGGTTCACCCGGATCCGGAACGCTTTGTCGGGCGTCCGGTCGTAGTGACGTAAAAGCTCGATGGCAGCAACGTCCTGATCCACCGAGGGAAGGTCTACGGACGCTCCGTCGCCGACGAGGCCGCCAACAAGTGGATGGCGATGGTCAAGAAGCACCATGCCTGGAAGGTCACCGAACCGGATGCCTATCTCTACGGCGAGGACATCTACGGCGTACACAGCATCGAGTACGGAGCCGTCAGGGAGAGGCAGACGTTCCATGCCTTCGCTCTGCGGGATGCGCAGGGGGACTTTTCGTCCATGGCGGCCCTGGAGCGATTCGCCGCTGAACGGAACATTCCCGTCGTCCCGGTCGTCTTCCGGGGTGCCTTCGCTTCCCTCGCCGAGATGCGGAAATTCATCCAGGGTGAGCACGCCAACCGGTCGGCGCTCGGCGGGGAGCGCGAGGGCATCGTGGTGCGCATTGCGCGGGGTTTCGCGTCAGCCGAGTTCGCGCGCAATGTCTGCAAGAGCGTGCGTCAGGACCATGTGCAGACGGACCGGCACTGGACACGAAACTGGCGGCCCTGCGCGCTGCGTCGCGATCAGGATGAGGATTGAGGTTCCGTCCCATCGTTCAGAACCGCCAGGCAATCGTCGTACACGAACAGCCGGCCGCGTCGCTTTCCGGTCGTTTCCCGCGCGATCCCGCGGTCGACCAGCAGGTGCATGGCCGAGGATGCCGCCGAGAATGAAAGGCCCGCGCGCTCGGCGGCCACCGTGATCGACAGGATCGGTCTCGCCCTCAGCACCCCGTGGACCCGCAAGGCCGAACCGGCACGGCGCCCGGACGCAGCGACCGTGTCCCGGTGGTCCGCGAACAGATCGAGAAGGCGTCTGGACGTACTCACCGCCCCCTCCGCCGCAACCCGCATCCCTTCAAGAAAGAACTCGAGCCACGCTTCCCAGTCGCCCGTTCTCCGCACTTCATTGAGGAGTCCGTAGTAGGTGCTCCTATGCTGCTTGAGGTAGAGGCTCAGGTAGAGGAGGGGTTCCCTCAGCACGCCGGCACGGAGGAGCATCAGGGTCACAAGCAGACGCCCCACCCTGCCGTTCCCGCGCGGGAATGGGTGGATCGTCTCGAACTGGACGTGCGCTAGGGCGATCCGGGCCAACGTGGGCAGACCGTCCGCCCCGGCGTGGAGGAAGCGTTCGAGATGCCCCATGCACCCTCGCACTGCCGAGTGCGGCGGCGGCACGAACGCGGCGTTGCCCGGCCTGGTCCCGCCGATCCAGTTCTGCGACCGGCGGTAGCGCCCCGGATCGCTGCCGCTCGCGCGTCCCCGCGATAGCAGCACTCCATGGATTTCCCGGATGAGCCGGCTCGACAGCGGGAAGCCCTCCTCGAGGCGACGGCGTCCGTGTTCCAGCGCCGCCACGTAGTTCGATGTCTCGATCACGTCATCGTGGTGTACTCCCGTGGTCTCCCCGATTTCGAAGAGCAGCAGGTCGGAGAGAGATGATCGGGCACCCTCGATCCGGGAGGAGAGCACCGCCTCCTTCCGAGTGTAGAGGTCCGTGAACAGCGTGTGATCCGGCAGCAGGGTCGACATGCCGTCCAGACGACCCAGGCTGAGGGCCGCCTCCTCCAGCGTCGAACGGAGTGGTCCATCCAGTACGAGCGGGGGGCTGGGCGGCAGCGGCACCGGTACGAAGGCCCTGACTCGTTCACCGCCGGTCACGGTGACTTCGTATCTTCCTGTCGATCCTCGGCGCATGTCGGGCTCGGTTTCCAGTTGTTACGGAACGACGATTGAACTGTCGCACTATTCTGTTTTCGTTGCTAAAATAAAATAAGTTTCCAGACAGGTTGTGGGAAGGCAGGGCGAGACCATATCACCCACACCAACTCACGCTATTTTCCTATTTTGGCCACACAACAACCGTTATTGCGGTTTGACGCTAAACAAAGAATAAGGAACGCGACAAGAGCTGTGACTTCCCGAGCAGCAGCCATCCACTCGGCCCACCTTCTGATCGCGGCCGGTTGCGTCGCCGCCCCCCGCGAACCGGATCCCACTCTCCTGGAGGCAGTCGGCTGGTACACCGGCGTCGCCGGCGCGGTCGATGACGACCGTGCGCGTGCGCTCCTGGATGAGGCGGTGGCCGGTGAAGGACCGCTCGCGGTGATGTGGCTCGCGCGTGTCCACTCCACCGGTCGCATGGGGTTTCCCCGCGACGGGGAGCGGGCGCGCGAATTGGCGGCGTCGGTTATTCGCGAGGTTCAGCGCGCAGCGGAGTCCGGCATCCTCGAGGCCGTCTTCCTGATGGGCACCGCGTACGACGAGGGTCTCGGCAAGCCGGTCGATCCGGTGCTGGCGGCCTCCTGGCACCGCCGGGCGGCCGAACGGGGACATGTCCTCGGGGCCCACAACCTCGGCAACGCCTACGCGAGCGGACGGGGGGTGGAGCAGGACGCGGCGCAGGCGGTGAAGTGGTGGACCCGGGCCGCGGAACAGGGTGACGCGATCACGCAGCTGCGATTGGGAGAAGCCTACGAGGCCGGGAGGGGGGATGGCCGGGACTTGGAGCGGGCGCGCGAATGGTATCGGCGCGCCGCCGCCGCGGGGAACCGGGAGGCACGGGACGCGCTGGAGCGACTGGAAGGCTGATCCCTCCCCGTGACCAGCGCGCACACTTGCGACCTCGCCGTGATCGGCGCCGGATTCGCCGGGCTAGCCTGCGCCCGCCGGGCGGCCGAGCGCGGGCTCTCCGTGGTGGTCCTGGACAGGAAACGCGAGCCGGGAGAGCGCATCCACACGACCGGCATCCTCGTGAAGGAGGCGTGGGAGGAGTGGTCCGCCCCGAACAAGCTCGTCCGCAGGGTCGGCCGGGTGCGCATCCACACCGCGAGTCAGCAGTCGGTCGAGCTGAAACGCAACGACTACTTCTTCCTGGCAACCGACACGGCGGCCCTCCTGCGCCACATGGTCGACGAGACCCGCGGCGCGGGCGCCGAGATCCGCTTCGGTGAGAAGTACGCGGGCGCAACGCGTAACGGGACGCGCCTGGATCTGGACGGCGTCGGCGTATCGTGCCGATTCCTGGTCGGGGCCGACGGAGCGCGGTCCAGGGTCGCCGCGAGTTTCGGCCTCGACCGCAACGTGCGAATGCTGAAGGGATTGGAGTGGGAATTCGAACCTCTGGCCAGTGTCGGGAACTGCCTTCACTGCTTCATCGATCCGGAGTGCGCGCCCGGCTACATCGGGTGGGTGGTCCCCGGGGTGGGGATTACCCAGGTCGGGCTGGCCGTCCATCGTCACCGTCCTGCCGACATGCGGAAGTTCGTTGACCGCATCGATGGCCTGTTCGGGTTGTCCGGCAGACCCGTCCTGGGCAGACGCGGCGGGGTCATTCCCATCGGCGGGCTGCTGCGCAACTTCCACGGGGACCGTGTCTTGCTGATCGGCGACGCGGCGGGAATGGTGTCCCCACTGACCGCCGGCGGCATCCACAAGGCCTATCGCTTCGGCCGGGTCGCGGGGGACGCCGTCGCCGACCATCTGGACGCGGCGGGCGGACCGCATCCGGGCGAGGTCGTTCGTCGAGCCTACCCCCGGCAATCCTGGAAGCGCGTCGCCCGCTGGAGCTACGACCGCCTGCCGGTCGCCCGGGCGCTGGAAGCGGGCCTGCTGACGCGGGGCCTGTTCAGGAAGTTGGCTGGAAAGGTGTTTTTCGACCGGTTTGTCTGACGGGCGGAGGTGCTCTCGGCTCGGCTACACACGAACGGCGCTGCCGAACCACGCTCCCGGAAGAAGCGGGTACGTGTCGTCGTTTCCGGCTCCCGGCTCATGGCACCGCGGTGGGGTTGGATGGGATATTGTTGCATGACTCCGAAGAACGCGGTCGGGGCCGCTCTCCGGTCCATCTACATCCGCGCCAGGCTGGTTGAGGAGCGGCTCCGCAGCGGCGTGGTGTGGTGGCCGCTCGCCAACGACTTCATCGCCGACCCCTACCCATCCTACCGCAGGCTTCGTGAACTCGACCCGTTTCACTACAGCATCCTGACCCGGCAGATCGTGGTATCCCGCTTCGCCGACGTGGACCGCATTCTCCGGGATCACCGGAACTTCTCGAACAACCTGAAGAGCGCGCGTCACGCACGCGGCATCGTGGCAACGCGAAGGAAACTCAAGCCCAGCATGCTCGCGCTGGACCCGCCGGACCACACTCGTCTGCGCCGACTCGTCAACCGGGCGTTCACGCCCCGTTCGGTCGCGGAGCTGGAGGGTTTCATCCGAGCCACCGCACACCGTCTTGTCGACATGGTGGAAGGCGCCGATGAGTTCGACTTGATGACGGCTTTCGCGGCGCCGCTTCCCACGATCGTGATCGCGAGGATGATCGGTGTTCCCGAGAGGGACCTGGGCCGCTTCAAGGTGTGGTCGACCCGCCTGGCGCGCGCGCTGGAACCCATTCTCGCACCGGACGAACAGGAGCAGGTCTACCGGACCCACCAGCAACTCGCGGAGTATTTCAAGGCGATCGTCGAGCAACGCGGGCGAACGCCCCGTGACGACCTGGTTTCGCGGCTTGTTCAAGCCGAGGAACAGGGTGACAGGCTCACCCGCGACGAGACGATCGTGATGCTACGCCTTCTCCTGTTGGCCGGCAACGAGACAACGACGAACCTGATCGGAAACGGGATTCGGGCCCTCCTGCGACACCCCGACCAGCTGGCGTTGTTGCGCGAGCGGCCGGAACTGGTTCCCTCGGCCGTCGAGGAACTGTTGCGCTACGATTCGGCGGTACAGCTCGACATGCGCATTGCACGGCGCGATCTGGATGTCGGGGACTCGGCCGTTCCGTCCGGAACGTTGATCGGCCTGCTCATCGGGTCCGCCAATCACGACCCGGAGCGTTTCCGCCGACCCGACGAACTCGACATCACGCGGTCCGACCCCGGGAACATCTCCTTCGGACGCGGCATCCATCACTGCCTGGGCGCCCCGCTCGCCCGTCTGGAGGGGAGAATCGCGCTGGAAGTGCTGTTGGAGCGCTTCGACCGGATCGGGTTTGGGAAGCGACCGCCGTCCTACCGGCGAAGCATCGTGCTGCGGGGGCTGGAGCACCTGGACGTCAGGGTGCGGCGGCGTGGCGGCGGGTAGAGGATGGCCTCCCTTGGCCTCAGGGCATCGAATCGATGCGCCAGTCCATGGTGTCGTCAATGTTGCTGGCGGAAAAATCCCCCTTGTTGACCTCGTGCGTGCCGCACAGCCGGCTGATGCCGTCGGGTTCGATGAGGCAGGCCAGGCCCAAGCCGTCGTCCACGACTTCGAACGTTTCTTCCCCCACGGAGCATTGCTGTCCGGGACCAAGCACCTGCCCCACGCTGCACGTATCGCCCGGTTCCATCATGTCGTCGCCGCCACAGGCGGCAAGATACCCCACTGCGGTGAACGCGAGAACGCCACACGCAAGGCTCACGAATGGCAAACTCGCTTGCGATCGATGACTCGACATCATTGACTCCTTCTTCGTTTGGGAATCCTGCTGTGCTCGACACATGGTCTCGCGGGGACAGGTCCGGCACCCCGGAAACGGCGCGGAGTGCGGGGCGGAAGGCGGCAGCCCCGGAACTCAGCCGCCCGAAAAGACCACTCCGGCCTGCAGGGTCAAGACCCGGCTCTTTGTCGCTGCGCTGCCCTCGCTGTCGTCCATGTCCACAAGCCCGAGGTTGTATAGCGCACCCAGGGAAAGACCCATCTTTTCGGACAGTCCGATTTCGAGGCGGGCCCCGCCGGCCAAGCCCACGTCCATGGATTTCGCGTCGTCGCCACAGTCGTCGCTCAGACTCTCGCCCAGGAAATTGGCGGACGCCTGGCAAGAGAGCTTGAAGGCGAGAGCAGGGCCGGCCAGCAGGTGCACCGATGCGCGTTCACCGGCCGACAACGGCAAACCCGCCAGCGCGGTGAACTCGAGGTAGTCGATTTCCGTGGTGATGTCCGCGCCGAAACCACTGGCTGAGAAGCCCTTCTGGGAGTAGCCGGCACCCAGGTGAAGTCCCAATCTCTCCGACATCGGGATGCCGGCACTGACGCCGATCCCCAGCCGTGTGACCGACTCCGGGCTAACGCCTTCGTCGGGCGACAAGGCCACCGACGCCATGTTCAGGCCGCCGGCGAAGGTGAAGGTGGTCTGCGCCAGCGCGGCGCCGGGCCACATCGGCACGAGGGTGACCGTAGCCAGCGCAAAGAAAACGGTTCCGAGGTAATTCCTGGTCATGCCATTCCTCCCGTGGGTCGGTTTCGCGGCATCGTTCGCGAATCGCGAATCGAGCACGCATTGCTCCGGGGGTGCCCAGCCGCATTACCCACTGGGCACGGGGCACCATCGGAAACAAAGTCTATTGGGAGGGATGCACGCGCCGCGTCCCCTCTTTGGGGGACGGTTGTCAGGGGATGCGGACGGATTGTCGCCGCGGAATCTCCGTCAGCGGAAGCGTTTTCGCAGGCCTTCCAGCGACAGAAGCCTCCGCACCAGCTCGGTCTGCTTCCGGATTCCGAGCTTGCGGTAGATCCGCTTCAGGTGCGTCCGCACGGTGCTCTCCGCGCAACCCTGTGCGTGCGCCAGGCCAGCTACGGTCTGGCCTTCCGCCATCGCCACCGCCACCAGACTCTCCGCGCGCGTCAATCCCAGAACCGCTGCTGCCAGGTCCGGATCCACCCGCGGCCGGGTTGCCGGGTCGACCAGCAGCACCAGTGCCCCCAACTGCCAAGGAGGACAGTCCGCGTCCGCTTCCCGCACGGGGTGGATTTCAAGAACCAACGGTCCTGGAGCCTTCCGGCGCGTGACTTTCATCGAGCCTCCGGAGCCCTGGACGCCGGACGGGGGCAGCGCCAACGCCAGCAAGCGCTGCAGCTCCGCGTGCTCTCCCCGATGCCGGGCAACCAGCATGCCCCCCTGGTCGCAGAGCCCGTCGCATTTCAGCAGGATGCCCCGCGCGCGGTCGTTTGCCTCGCGGATGCGTCCGCGGCGGTCCAGCTGGACAATCCCCAAACGCCGCGATTCGAGCAGTTCGGCGAGCGACGCACCCAGCGCCCTGGCATCGGCCATCGCGCACCGGACACGTGCGAACTGGCGCAGGTGAGGGGCGAGACGCCTGATGGTCCGAATCTGATCGTTCCCCCAGCCCATGCGTTCAGTGGAGTTGCCGAAGGACAGGACGATCCCGTGCCCGTCCAGCCCGTCGAGCCCCATGAAGAGGCCGTTCTCGTTCTCGTTGGCGCACCGAAACTCATTGTATGCGGCGGAGGTCTTCTTCTCCTGGTCGGAGTAGAGGTCCGACTTGAAGACCAGTTCGCCGTCGCGAAGTCCTTGCAGCCGAGGAATCGCCTCATCTCTCGGGAAGTAGTCGCGAAAATACGTCTGCTCGTGATCCCGGCGACGTTGCGTACCCACGAAGAACCTGGCCAGATGTATTCTTGGCTCGCCCCCCGTAGCCACATCCGCGTACGTCAGGCTATGGCCGTTCGTCCGGATCGCGTCGTGGATCAGGGCGGCTACCGATTCCCACGGGGAATCCGCCAGCGCCGCCCTGTACAGATTCTCCAGAACGCGCTCGAACCTATCCTCCGCGGACATCGCTGCTTCTTTCGTGACGAGCGGGTTCGGCCACTCCGAATTGGTCGCAGCACCGATCGGGGGGGCAACGCGCGCACGCAACCACAATCCCGCAATGGGGCGTGGGAATTCGCGCGGAATCAGGTCGAGCGGACACCTCCCGGGCGCTCCTCATCGCGGGATCCCCCGGCTGAACATGACTTCCCAACCCGGTTCGCCCACCGTGGCCATCGCCTGCTCCGCCGAGCCGCGCAGAATCGCCCGCACCTGACCGGTGTCC
>JAPPGM010000050.1 GCA_028874995.1 Gemmatimonadota bacterium | reverse complement strand
GTCGCTGGGCCAGCTGAGCGAGCGCATCGGCCGGTCGGAGGAGCGGATGACGGAGGCGCTTGGCCAGTTGGGCGAGCGCATCGACCGGTCGGGGGAGCGGATGACGCACTCGTTCGGCGAGCTGAGCGGGCGCATCGACCGGTCGGAGGAGCGGATGACCAACTCGGAAGAACGCATCATGCGGCGTTTGGACCGCTCTGACGAACGCAACGTGGCCTCGTTCCGTGAGCTCAAGGCCGGTCTGCAGGACACGCGAACGGAAATGCTGGCCGCGATCCTCGCCCTGGAGGGCTCGTACGAACCTCGACGTCCCGTGTCGGCGCAGTAGTCGGCGGTGGTCCGGGAGTTCGGAGATTGACCAATCCCTCGCAGGCGGCTCCCGCCGCTCACCCTTCCGGCAACGCCAGCGCCACCAACTCCCCCGCCCGGCCCCGCGCCCCCACCGCCACCACGATGTACTGCCGCCCCTCGTGCATGTAGGTCATCGGCAGCCCGGTCTGGTTGGCGGGCAGTTCGATCTCGGCCACCACCTCGCCCGTGGCCTTGTCGTGGGCGCGCAGCATGTTTCCCCCCGACCCGAACGCGGCGTACATCCCGCCACCTTCTCCCGCGAGGAGCAGCGTGCGGGTGACCAGGAGCCCACCCCGGTCCGGCCGCCCGGTCCTCCCCACGTCGATCCCCTCGAGCGCGGGGTGCTCCTTCACGTATTCAGGCGCATCCCCGTTCGGCACCTGCCACGCGATCTCGCCCGCGTTCAGGTCGATCGCCGTGATCCGTCCCCACGGCGGCTTGAAGAGCGGGAGCCCCTGGGGACCGCCGCCACGCCTTAGACGGAGTGCCCCGCGGCCCTGGATGTAGTCCATTTCGGAGGCGTCGGGATCCTGGACGAGGGTGATCACACTGGGTGCGGTTGCCGACTGCACGTAGAGGTGGCCGGTCTCGGGGTCCAGGGCGCCGCCGGGCCAGTTGGCGCCGCCCAGGTTGCCGGGCACCATGAGTGTGCCCTGGGTTCCTCCCTCCACGGCCACGGACGGCGGCGTGTAGAGGGGGCCGAGGCGCAGTTGCGACAGGATCTCCTCGGCTTCCGCGCGAAGCTCGGGAGTGAAACCGATGAGAGAGTCGGGATCGACGCCCTGGCGGTCGTAGGGTGGCGGTTTCGTTGGGAAGGGCTGGGTGGGGGCGGTGCGCTCGCCGGGAACGTCGCTCTGGGGGACGGGCCGCTCCTCGATCGGCCAGACGGGCTCGCCGGTGCGGCGGTCGAAGACGAAGGTGAAGGTCTGCTTGGTGATCTGCGCGACCGCCTCGATCTCGCGTCCGCCGACGAGCAGGTCGGCGAGGATGGGGGCGGCGGGGGGATCGTAGTCCCAGATGCCGTGACGGACCGTCTGGTAGTGCCAGACCCGTTGGCCGGTTGCGGCGTCGAGGGCGACCAGGCTCTGCGAGAAGAGGTTGTCGCCGGGGCGGTGGCCTCCGTAGTAGTCGCCCGTGCCCAGTTCGACGGGGAGGTACACGTAGCCGAGTTCGGGATCGGCGCTGATCGCGGTCCAGACGGCCGCGTTGCCGGTGTACTCCCAGGAGCCGTCTTCCCAGGTATCGTTGCCGTACTCGCCGGGCTGGGGAATGGTGTGGAAGGTCCAGCGCAGCGCTCCGGTGACCGCGTCGTAGCCGCGCACGTGGCCCGGGGGCATCGTCAGTGTAGGGGGCCGCCCGCCCGAGGGCATCGCCGAACCCACCACGACGACGCCGCCGACCACGAGGGGGGGTGAACTGGACCCGATGGGCGCGCGCTCGAGGTTGATTTCGCGGCCCAGATCGAGGCGCAGGTCGATCACGCCGTCGTCGCCGAAGTCGTTGACGGGGATGCCCGACCGGGCGTCCAGCGCCACCAGGTGGAAACCGGGCGTCACCAGGAATATGCGCGGACCGGTGGCGGGCGACTCCCAGTAGGCAACGCCGCGCCCCGAATTGCGCCGCGGCGCGGACCTGCCGCTTTCGTCCAGGCGGTAGGTCCACAGCGTCTCGCCGGTCCCCGCGTCGATGGCCACGGCTGCGCGACGATATCCGGCGGTCGCGTAGAGCACGCCGTCCACCATGAGGGGCGTGGTTCGGTAGTTGTACTCGGGGGCGGGACCGAAGTTGGCCGACTTCCAGCGCCACGCGATCTCCAGCGAGGCCACATTGTCGCGGCCGATCTGGTCGAGCGGCGCGTAGCGGGTGCTGCCGGGGTCGCCACCGTTGTACCGCCACTCCCCGTCGGCGGTGCCGTTCTGCGCTGCGGCCGGGGCGGTCCACGGGGCGACCGCCGCCAGGAGCGCCAGCCGCCCGGCGGCCAACAGGTGACGGCGCATCCGGTTACGGCTGAAGCGGTGCGTTGTGCCGGGAGTGGCCTGTGTGGGATGGCGATTCTGCAAGGGGCGGTCTCCGGTTCCGTTCAGGTGTCGGCGGCGCGGCCCGGAACATAGCTTTGCCGACGGGTGAACGCGTGAAGATGACCCCCCCGCCGCTCGTAGAAAAGTGGCGACAACGGAAACGGAGCACCGCAGCAATGCTTACAGCGTACATCTTCTGCCTGGCGGTCGGCGGCGGCTTTCTCGCTCTGTCTTTCTTCGGCGATTTCCTGGAAGGCGATGTCGACATCGACGCGGATGTGGACGTTGACGCGGACATGGACGCGCTTGCACATGGCAGCGGCATCGCGCAGCTCTTCTCGCTGCGGGCCGCGATCAACGCGCTGTTCGGTTTCGGGGCCGCCGGGTCGCTGCTTCACCTCGTGTGGGGCGGTGGCCAGCCGATCCTGACCGCTGCGATCGCGGGCGGCACGGGGCTGGCCTCGGGGGCGCTGATCAGCACGGTCTTCGGCTACCTCAAGCGCACGGAAAGCGGGGCCCTGCGCGGGGAGCAGTCGTTCGTCGGCCTGACCGGCGAGGTGTCGCTGGAAATCGCGCCCGGCAGCCGGGGCAGCGTGACGGTGCGCAGGGGAGATCGCCGCGTTCGGATCCGCGCGCAGATGGCGGACACCTACCGGGCCGCCGAGGCGCTCACCGCCGGACATCCGGTCGTGGTCGTCGAGATGAAGGACGGGATCGCCTCCGTGACCCCTGTCGGACCCAAGCTTCTTGAAGAATGAACCGGAACCGGGACCCGAGCCCGCCGTCGAACCGGAAGCGGGCCGGGTTCCGGAGAGTCGAACCGTAGCGGGGCGAGAGCCCCCGAACCGTGAGAAAAAGGAGAAAGTAAGTGCCTGACCCGATCGTGGCCCTCATAGCGGGCGTGGTCCTCGTCATCGTGATCACCGTGCTGATCGCGACCATCAAAAGCCTCATCGTCATCGCGCCGCCGAACCAGGCGGCGGTCCTGACCGGGCGCAACCGTATGCTCACCGACGGGCAGCGCGTTGGATACCGGTCGATCTCGGGGGGACGCGTCTTCCGCGTTCCGATCATCGAAACGGTTCAACACATGAACCTGGAGACCATCCCCATCGAGGTCTCCGTCAGCAACGCGTTTTCGAAGGGCAACATCCCGCTCAACGTGGAGGCGATCGCCAACGTCAAGATCGCGTCCGAGCCCGAGTGGGTCTTCAACAACGCCGTCGAGCGCCTGCTTGGGAAAAGTGAAAACGAGATCAAGGCGCTGGCGCAGGACACCCTGACCGGCAACCTGCGTGGCGTGCTTGCCACCCTCACTCCCGAGGCCGTCAACGAGGACCGCCTGGGGTTCGCCAAGGCGCTTTCCGAGGATGCGGGTGAGGACCTGGCTTCGCTGGGATTCCACCTGGACGTGCTCAAGATCCAGAACGTGAGCGACGAGCGGGGCTATCTGGCCGCGATCGGGCGCGAGAAATCGGCCGAGGCGATCCGGCAGGCGGAGATCGCCGAGGCGCGGAAGCGGGCCGACACGCGCGAGGCGCAGGCCGAGGCTAGCCGGCGGGCCGAGGTGCGGGAAGCGGCGGCGGCGATCAAGGTGGCCGAGGCGAAGAACGCGCTGCGTGTCCGCCAGGCGGAGCTGGACCGCGAGGGCGAGACCGCCGAGAAGATCGCGCGCGTGAAGGCGCAGGAGGCCGAGGTTGAGGCCGAGAGGATTCTCGAGATGAAGCGCGTGGAGAGGGAGGAGCAGCGACTGCTCGCCGATGTGGTGGAACCGGCCAAGGCTGAGAAGATGGCCGCCTTCGCGCGCGCCGAGGCGGAAGCCGCGCCGATCCTGGAGCGCGGGAAGGCGCAGGTCGAGGTGCTGAGGCGGCTCTACGGGGAGGTGGGGGCGGGGGGCGAGGCGGCCTTCGCTGTGTTCATCGCAGAGAAGCTGCCGGAGTTGCTGGAGATCGCGGTGGGGGCGGTCGAGGGCGTCGACATCGACCGGGTGGTGGTCATGGACGGGGGAGAGGGCCAGGGGGTGTCCAACGCGCTGAACCAGCGGGTCAGGGGGGCGTACGGGACGATGGAGGGGCTGGCTTCGGTGCTGGGGCTGGACATTCAGAAGGTGTTGCAGCGCGCGGTCGGTGGGGAGGTCGAAGAGGCGACGATGGAGGCGTAGCATGCGGTCGGGGGGGGGGGGGGGGGGGGGGGGGGGGGGCGGGGCGCGCCCCCCCCCACCCCCACCCCCCGCCCGGGGGGGGCGCGGCGGGGGGTGTGCCCGGCGGGGGGGCGGGGGGGCGCCCCTCGCGCCCCGGTGGTCGCCGTTGCTGGGGGGGGGGGGGGGGTTTGGGGGGGGGCGGCGCCGCGGGCCCGCCCGCGTCACCTGACCGACGCATCCCGTTGCGGAAGCGCGCGGTCGTGACCGATTGGTGCGCTGTTTGGTGCGCTGTCGGTAACACAATCGTTACATAGGTCCCCTACTGTAGGTCTCACGGCCGATGCAGGGGGAGACTGAGCCCTGCTTCCGGTCCATCCGATTCCTAAGGTCTTGGAGGTTGCCCATAGTGTGCAGGCGTCTGGTTGCAGTGGCTTTGGGAGCCGGGCTACTGGTGCCCGCCACGGTAGCTCCCTCGGCGTTGTCCGCACAGGTGGAAATCAACGCGCGCGACGCGCAGATCCGCTTCGGCGGCCGTCTCCATTCGCAATTCGCAACCAGTTCGGCCGACGGAGGCAAGGTCACCGATTTCTTCACGCGGCGGGCCCGGCTCACCATCGATGTCCGCGTCACCCCGCTCCTCGACGCCCGGGTGCAGCCCGACTTCGGGGGCGGGAAGCTGGACCTCAAGGACGCGTACTTCCGTCTCAACTTCGACCGCGCCTTCCGGCTCTCCATGGGCCAGTTCAAGCGCGCATTCGATATCTTCCAACTCGACAGTTCGACCGACATCGTGGTGGTGGAGAGGACCGGCCGGATCGACGGGGTGGACGGGTGTGCGGGGCCGGGCGGCGTGTGCACGCTCAGCCGGTTCACCGAGAAGCTGGGGTATTCGGACCGTGACATCGGGGTCAGGGTGGACGGGTCGCTTGGGGAGCGGGTCAGCTACATGGCCACGCTCACCAACGGGACGGGTACGTCGGGCGCGGATGAGAATTCGGTGAAGTCGGTCGCCGCCCGCCTGTCCCTGGGCCTGACCGATGAGATTACGCTTTCGGGCAACGTGTCAACACACGACTACCTCGATGGCAAGACCCAGACCGCCGCGGCATACGGAATGGACCTCGAGATCGGCGGTTTCCGCAGCGACACCCATCTCCAGCTGGGCTTTGTCAGTGGCAAGAACTGGCTGATTGAGCGGTCGCGGAGAGGAGTGCCCCGGTTTCTCACCTGGCAGGGGATCGCAAGCCACTACGTCGCCCTGGAAGAATACCGGCTGGTGGGGATCGAGCCCCTGGCGCGCGTCAGCTGGGGAGACCCGGACCGGGGGGCCCCTGCCGACACCGGGATGGTCGTCACTCCCGGCCTGTTCCTCTACGTGAAAGGGAAGAACCGCATCGGGGTGAACCTGGACATCTACGACCACGGGCCCGATTCCATGCAGTACTCCTTCAAACTCCAGACCTATCTGTACTACTGAACCATCAGTCGGATCGTGTCCCCGGGCATGCGGATGAACCTCGCCGGTCCGGGTTCCCGGAAGACATCGATACAGTGTCGTCACCGCACGGTGACTCCGCCGTGACAAAGGACCGGTAGAGTCCCACGGTCTCCAACAAGAGAACGGAGAGAAAGAATGAAGCAAATCGCGCAGCGGGTCGTTCCGTTCGTCGCGCTGGGCGTCCTCGCCTGCGGGGGCGGCGGCGACCGCAATCAGCGGGCCGTCATCCAGAACCGCGGCTCCGACACGCTCCTCAACGTTGCCCAGGCCTGGGCCGAGGCATACGCCGCGGTCAATGCCGACGTGGCGGTTGCGGTGACGGGCGGCGGGTCCGGCACGGGGATCTCCGCGATGATCAACGGCACCGTCGACATCGCCAACGCATCGAGGAAGATGCGTGAATCGGAGATCGAACTGGCCCGTGAGAACGGTGTCGAGCCCATCGAGTTCATCGTCGGGTACGACGCGCTTGCCGTCTACCTGCACGAGGACAACCCCATCGAAGGCCTCAGCGTGGCCCAGCTCAAGGGCATCTACGGCGAGGGGGGAACGATCACGCAGTGGTCCGACCTGGGGGTGAGCGTGCCCGGTTGCGATTCCGACGAGATCGTACTGGTGAGCCGCCAGAACAACTCGGGAACCTACGTCTACTTCAAGGAGACGGTGCTGGGCGACGACGCCGAGTACAAGCTCGGGTCCCGGGACATGCACGGCTCCAAGGATGTGGTCGACCTGGTGGAAAACACCCCCTGCGCGATCGGGTACAGCGGACTCGCCTACGCGACCGAGCATGTGGGCATGCCGTGTGTCACGGTCGAGGAGGGCGGCGACTGCGTGGAGCCGACCATCGCCACGGCCGTCGACGGAAGCTATCCTATCGCCCGCCCGCTCATGATGTACACGGCGGGCCAGCCCCAGGGCGCGGTCAAGGACTACATGGACTGGATCCTCTCCGCCGAGGGCCAGTGTGTCATCCTTGAGCGAGGGTATGCACCTTACACGGAAATGGAGTGCGCTTGAGCCTCTACGAAGAGCGGCTGGAAGCGGACCTGCTCGAGGTCCGGGCCCGCCTCCGACTGGTCGCGGAACAGGTCGAGGACAATCTCAGACACAGTGTCCGGGCGGTCCTCGATTCCGACCCGCGCCTCGCCAACGAGACGCTGATCAAGGACCGGGCGGTCAATCAGGATATCCGGGACCTTGACCATCTGTGCCATCTGTTCGTGGCGCGCCACCTCCCCAGCGGGAGTCACCTGAGGTTCATTTCGGCCGTGCTCCGGCTCGCCGTGGCCCTGGAGCGGGTGGGTGACTATTCGGTGGCCATCTGCCGGGTGGCGCGCCATATCGAGTCCCCGCTGCCCGACACGCTCGTGCACAATATCGGGATGATGAGCGAGCATGCCGGCAAGGCGCTCGGAACCGCACTCAAGGGATTCGTTGAAGGAGATCCCGACAGCGCGCGGGTCTCGCGTGGAATTGCGTCGCAGACGGCCGCAATCTATCCGTACGCCTTCGAGGTGCTGATCGCGGCCGCCGAGTCCGAACGCTGTCCTGCCCGGGACCTGTTCGGGGCACTGCTCGTCTTCAGGCTCCTGCAAAGGACGGCGGAACAGGCGGACAACGCGTGCGAAATGACCCTGTTTGCCGTCAAGGGGAAGCGGAAGACGGAAAAGCGCTACCGGATCCTCTTCGTGGATGCGGACCACTCGCTGGCGAGCAAGCTGGCCGAAGTCGCGCTCGCGGAGAGCTATCCGTACGCCGGACGCTTCGGCTCGGCGGGACTTGAACCCGCAAGCGACTTCGACGGCAGGCTCGTGGACTTCTGCCGGCGACGGGGCATCACCCTGCCCGAAGACGACTCCCCACGCTCCTTCGATGAGGCGCTCGACGTGGGCCCGCACTACCATGTGGTTGTTGGCATCGGTGTGGACCCGTCCCGGCACTTTGACGTCCCCTATCGGACCGCCGTACTTCAGTGGGACCTGGCAGAAGACGGGGTCTCAAGCGATTCGGAGGTGGAGGACCTGTACCGCAGCCTCATGGTCCGCGTCCGCGGCCTCATGACGACCCTCGGAGTGCGGGACGACGAGTGACGCCGGCGGATAGTCCCGGCGCCGTGACGGGTCTCGGCGCAATGGATCGCAGGGACATGGCGTGGTATGTGGACCGCGCCGCCCGGGTTCTCGTGTTCGTCGGGGGGATTTCGGCGATCGTCTTCATCATCGGGATCTTCGTCTTCATCACCAAGGAGGGTCTCGACTTCGTCCTGGGACCGCTGAGCCTGGGAGAGTTCTTCACCTCGATCGCGTGGCGGCCAACCTCGAACAACCCGACCTACGGGGCGTTGGCGCTCATTGTGGGTACCGCGAGCGTGACGGGCTTCGCGATGCTGTTCTCGGTGCCCCTGTCCCTGGGGGCGGCGCTCTTCATCGCGGAGTTCGCCACGGGCAGGACGCGCGAGACGCTGAAGATCCTGGTTGAGATGCTGGCGGCGATTCCGTCCGTGGTGTGGGGATTCGTCGGAATGTCGATCATGAATCCCCTGATCATCCAGGTTTTCGATGTGCCGCTGGGACTTGGGGTGCTGAATGCCGGACTGATCCTCGGGCTGATGGCGGCGCCGATCATGACGACGATCGCCGAGGACGCGCTCAAGGCCGTGCCGGATACCTACCGGGAGGCGGCGGAAGCCCTGGGGGCGACGCGTTGGGAGGTGATCGTCAAGGTGGTCATTCCGGCGTCGAGGAACGGGCTGCTGGCGGCTGTGCTGCTCGGGGTCGGAAGGGGATTCGGGGAGACCATGGCCGTGCTGATGGCTTCGGGGCACGCCATCAACCTTCCCACGAGCGTGTTCGATTCGGTGCGCGCCCTGACCGCGACGATCGCCTCCGAACTTGGGGACACCGTGACCGGAGGCGCCCACTGGGGCTCCCTGTTCACCCTGGGGATCCTTCTCTTCGTCGTCACATTCCTGATCAACCTCACGGCGGACATCGTGGTCCGCGGAATACGGAAGAAGTAGGCAGCCCGTGGACAAAGTCCCCCCGGCCATGTTCACCGCCACGCCGCTCAATCGGCGGAGCTACCGCAACCAGAGCCTCGCGAAGGCCGTGTTCTTTCTGATGACGGTGGTTCTCGTGATTCCGGTGCTGCTCATCGTGGGCACGCTGGTGGTCAAGGGCGCGCCGGCGATCTCCTGGGAATTCCTCTTCACGGCGCCGACGGACAACATGACCGCGGGCGGAATATTCCCCGCGCTGGTCGGTACCATCTGGCTGGTGGTGGTCGCGCTCCTGGCGTCGGTGCCGGTCGGGGTGGCCGCGGCCCTCTACCTCAGCGAGTACGCTCCGGACAACCTGCTGACGAGGACCATCAACCTCGCGATCATCAACCTGGCGGGGGTGCCGTCGATCGTGCACGCACTCTTCGGGTTCGGCGCCTTCGTGCTCTTCTTCAGAATGGGACAGTCGATCCTTGCGGCCAGCCTCACTCTGGCCATCATGACGCTGCCGGTCGTCATCGTCGCCACACGCGAGTCGCTCCAGGCGGTTCCGCAGGCGTTTCGGGAAGCGTGCTGGAACATGGGGGCGACGCGCTGGCAGACGATCCGCAAGGTGGTTCTCCCCAATTCAATCAGCGGGATCCTCACCGGTGTGATCCTGGAGGTTTCCCGGACGGCCGGAGAGACCGCTCCCATCATGTTCACGGGAGCCGCCATGTTCGTGCCCTTCCTGCCCGAGAGTGTCTTCGACCAGACGATGGCGATGTCCTACCATCTGTACAACGTCGCGACCCAGCTGACCGACGTACCCGAGGAGCTCACCTTCGGCGTGGCCCTGGTGCTGATCGCGATCGTGCTCATGATGAACGCGGTGTCCATCGGGTTCCGGGTCTATCTCAGGGGAATGAAGAAATGGTAGACCTCGCGGCCGAGGCGGCTGTCGCGAACGGGTTCCCCGGCCCCGCGTACGACGAGCCGCCCATCATCGAAGTCCGTGATCTGTCCATCGCCTACCGCGGCAAGCCCGCCCTGGACAAGGTCACCCTGGATATCCACCGGCACGAGATCTTCGGGATCATCGGACCGGCCAACAGCGGGAAGACGTCATTCCTGCGCGCGCTCAACCGCATGGACGCCTTCAACACGGCCATGGAAGTGTCGGGGAGCATCCGCATCAACGGCAAGAACATCAACGACTGGCGCAACGAATACGCGCTGCGGAGCCGGATCGGGGTCGTGTTTCCGCTTCCCGTGGGGCTGCCGCTTACGGTCTACGAAAACGTGGCGTTTTCGCCGCGCCTGCGGGGGATCCGCAAGAAGGCCGAGCTGGATGAGGTGGTCGAGAGGTGTCTTACCCGCGCCGCCCTCTGGGACGAAGTCAAGGATCGCCTCGATTCGCTGGGAAGCCTGCTCTCGGGGGGCCAGCAGCAGCGCCTCACGATCGCGCGCGCCCTGTCGCAGGAGCCCGAGCTGCTTCTCCTGGACGAGTTTTCCATTGCGGTCGATCCGGTCACCACCATGCGCATCGAGGACGTGCTCAAGGAACTCCGCTCCGAGCTGACGATCGTGCTGGTGACGAACCTGGTGCAGCAGGCCCGCCGGCTGGCGGACCGCACCGCCTTCTTCCTGATGGGCGAACTGGTCGAGATCGGCGCCACAGAGGATCTCTTCGAAGGCGAGGTGAGGGACAAGCGCACCACCGGCTACATCGAGGGACGTTTTGGATAGCGGCCACAACGGCGACTTCGCCATCGAGACCCGGGGCCTGAACCTCTGGTACGGCGACTTCCAGGCGCTCTTCGATGTCGACCTGGGGGTGAAACGCGGCATGATCACATCGATGATCGGCCCCTCGGGGTGCGGGAAGACCACCCTGCTCAGGACCTGCAATCGCATCATCGAACGGCTGGGATACGTGCGCACGACCGGGAGCGTCTTTGTGCTGGGCCATGACATCTTCGGCGACGATGTCGAGCTCGTGCAGGTCCGCAAACAGATCGGCATGGTCTTCCAGCGACCGAATCCCCTCCCGATCTCGATTCGCGACAACGTCCTCTTCGGCTTCAAGCTGCACGAGGCGCGGCTGCGCAAGGTGAGCGCGGCGGAGGAGGACGAGGTGCTGGAGTCTTCGCTTCGCCAGGTCCTGCTGTGGGACACCGTGAAGGACCGCTTGGACAAGCCCGCGACGGGGCTGTCGCTGGAGGAGCAGCAGAAGCTGTGCATCGCGCGGCTGCTGCCGGTCAAGCCGCAGGTGCTCCTGATGGACGAACCGTGTTCGGCGCTGGACCCCGCGGGCACCGAGGCCGTCGAGGAGCTGATCTGGAGGCTGCGCGGCGAATACACGATTCTGATCGTCACGCACAACATGGCGCAGGCCCGCAGGGCATCGGAGGAGTGCGTGTTCATGCTGCTGGGCCGGATCATCGAGCACGGGCGGACGGAGGAGCTGTTTCTGTCTCCCGAGCACTCGGAGACGGCCGACTATATCGAGGGGCGGTACGGGTAGGAGGAGATCCGGCTCACGGCTGAGGCGGTGCCGGATCGAGTTGGGCGGGCTACCTCGTCAGGTTCGAACGCGGTGGCTCAGCTGGCCTCCAGCGGCGGATCCGGGGTCCCCCGGGCCCTCCAGACCCGAAACGGGCCGCGGTCGGCCGCCGACCGCACGTGCTTGAAGGAGTGGTCCAGCAGGTCGCCCACGGGCAACCGTCTCTGCGCCACCATCGCGAGTTCTCCTCCGTGCGCCAGGACGAGCGGTGCTTCGCGGACCAGAGCCTCGACGGTACGCAGGCTCTGTTGTTTGCCCGCGTGGACCGGTGGGTTGGAGACGAGCAGGTCGAAGGGGCCGGAGATGTCCGTGAGGACGCCGCCGAGCACGCGGTGACCACCCGGGACGTTCCGTGCCGCCGCGGCCAGCGAGATCGCGTCGGGCTCGAGGAGCACGACTTCAGCGCCGTCGCCGGCGCGTTCCAGCGCCGCCGCCGCGAGGGGACCGGTGCCCGCGCCGAAGTCCAGGATGCGACCCCCCTGCGGGACGCGCGGCAAACATTCGATGAGCAGGGTGGTAGCCGCGTCGAGACGGCCGTGGGCGAAGACCCCCGGATAGAAGATCCAGTCGCGGGGGCCGGTTCCCCAATCGATGGAGACCTGGGTCTGCCAGCTGTCGAGGCCGTCGCCGCGGGGAGGAGGTGCCACCCTTGCCGCGACCAGCAGGCGGCAGCGGCGTTTGATCAGGGCCGCTTGAACTTCGCCGGTGCCCGCAGGGAAGTGTCTTGCCGCCGAGCGGATGCCCTCGTCGCTGGCGCCGAAGAGGTGGATGGGGCTGCCGTCCCCGACGCGGGCTGCGGCGGCGTGCAGGAGCATGGCGGCCTCCAGCGAGGACCGCGGCATGCGCACCCAGACCTCGTCGAAGGGGCCGGGCGGTGGCCACGGCGTGCATTTCTGGCCGGGCGAGAGGAAGCGGTGCCAGCGGGTCACTGTGGTGCCCGATTCTTCCAGGGCGAGGGCGAGGTGGGGGGCGGGGTCGCACAGTACGAGGGCGGTGGATGCGGATGAGGCGGTGGCCGCGTCGGTCTGTGGACGCGACCGGGCCCACTCGGCGGCCATCGGAGAGGCCATTTCCCCGCGCACGGCGGTCACAGCGCCGCTATCTCCGCGGTTGTGCGACCCATCAGGCCCGGGGAATCACAGCAGTGCGCTGACCAGCCCGGCCACATTCTCCGCCAGCCTGCGCGGCCAGTGCCGTGCCGCCCACCTGGCCGCGTCCACCGCGACGCAGTCCTCCAGGTAGCGCATCTGAAGGAGGCGGAGCTCGGAGGCGAAGTCGCTGTCGTAGATCAGGGTGCTGATTTCGAAGTTGATCTCGAAGCTGCGCCGGTCGAGGTTGGCGGTGCTGACCAGAGCGAAGTCCCGGTCCACGGTGATGGTCTTGGCGTGGAGGAGCCCGTGGGTGTACTCGTGCACCTCGGCGCCCGCGTCCAGGAGCGTGTCGTAGAAGCTGCGGCTGGCCAGCGCCACGAGCGGTGAGTCGTTGCGTGCAGGCACGACGATGATCGTGCGCACCCCCCGGATCGCCGCCGTGGTGATCGCGGCCAGTGTTCCCTCGTCCGGGACGAAGTAGGGCGTCGTCATGATCAGCTCCTCGCGGGCCATGTGAATGGCGGACTGAATCACGCGCACGAGCGCCTGGTTCTGCGAGTTCACCCCCGTCCCCACGATCTGCACGATCCGGCCATCCGGATGTTCATCCGGCGTGTAGGCGATCATGTGGTCCAGGTTCTCGGTGGTGTCCATGTACCAGTCCTCGATGAAGAGCGCCTGGAGATCGCGCACCGCCGGTCCCTCGATCCTGAGCGTCGCGTCCACCCACGGGGCGAAACGCGGTTTGGGATGGAAGTGCTCCGAGGCCACGTTGTGGCTCCCCGTATAACCCACTCTTCCGTCCACCACCCCGATCTTCCGGTGGTTGCGCATGTCGAACCGGATGGAGACGATCTGCGTGATGCGGGTCGGGAGCGCCGCCACCACCTGGACGCCCGCCTCCCGCAACTCCCGGCAGAGACGTGACTTCAGAAAGTCGCTCGAACCCACGTTGTCCACCAGCAGTCGGCACGGGACCTCCCTCCTGCGAGCCCGGACCAGGGCCGCCGCCACCGCCTGTCCCACCTCGTCGTCCAGATAGATGTAGAAGAGCAGGTGGACGTGCCGGTCGGCGGCATCGATGTCCGCGACCAGCGACTCCACAAAGGTGTCGGCGGTGGCCAGCAGCGCCAGCCGGTTGCCCTGGCGCGGCTGTGTTTCGTCTCCGAGCCGCGCCAGCCGGGCGATGGATTCGGTGCCCCAGGGAACGATCGTGCTTCTGGACGTGGCGCTCCAGGCCTTCTGCACCACCGCGCGGATGTTCGTCTGGATCGTACGATGCCGTCGTTTCCGTCGGCTGCCGGTCCGAACCTCGCCGACGGCCAGGTAGAGAACGATCCCCGCAACCGGCAGCACGACGATGACCAGGATCCACGCCAGCGAGGAAGGCTGGCGCACCCGCGGACGCAACAGAACGAAGACCACGAACACCGCGTTCACCACAAACAGAGCCGCGGCGGAAGCGAATGCTGCGAGTGCGTCGAAAGCGTCCAACATGCCTACAATTCCGTGGATGGAGCCGCGCCGGCACAGGGAGCGGCGAGGTGCCGGGACGGGGGGTCCCGGGACAATGTGTTACCCGTGCGACGTTGCGGATTCTTCATCTGCCCGCCGCCGCGAACGGCATTCCCGGCTCTCGGCCCGCCCTCGCCTACCCGCCCCGTGGAGGCATGATCATGATATGCGCTCCGGGGGTCCCCTCCATCATCAGCCAGGGTCCCCCCTCCTGGGGCTGCAGAGAGAGACCGGTGGACCCGGGTGTTGCGTCGGGAACGTAGATGACCCAACGCACCCGTCCCTCCCCCACGCCGGTTTCCGAGTCCCAGCTCCCGTCGAAGATATACTGGGTGGCCGACATCACCGGCATGGGAAGGGTCCCGGCCCGCATCTCCTCGAACCGGATCCGGTACCGGTCTTCGCGGGAGGCCCCCTCAGTGTCCAGCTCGCGGCCGCGGGCGAAGTACGGTTCAAGCGACTCGTGGTAGCACGAGCTGGAGAAGTTCTCCCGGGTGGGATTCGAGGAGAGACATACCAGATCATTCGTGCCCGCCCTCAGTTCGATCACGCTTCCGTCCGTGGCGTATCCCAGAATGCGGGCTGCCTCGGATTTGTCCTCCGGCGCGGCAAGCAGCGCCTGGGCGATCTGCTCTTCCGGGTTCGCGACCTGTGGCGACGCGCAACTCCATGTGCCTGAAATGGCCAGTGCGGTCAGGGCAAGCAGTCCGTGAGCTGCTGGGGTCATGCGTTTCATGTTCGATCTCCCTGGGCGAGTCGAGGGCTTGTATGTGGATGATTCCGGGCAACCCACCTGCGGCGTCCAACATTCCGATGAAGTAAGTGGTTGCGCCAGAGGGAGCCTTGTCCGGCAACCGGCTGGCTCCGGTGCCGAGCGGACAAATCTCGGGGGATCGCCGCTCCGGACACCACCCGCCGAGGAGTGCGCTGGCGCGCCGCCGTCGGCGTGCACAGATTCAGTCCTCGCGAGAACCATATGCCATTGGGAGACCTCTCCGTGCGTCGTCCTCCCGCTTACCCGCCCGTGCGGGAACACGGTCGCTGCTTCACGCCCGGCGCTGCTGCCCTGAACGGGCTGCTGACCGTCGCCCTCCTGCTTGGCGCGTGCGGTGGCGAGACGGTGGTGCCGGAGTTCACCGGGCCGCCGAACGTCGATCTGGCGTTGCCCTGGGCCACCGCATCGGTCGCCCAGGCGGGAGGGTCCACCGACATGGTGGAGGATGGCCTGGAACAGGCGCGCGACAACGACCGGCTGCTGAGCATGCTGGTGGTGAAGAGCGGGAGACTGGTTGTCGAGGAGTATTTCGGCAACGCACAGCGGGAAGATCTGCACGACGTACGTTCCGTGACGAAGAGCGTGGTTTCCACCCTCACCGGCTTGTTGATCGAGCGAGGCGACATCGGCAGCGCCGACGAAGCCATCGGCGGCTATCTCGATACGCTTGCAGGCGACCTGGAACCGGCGAAGGCCGCGATCACGATCGAGCACCTCCTGACCATGTCCAGCGGCCTGGAATGGGACGAGTCCGGTGGTTTCGGGGACTACACGGAGTGGATCCGGTCCGACGACCGTCTCCGCTACGTCCTGGGCAAACCCCTCGTTGAAGAGCCCGGGACGCAGTACAACTACAATTCGGGAGCGGTACATGTGCTGGGCGTGGTCCTGGAGCAGGCCGCGGGCATGCGACTGCCGGAGCTCGCGGACGAGCTTCTCTTCAGCCGGATCGGCATCTCGAGAAGCCGTTGGGAGCCGTTTCCCGACGGGTTCCACAACGGGGGGGCGGGACTGGATCTGCGCCCTCGCGATCTGGCCCGCTACGGCCAGCTTCATCTGCAGAGGGGAGCCAGTGCCGGCCGCCCCATCGTTCCCGAGGAATGGGTGGCCCGCTCATTGGTCGAGCACTACGACTGGCGCTTCAACGTCGGGAGAATGACGGGCATCTCGTACGGGTTCCTCTGGTGGGTCGTGCCGCTTGCCCCCGGGCCGCTGTACTTCGCGTGGGGGTTCGGCGGCCAGTATGTGGTGGTCGTGCCCGAGCTGTATCTGGTGATCGTAACGACGAACAACTGGCGCGGGGTGGGGGGGGATGCGGGCCGCTACGAGCGGGAGACGATGAATGTGCTGGTGGACTACATCATTCCGGCCTTCCGCTGAGCGTTTGCCGGGAAGGGGATCCCGCCGGAAACCGCAGAATCAGCGGGGGATGCGCCTCCGCCTCGAGAAAGCGTAGTAGTCCGGCCCTGGACACCGTCGTGGTTCTGGCGTTGTCCAGGGGGTGAAAGTTGAGCGGCTCCCTTGCCAGGAGACCGGCGTCTAGGGCCACGCGGACGACCCCGGCCAGGTCGTTCAGGATCGCGAACGGGGACACGGCCCCGGGCCGAATTCCCAGGTAGCCTTCGAGACGGCGCCGGTTGCAGAAGGTGAGGCGCTTGGTGCCCAGCTCCCCGGCCAGCCATTTCAGGTCCAGTTTCCGGTCTGAGAGGCAGGAGACCAGCCAGTGCCGCTCCTTCTTGTCGCGGACGAAGAGGTTCTTGGAGTGCGCCCCGGGTATCCGGCCGCGCAGGCGCAGGGCCTCCTCCACGGTGAAGACCGGGTCGTGCCGCATGGTCGCGTGGACGATCCCGAGTTCGTCGAGTCGGCGGAAGAGGTCGCGCGGCCCCCTGGGAACCTCGCCGCCGATCAGATTTGGAATGTCGGTCAGGGAATCCATTCCTCCTTCTGGTGTATACAAATGCGAAACCGTATGTTGTTGAATGTCCCTCCTGTTGTCCAAGGGTGCGCGGAACAGCGGGCGGCGCATCCGGAAGGAATCCCGCCGCTGGCTAGGAGGTCTTGTGTCGGGTATTGAGCCGAAGCGACTCGCATCGCGGATGGTGGCGTCGGCCTTCACGGCGGTTCTCCTCGCGGCGGCCTGTGACGACGAACCGGTGGAGCCGGACGAAACGCCCCCCGACCTGTCGGGTTCCTACACGCTGGTTTCCTTCACCTCCACCTTCACCGCCGGAGACACGATCACGCCACCGGCGGCCGAAGGTTCGTTCACGCTGGTGCAGACCGCGGTGGTGGGTCAGGAAGCCTCCGGGACGCTGGACCTCATGATCACTTTTCCGGACGAATCCGGCCCCGGCACCACCCTCGAGATGGTGGGCGTCTACCGGAATCGATTCGATGGCACCTGGGAGCAGGAATCAACGGAGGGGTTTCAGGCCACGGGGACCTATACCCTCGTAGGCAATACCCTGAGCGTTGAGGTAACCGAGCCGGCGCTGGCGGTTTCGTACACCGTCTGGAGGAAGCAGTAGATCATGCGGTTCGGTCGGTCCGGAACCCGGGCTTGGTTCCTTCTGGCCCTCCTGGCGGCACCATTGTCCCTGGCCGCCCAGGAGCAGCCCGCCATACGCGGAATCGTCATCAATGCCGAGACCGGGGAACCGCTCCCGGGCGCGAGCGTCCTGATCCGTTCGACACCGCTACGCACCAGCGCCACCGAAGACGGCAGCTTCGAGATCACCCTGCTGGCCCCGGGCACCTACGTCCTCGTCGTGGCGGCGCACGGGTTCCGCAACGTCGAACGGACGATCCAACCCATGGCGGCGGATGACCCACCGATCCGCATCGAAATGGAACGGCTCCTCTTCGAGGTTCCGAACCTTGTCGTCACGGCCAATCGGGGAGCGCATCCGGGTGACGCGCCCACCAGCGTCGCGGTCGTCAGCGGCGACGAGCTGGTCCAGCGCAACGTCACCCACCTCGGCGAGGCGCTGCCCTTCGCCCAGGGGGTGACCTTCAACGCGGGAGAGATGGACATCCGCGGCTCCAGCGGTATCTCGCGGGGCGTGGGCAGCCGGGTGCTGATGCTGCTCGACGGTCACCGCACGCTGGGGGGCGTGACCTCGGCCATCGACTTCGGAGTGATGCCGATCCTCGACGTGGAGCGCATCGAAATCGTCAAGGGGCCCCACTCGACCCTGTGGGGCTCCAACGCGCTGGGGGGCGTCGTGAACGTGATCACGCGGCCTCCGCTGGGCGGGACCCGCACGGTCGTGCGCGGGTACTACGGGCTCTTCGATACCCCCGGTCACCTGGACTTCTCCGACGAGCGTCTCAGCATGCGGGGGATTCAGATTCAGCATTCCCAGAAGGTCGGGGGCGCCCATACCACGGTCTTCCTGGGGCGTGAGGGATCCGACGGCTTCCGGCAGAATGGCGAGATGGACCGCTGGCACGTGCGCGCGAAGGCGATCTTCCGCGCCGAGTCGGCCGCACCGTGGGAGTTCTTCGCGAGTTGGAAACTCCAGGACCTCCAGGAGTTCTTCACCTGGGTGTCGCCGGAGCGTCCCCTGGAGGTCGATCCGGACTATCTGAACGACTGGAAGCGGGATTCGGACCTGATCGTGGGTCTCACGGCGAGGCCCCTGGTCACGCCGCGCGTCAAGATGGAGTTGCGTCCGCAGGTCCAGCACGTCCGATCGCAGAACCACTTTCACGACAGCGACGACTACCACCGCTCCACGCGGTACGGTTCCGATCTGCAGCTGTCCCTCTATTCGGGTGGCCGGCACACCGTCACGCTCGGAGGAGAGGCGGCGTACACCGGTGTGTCGTCGAACTTCCTTGAACCCAACCCGAGCGTCGCGGATCTGGCCCTGTTCGCACAGGATGAAATCGACTTCACCGAGCACGTGCACGGTTCCATAGGCGTGCGGTTCGACACGCACCGCGCGTCGTTCGTGGAGAATGATCTGGCGTTCAATCCTAAGATCGGCGTGGTCTACCACCCCTCGGACCGCTTGAGTCTGCGCACCTCGATCAGCCGCGGCTACAGGGCCCCGAGCGTGTCGGAGCAGTTCACGTCCACGACCGTCTTCGGGTTCCGGGTCGTCCCGAATCTCGACCTGCGGGGCGAGTCGGCCTGGTCCGGCGAAATCGGTGCGACCGCGACTCCCGGGGACCGTTTGTGGTTCGATGCGGGGGTCTTCTGGAGCGAGTATGACGGGCTCATCGAGGTGGCGGCGGCCCAGGGGGTCAAGGAACTCTTCACCTTCCAGTTCCGCAACGTCTCCGAAGCCAGGATCAGGGGACTCGACACCGGCGTGCGCGTGGGCGTGATACCGAACAAACTCAACCTGCGCACCAACTACCTCCTGCTCCACACCGAGGATCTCGGAACCGGCCGGGAGTTGCCCTACCGGTCGCGACACAACCTCACAACGACGCTGTCGGCCTGGGAAGATGTGATCGGTCTCGACATGCGCTACCGCACGCGGCCCGAGGTGGTTCTCGCGTATCCGCTGGACGAGCGCGGTGACGTGACTCTCGTCGACCTGCGGCTGAACTTCGAGGTCATGGACGTGGATGTTCAGACCAAGGTCGCCAACTTGCTGCAGGCGGAGTACGTGGACATCCAGGAGCGGAACCCGGGGGCCTCGCGGAGCTTTCGGGTGACCCTGACATCCCGCTTTTGATCGCCGGGCGGCCGGGTCTCATCCTTTTCTTCGTGGGGACTCTCCTGGTCCCTTCCTCTCCTGCCTCGGCCCAGTCGCCGGCCCTCCAAACCACACCCGTCGAGCCCCTCGTCGAGGCCGCCTGGCTACTCGAACACATTGACGATGACGACGTGGTGGTCCTGCACATGGAGCGCAGGTCGGGACGGTTCGAGGCGGAACGCATCGCCGGGGCGCGGCGCCTCCGCTTCGATGAGATCGCATGGGAGGGGGAGGAGGGGTGGATCGCCGAGTTCCGGGAACGGGACGAGATCGTGGCGGCTTTACGGCGGGCCGGGGTCGGCCGCGACTCGCGGGTCGTCATCTACGGCGCAAGCATGACCGCGACCGCGCGCGCCTGGGTCACCTTCGACCTGCTTGGTCTGGGTGACCGGGCCTTCGTTCTGGATGGCGGGATGACTGCGTGGAAGGCTGTGGGGGGTGTGGTGGAGAGCGGGCCTGCCGCTGTCGTGGAGCAGGGTGATGTCGTCCCCGTCGACCCGGTCGACTTTCGTGTTTCCGCCGAATGGATCCATGCGCGCCTTGGCGACGAGTCGCTGGTCCTGCTCGACGCCCGGCCCGACGACGAGTACACGGGAGAGGACGGGGGGCTGGGGGACGGGGGCGGTCCGGGCCACATCCCCGGGGCCGCGCAGCTCTACTGGGAGGAGCTGATGGACCCGGCCAACAACACGCGTTTCCGTCCGCGCGAGGAGATTGCCTCGATTCTGGAGCGGCATGGGGCAGGGGCGGGGAAGACGCACGTCGTGTATTGCATGATCGGCATGCGGGCGAGCGTCGACTACATGGCCGCGCGCATGACCGGTCTGGACGTGTACTTCTACGACGGCAGCTGGCGCGACTGGGGAGACAGGGTGGACCTGCCCGCCGAGCTGGGGCGGGATCCGCGAGATGAGGGAGGGTTGCCGGTCCCACGCTGATTGTTGGGCAGATATGTAAATCATACATTACAAAATGTAAATCATGATTTACAGAATGGCCGACCCACGCGACCCGAGCTTGAAGTGGAAGTGCTTGACAGGGGACGAGCCCGAGGGCACCTCTTTTGGAGTTTCGTCAATTTTATTGCATGAATTTGCTAATTTAAGCATTTTTTGCACATGAAATTCTCCACATTGCTCGAAATCGTCGAGGACGAGCCCGTTTTCGAAACCGGCTTCCTGGTCGCCGGGCATCCGCCGGAGCCCGGGCTGCCGGCCCAGCTCAGCCGCTGGTGTGCTTCCGGCAAACTGCTGCGGCTGCGGCGCGGACTGTTCGCGCTGGCGCCTCCGTGGCGCAAGGTCATTCCGCACCCGTTTCTCGTCGCCAACCGACTGGTGCCCGGCTCGTATGTGAGCGGACTCTCGGCGCTGGCGTTCGCCAACGCGATTCCGGAATTCGTCCCTGAAGTGACCAGCTGTGGGCCGGGACGGCCGCACGTCAGGGAGACACCGCTCGGACGCTTTTCCTTCCGTTACCTGAAAACGGCGCTTCGCCTGGGCTACCGGCAGGTGGAACTCGGGGGTGATCAGCAGGCGTTCGTGGCCACTCCCGAAAAGGCCTTCCTCGACCTGGTCCACCTTCAGCCTCGGGGTGACGATCCGGTCTGGATCGATGGGCTGAGGCTGAATGTCGAAGCGCTGGGACCGGAGACCCTGGAAGCCATGGCCGCCGCCGCGGCGAGTCCGAAACTGGTACGCGCCGCAGCCTGCGTATCCCGGCTGGCGAGTGATCCCGCTATGGCTTACGCGCCCCTATGAGGGACCATCTGCGCGAACTCGTCCGGGGGCTTGACCCACTGGCCGGCCGAAACATCCTGCGCGAATACCTGCAGGCCCGGATGCTGGAAGGTCTGCAGCGGGCCGGTGCGATGTCGGCACTGGCCTTCCAGGGTGGCACGGCCCTGCGGTTCCTCTACGGATTGCCCAGGTACTCCGAGGATCTCGACTTCGCGCTCGAGGGCGCCCGTGAGTCGTACGACCTGAAGGCATGGATGACCGGGATCGCGAGACAGTTCGAACGGGAGGGCTACGATGTGACGGGCTCGCTGCGGGATCGAAGCGCCGTCCACTCTGGATGGCTGCGGTTCCGGGCGGTGCTTCACGATGTGGGACTGTCTCCTCACCGTGACGAGGTCCTGGGGATCAAACTCGATGTGGACACCAGGCCGCCCGCGGGTGCCGTCACGGAAACGCGACTCGTCCGCAGGCATGTGTCCCTGCGCCTTCACCACCACGACCGCGCTTCACTGCTGGCGGGCAAACTGCACGCTATGCTGCGGCGTCCGTGGACGAAGGGCAGGGACGTCTTCGACCTGGGGTGGTATCTGAGCGATCGGGGTGGCCGCAACCGAATCTGGCGTTGCTGAATGCGGCGCTGCGGCAGGGGGACCCGGCGGCGGTTCAAGTGACCGGGGGGACGTGGCGTGCTTCGGTGGCGGAGCGAGTTGCGAGCCTGGACTGGGAGGCGATCCACGGGGACGTGCGGCCGTTCCTGGAAGGCGGAGTGGAGATGGTGGGGAGGGGGGAGCTTCTGGGCCTGCTCGCCGGGTAGGCCGGGGGCGCGGGCTCGCAGGCATGTGGCCATCGGGTCCGTCAGGCTGAGCGTCGACTCGCCCACGCCGGGCCGGGATCTCCAGGAACGCCAGACCGGGGGCGGTGTAAACGGAGACATGGAGGAGTCGCCAGTTTCCGCGGAGGGCCTGCCATGAAGATCAGAGCACTGGGATCAGGCGTGCCCTTGGCGATGTTGCTGGCGTCGACCACGTGCCAGGATCCGGACACAGTGGATCCCGCGGTCGAGCACGAAGACATCGACCCCTGGGTGGGGACGGCCTGGGCTGTGTTGTTACAGGAGGCTGAGGAACTGGGAGGACGGGCGACGATCGCGCCGCTGAAGGACGACGGGGAATTCGAGGTTCTTCCGGCTGATCCACGTCCTGCGGTCGTGCTGACCGACCCGGCTTGCAGTGTACCGGGCGACCCGAGCGCCGGAGAGGCCCGGGCCTTCATGAGCTGCATGAATGCGCTGGCGCGGGTATCCGATCTGCCAAACCCGGATATGGAGAGGCGCTACGCCGTCTGGACTCGGCCAAATCGTCTGCTTACCTGGGAAGAGGATGAAGGTGTCTGGCGGGTGTGGTACCGATTGATCTTCGACTGTGGCGAAGGGTATTACGAGGCCGAACGGGACGGGGTGACGCGAAAGCGATAGGAACCTGGACAACCCTCGACCCGAGCAGTCCACGGACGGGGGTGTGGAGCCGCCGACCGGGAAGCGCGAGAGGCCGGAAGGGTCAAACAGTAGTAGGAACCTGATATGGACTCGCACCGGGAGCGACTTTCCGAACCCCCCGCCCCTCCATCAACCGGTACTGTACCATCGCCAGCGCCGGCACGATCATCATCAGCACTACGGTCGCGAAAAGGATTCCGAACCCCAGCGACGCCGCCATCGGGATCAGGAACTGCGCCTGGATGCTGGTCTCGAACACCAGCGGCGCGACGCCCAGGAAAGTCGTGATCGAGGTGAGGAAGATCGGGCGGAAGCGCGCCTTCGCCCCCTCGATGATGGCCTCCCGGCCGGGCATGCCGCGGCGCAGGCGCTCGTCGATGAAGTCGATCATGACCAGCGAGTCGTTGACCACGACGCCACTCAGCCCGATCACGCCGAAGAGCGACATGATCGCCATCTGGAGACCGAGGATCGCGTGGCCGAGCACCGCCCCGATGATCCCGAACGGAATGGCCGCCATGATGATCAGCGGCTTCGTGTACGAGCCGAAGGGGATGGCCAGGAGGGCGTAGATGGCCAGCAGCGCCAGGGCGAAGCCGCTCCCCAGCGCACCGAACGACTCGACCTGCTCCTGCTGCTCGCCGCCGAAGGTGTAGGCCAGACCCGGGTTGAGGGCCGCGATTTCGGGCAGGACCGAGGCTTCAAGAAGGCCGGTGACCTCGTCGCCGGTTACGACTGCGGTGTTCACGTCGGCGGTCACGGTGAGGACCCGCTGGCCGTCCTTGCGCCGAATGGTCGTGGGCGAGTTGCCGAAGCGCACCGACGCGACCCGGCCGAGCGGGACCACGCCGCCGCCCGGCGTGCGGACCTGGTAGCTCTCCACGTCGGCGATGGCGTTGCGTTCCTCTTCGGGCAGCCTCACATAGACGCGCATGTCCTCGCGGCCGCGCTGCACGCGCAGGGCTTCGTTGCCGAAGAATGCGGAGCGGACCTGCCGGGCCAGATTGTCGAGGGTGAGACCCAGCGTGCGGGCCTCGGGGAGCAGATCGAGCTGGATCTCGCGGAGCCCCTGGTCTTGGTCGGCCTGGATGTCGAAGACGCCGGCGAACTCCTGGAGTCGCGCCATGAGCGTGTCGCCGATGACGGCGAGGTGGTCAGGGTTCGGGTGGGAGAGTTCGACGTGGACCGGTGCTCCGAAGCTGATGAGTTCCGCCGTGATCCCCAGCGACTTGGCCTCGGGCAACGATCCCACCTCCGCGCGCCACTCATGCTGGAAGTCGATCGCGGACACCGCCCGCTCTTCGGGGTTCACGAGCTTGAATTCGACGGCCGCGATGTTGGCCTGCGGGCTGGCCGCATCGGCCGCCGCGCCGCCGGGCCCGGACTGCCGCGCCGGGAGGCCGATGGTGACGTTGACGCCGGTGAGGAGGGCGTCGACCTCCGCGTCCGCCCCGGAAGCGAGCCGTTCGAGCGCCCGGTATCCGGTGGTCTCCAGGGTGCGGGCCACATCGGTCGTGCGCTGGACCGGCGTGCCTTCGGGCATCTCCAGGCTGGCAATGACCAGGTCGCCCTCCACCGAGGGCATGAAGTCGACCTTGATGATGCCCGCCGGGATCATCGCCACGCAGACGATGATCATCCCGATGCCCGACGCGATCACGACTGCGGGGCGGCCGGTGGCCAGGCGGAGGCACCGGTCGAGCGGCCCCGCGATGAAGCGCTTGAGCGCCGACTCCACCTGTGACTGGACGCGGGAGATCAGGTGCGGCTGGCGCCGGGTGGAGCTGTGGCTGCGGTTGCTGCGGCGGGGGAGGTGCGAGAGGTGGTTCGGCAGGACCAGCAGCGACTCGATCAGCGAGAAGAACAGGACCGACATCACGATGATCGGGATCTCCCCGATGATCTTTCCGATCGAACTCGGGATGAAGAAGAGCGGACAGAAGGCCACCATCGTGGTCATGACCGCGAAGATCACCGGCCTGGTGATCCGGCGGGTGCCGCGGATCGAGGCAACGACGCCCCTGGACCCTTTTTCGCGCTCGGCGTAGATGTTCTCGCCCACCACGATCGCGTCGTCGACCACGATCCCGATGGCGAGGATGAAGGCGAAGAGCGACATCAGGTTGATGGACACGCCCAGCGCCGACATCACCGCGAATGTCCCCACGAACGAAACCGCGATGCCCACCGCCACCCAGAAGGCGAGCCGGATCTCCAGGAAGAGCGCCAGCGCGAGCAGCACCAGGGCCAGCCCCAGGAAGCCGTTCTTGACCAGCAGCCCCAGACGCGACTGCAGGATGTCTGCGTCGTTGTTCCAGATCTCGAGTTCCACCCCCGCGGGCATCGAGGGGGTCACCTCCTCTTCGAGGTGCCTTTCCACCGCGGCGACGATTTCCAGAACCTTCTCGTCGGCGGTCCGGAAAACCTCGACGTAGGCGGCGGGCCGGCCCCGGTACCGGCCGATCAGGTCCACGTCGCGGAACCCGTCCCGAACCTCGGCGATGTCCCCGAGCCTTACCACGGTCCCGTCCGCACGGCTCAGGACGATGATCTCTTCGAAGTCCTGTTGTGTGTAGTTCTGCCCCGCTGTACGGATCCGCACCTCCTCGTCGCGGGTGGCGATGCTTCCCGCCGAAAGGTCGAGCGAGCCTCCCCGGACGGCGTTCGCAATGTCCCCCAGCGTCAGGCCCAGTGCCCGCAGCTGGCGCATCGGCACCTCGATGGAGATCTCGTATTCGCGGACACCGGTCGTCTCCACGTATGACACCTCGGGAAGCGCGGAGAGCGCGTCTTCCGTGCGGTAGGCGAGTTCCTTCAGCGTGCGCTCCGACACGTCGCCGTGAAGAACGAGCCGGATCACGCTCTGCCGGTTGGTGATTTCGGAGACTTCGGGCCGCCCGGCCCCGGCCGGTAAGGTCTGGATCCGGTCGACCTGCGCCTTGATGTCGTCCAGGGCGCGGTTCAGGTCCTCTCCCAGATTGAGTTCCGCCACCACCGATCCGCGCCCCTCCGAGACCGTCGAGCGGATGTGCTTCAGGCCCTCCACGCCCTCGATCTGTTCCTCGACCTTGAGGATGATCGACTCCTCGATCTCGTCCGGCGTGGCACCGGGGTAGGCCACCGAAACCATGACCCGGTCCATCGAGATTTCGGGAAACACCTCCTGCACCAGGCCCCGCAGCGCGAAGAGCCCCGCGACCAGGATGAAGAGCATGAGGAGATTGGCCGCAACACCGTTGCGGGCCATGTACGAAATGGGGCCGCGCGACTCCGGTGGCGGGCCGCCCGTGTCGGTCATCAGCCGCCGCTATCGCCGGTCCGAACGACCATCCCTTCGGTGGCGATCTGGATGCCGCTCACGACCACCGCCTGATCCGCTTCCAGGTTCCCCGTGACGTAGACCACCTCGTCGGAGCGTTGCAGGACCTGCACGGGCACGATGGTGATGGTGTTGTTGGCGCGCAGCGCCCACACCTCGTTGCCGGTCCTGAGCGAGGCGCGGGGGACGGTGAAGTAGCGCTCGGGCGCGACGCCCTCGATCTCGACCTCGACGAACTGGCCGACGAGGAGCGGCGGACCGGTCCCGGAGAATGGGCGCGGCACCCGCACGATCACGTCTATGGTGCGCGTCTGCTCGTCGAGCGCGGCCTCGGCGCGGTCCACGTAGCCCTCGCGGTCATGGTCCTGCTCACCGTACTCGGCGCTGACGGTCGCGCGCACACTGCGGTTGCCGTCACCCGCGCGCAGCCCCCACAGGTTGGGGATCAGGGCCGCTTCGGCATCGGAGAGGGGGACGACGACCTCCACCGCGTTGGACGCGTACAGGCGCCCCACTCCCTGTCCCGCCGCCACGAACTGGCCCACGTCGACCGATTCGCTGCGCACGATCCCGGTGAAGGGCGCCGGCACTTCGGTGCGCGACAGGGCGAGCTCGGCGTCGGCGAGGGCCGCGCTGTCACGGGCGAGCGCGGCGCGCGCGGCCTCGAGCTGGGGTTGCCGCAGCGTGAGGGGATTCGCGCTGCCGGAGGCCGCCTCCGGCTGCCGCTTCCGGTACAGCTCGTACTCCTCCCTGGCGATGCGCGCGTCCTCCTCCGCCTCCAGAAGCGCGACCTGCCCCGCGGCCACGTTGGCCTGCGCCTGCCGCACCCGGTTCAGGTAGTCGGCGTCGTCGATGCGGAACAGGATCTGGCCCTCGCCCACCCGTCCCCCGCCCTGGAAGGACGGGCTGACCCAGGCGACCTTGCCGTTGATCTGCGCGGCCACATCGATCTCGGCCCGTGGACGAACCGTGCCGGCGCCGTACACCGGGATCGCCCCCTCGCCGGGGACGGCGGAGCCCGTCGTCACGAACGGCACCCGGGAGGGCGGCTCGCGCAGCGGCGGCTCGGGCCTGAGCTGGATCATGACGAAGGCGATGGCGACGGCCCCGAGGAGGATTCCCGCGGCCAGCATGAAACTCTTGCGGCGACTCATCTACTTGCTCCCTTGGGACTTGGATTCGGAGGGTCCTTCCGTGCGGTTCGCATCGTCGGCGGGGACCATCCGGGGCCCTTCCGGCGTCTCTGCCTCGGGCTTCCAGTCGCCCCCCAGCGAGCGGTGGACGGCGAGGCGGGCCAGTGCCAGGTCGCGGCCCGCCGCCGCCAGCGTCGACTCCACGTTCAGCAGGGTTCGGAGCGCGTCGAGGTAGTCGGTGTATCCCCCGATCCCGGACTCATAGCGTTCCGACTGAAGGGCGACCGATGCCTGGGCCTCCTCCCGCTGGGAAGCGAGGAAGGCGTGGCGCCGGTCCTCGTTGGCGAGTGCGGCCAGCGCGGCTTCGACCTCGTAGACCGCCGTAACCACAGCCCGGCCGTACGCCGCCGCGAGCTGGTTGAACTGGGCGTGCGCGAGCGCGATGTTGCTGCGTATGCGCCCACCCTGGAAGATCGGCGCGGTCAGGTTGCCCAACAGATTGCGGAACCACTGATCCACCCTGAAGAGCCCGTCGGCCTCCGAGGACTGCACGCCGATCGTGCCGGATATCGACAGAGAGGGCAACAATTCCGCGCGGCGGGCGCCGATGGTGAACCGGGCCGCGTCGAGGCGCAGCCCCGCCGCGCGCACATCGGGCCGCTGAAAGAGCAGGTCGGCCGGGACGCCGGCGGCAACAGGATCCGACAGCGCGGCCGGGGCCAGGGACTCCGGCACGATCGCGTCCAGCCTGGAGCGGTAGCCGCCCAGCAGCACCGCGAGACGCCCTTCGGCGTCGTTGAGCCGGGTCTCGAGCTGGGGCAGGCCGGCCTGTGTGTTGAGGAGGTCCAGGCCCACCTGGTACAACTCGAAAGAGGTCACCAATCCCCTTTCGTACCGGGTTGTGGTCAGATCCTCACGCTCCTGCAGAACCTCGATGAGTTCCCGAGTAAGAGCCGTCTGGCGCCGAAGCGCGACGATCTCGAAGTACGTCGTGATCGTCGTGGCCAGCACCCCGATGCGGGCAGCGTGGTAGTCGGCTTCGGATGCCAGGTACTGTGCGCCGGCGGCGCGCGCATCGTTGCGGGCGCGCCCCCAGAAGTCCAGTTCGTACGCGAAGTCCGCGCCCAGAGAATAGGTGGTGAACTCGAGCCGGTCGGGGAACTCGATGCCGCCCGGCAGCCCTCCATCCTCTCCGCCGGCCAGCTTGCGGAACTGTTCTCCGAACCCCGCGTTGGCGGGCGTGTTCTGGTCGGTCACGGAGGCGCTGGCCTGAACCGAGGGGAAAAGCCCGGCACGGGCGATTCCGGCCTGGGCGCGAGCCTGCTGCACCCGCGCCACGGCCTCGGCAAGATCGAAGTTGGCGGCCAACACGGAATCGATGACGGTGTTCAGGACCGGATCGTCAAAGGCCGCCCACCACTCGCGGGCCTGGTAGTCGCCGGGCAGGTCGCCGCCCGCGAAGCTGGCGGGAACCTCGGCGACCGGCTCCGGAACCGAGGGTGCGGGTGCGAAGGAGCAGGCGGCGGCGTGCAGGAGGGCGGCGATCGCAGCCAGCCCGCGCCAGGCCGGGCCGAATCCGGCGGCCGCCGGGGTCCGTCTCGATCTCATGAGCCTTCTCGCGTTGGTGGCTTGTGTGGACTCGCTGTGGTGGCGTCCGTCCCGCAACCGGCGGGACCTCTGCGCACGCGCAAAACATTCCTTCACCGGCAATGGCCGCGCAAGTGAGAACCCCCGGCGCACATCCTGTCGAGCGCCGACCGGAAACTGCGCACGGTGCGGTCCACGCGGGCCAGTTTGTCGAGCCCGAAAAGCCCGATTCTGAAGGTTCGGAATCCTTCCGGCTCGCCGCACATAAGCGGGACGCCCGCGGCGGTCTGCAGGCCCGCCGCGGCGAAACGGGAGCCGTTCTGAACCGACCGGTCGTCGGTGTAGCTGACCACCACACCGGGCGCCTCGTACCCTGCGGCCGCAACGCTCGCGAATCCGCGCTCGGCCAGCAATCCCCGCACGCGGCCCCCCAGTTCCCACTGCTTCCGCGTCGCTTCCGCGAACCCGAACGCCTCGGTGTCCGCCATCGCTTCAGCGGACAGGCGAAGCGCGTCGGTGGGCATGGTGGTGTGGTAGGTGTGGCCGCCCGCCTCGTAGCTCCCCATGACCTCCAGCCAGCGCAGCAGGTCGCAACTGAAGCTGGTGTTCGCGCTCGCGTCCATGCGGGCGATCGCCTCCGGCCCCAGCATGACCAGACCCGCGCACGGCGACCCGCTCCACCCCTTCTGCGGCGCGCTGATGAGCACGTCGACCCCGCACCGCCCCATGTCCACCCAGATCGCTCCCGAAGCGACGCAGTCGAGCACGAAGAGGGCGTCCACATCACGTGCGGCTGCCGACACGACGCCAAGGTATTCGTCCGGCAGGATGATCCCGGACGAGGTCTCGACGTGGGGAGCGAAGACTACATCGGGGTGCCCGGCGCGGATCGCCGCCGCGACCTCGTCGGCCGGGGGCGGAGCATAGGGTGACTTCGGGCCGCCGCTCACGGGGTGCGCCCGGAGTACCGTCGATTCCGCGGGGATGGCCCCGGCGTCGAAGATCTGGGTCCAGCGGTAGCTGAAGAACCCGTTGCGGATGACCAGACATCGCCTGCCCGTGCCGAACTGCCGCGCGACCGCCTCCATGGCGTAGGTGCCGCCTCCCGGCACCACGGCGACGCCTTCGGCCCCGTAGGTGCGCTTTAGGGTGGCGGACAGATACTTCATGACGTCGCGGAAACGCCGCGACATGTGGTTCAATGACCGGTCGCTGAAGACGACCGAGTATTCAAGAAGCCCGTCGGGATCGATGTCGGGAAGCAACCCGGGCACTGTTTCCTCCTTTTGGATGGCCGGGAACTGTCGGCGGCTCGCCGCCGCGCTCGATGGCCGCGTAGGTTTTCCTACCGTCGGCTCCCGGGAAAGTGATAGGTTAGCGAACCGGGCAAGCCATGAGAATACGTCGGCCGGTGGCCGGAGCAGTCCCGCCCCGTCCGGTAACCGAGAGAGCAAGATGACAGCCATTCGCCCTTCAGTGCACGCCGCTGCCCCGAACAGGCGCCACGCCCGCCGCTCGTCCGGAGTCATCCGCGGGCTGCTGCTCGCCGGCCTGGCCGCGGTCTCCGGGGGTTGCGAGCACCCCGTGGCCCAGCTGCAGTACGAGCTGCGGCGCACCCTTCCGCATGATCCCGAAGCCTATACCCAGGGGCTTCTCATCCACGACGGGGTGTTCTACGAGAGCACGGGCCAGTACGGAAAATCGGATGTGCGGCAGGTGAACATCGCCACCGGAGAGGTGCTTCGCATCCACGCCCTTGGGGACGAGCACTTCGGCGAGGGTCTCGCCCTGGTCGGGGACCGGCTGGTGCAGCTCACCTGGAAGGCCGGACTGGCCTTCGTCTACGACGCCGCGACGCTCGCGCCGGTGGACACCCTTGAATACGAAGGAGAAGGTTGGGGGCTCTGCCACGACGGGGAGTCACTCTTCATGTCCGACGGAAGCGGCACCCTGCAGCGCCGCGATCCCGGCACCTTCGACCTCGTGGGGGAAATCCGGGTCACCCGTGACGGCTTCTCGGTGCGCAACCTGAACGAACTCGAATGTGTGGGAGACCACATCTACGCCAACATCTACATGAAGGACGAGATCGTGCGCATCGACAAGGTCTCGGGTGAGATAAGCGGTGTCCTGGACGCGTTTTCGCTCTCCGTGTACGGCGGCCGCCCGGCGGATGCGGGGGCTGTGTTCAACGGCATCGCCTACGATCGGGCGAGCGGGACCTTCTATGTGACCGGGAAGCTCTGGTCCAGCATGTTCGAGATCGCAATAGCAGGGGCGTAACGGGCGGTGGTCCCGGTCGTAGCAGTGTCGTCGCGCTGGCCCGGCGGCGATCCGGGGATTACGTTACTGACAGTTCCGAGCGGCTGGTACCAACACAAGGGAGGATGAGATGAAGACGATCGTGCAAAGAACACTTCCATTGGCGGTCACGATGCTGGTTCTGGCGTGTGCCGACCTGGCCATGGAATCGGACCGGATACCGGAGTCGATGGAGATCTCCACGAACAGCGTCCTGATCACGAAGGGAGAGACCACGAAGCTGGATGTGGTCGTGCGGGATCAGAACGGCGAGGTAATGGAACTTCCGTCCTGGGCCCCACTCGAATGGAGACTGGAAGATCCTGCCATCGCCGAAGTGGCGCTGGACGGCACGGTCAGCACACTACGGGGCGGGGAAACCCGGGTGTGGGTGAGTTTGGCCGACCTGGGCGCCGCGGCGAGGGTCCGCGTCAATCCCGACCAGGTGCTCCTGTCGGCCCCGCTGATCTACGTCACGCAGAGCACCCAGAACCACGACGGTGATGTCAGGCTGGTTGCGGGGCGCCGGGCGATGGTCCGCGTCTTCATGGTCGGAAACGAGACCAGCTTCTATGGGCCCGGCGTCCGGATCCGGGTTCTGCTCGACGGTGATGAGATTTTCCACCAGGTCTTCCCGCCGGTGCGGGACCGGACTCCCGAGGAGGTCATCGAGTCGGAGGTGGACGGGTCGGTCAACGCCGAAATACCCGGGTCGGTGATTCGTCCCGGTATTCGCATGGTCGTGGAACTCGACCCGGAGGGCGTTGTACCGCTGGCGCCAGGTTCGCAGTTGCGCTATCCGGCGGAAGGATCGATACCCCTTCAAGTCGTCGAACTGCAGCCCTTCCGTCACGTCATCGTCCCGACCGTCTCCCCGACGACAGGCAACACCTCCGTCGTTTCCTGGGCCAACACACTGCATGCCGACCACCCGTACATGTCGTTGCTCAAGTCACTCTGGCCGATCAGCGGGACTGAGTTGGAGATCCACGAAACGTACAGCACTTCGTCGATCGACACGTTCAATGGTTGGTTCTCCTGGCTCGCCGACATCCGCACCATCTTTCACCAGGAGGGTCGGCGCGGCTACTACTACGGGGCCACGCATCAGTCGGCCCAGGGTCTGTTGGGCGTGGGCTATTTCGGTGTACCGGCGTCCATCGGGGTCAACCGGGCCGATACCCACACCCACGAGGTGGGCCACAACCTGAACCTGCGCCACGCTCCCGGTTGTGGTGCCGGTGGCCCCGACCCCAACTTTCCCTACAGCGGCGGAGGCATCGGGGTCTGGGGGTACGACCTGTTCCGCAACACGCTGAAGGACCCGCGCGAATACCTGGATGTGATGACCTACTGTGACCGGGTCTGGGTCAGCGACTACAACTTTGACCTTGCGACGCGCCACCGGCTGGGTGGAGACGGCGGATACATCTACGCGCCGCCCGCCGCCGCCGCCGCCTCCGACCCGACCGGCGAGATGCTCGTGGTTCGGGGTCAGGTTCTGAACGGAGAAATCACGCTCGATCCGGCATTCGTCGTGACCGGGCCGCCGGCGCTTCCCGAGTCCGATGGCCCGTATCGCGTGGACGGGATCGGTGTGGACGGGCAGACCGAGTTCTCGCTGTCGTTCACGCCGGACCCGATGGAGTACGGCGGCGGCGGCTTCGTCTTCCTCCTTCCCTACGAGCCCGAATGGGCCGAAACGCTCGACCGCATGGTCCTCACCGGGCCCGAGGGTACCGACACGGTGACCCGCTCCAGTGGACAACCGATGGCGGTGGTCACGGACCCGTCCAACGGGCAGATCCGGGCCATCATCAGGGACTGGGCCGGCGAGGCGTTGCCGGGTGAGGGAGTCAACAGGGTGGAGATTACGCGCGGAATCCCGACGGGCGCCAGAAGGTAGTTGGAGGACGGCCGACCGGGTTTTAGTGCACCCGGTCGGCCGTCGGCAGCCGGGACGGCGCGTGTCGTGCGTGAATTCGCGGCCGACAGGTTCGGCTGTGGTGGCCTTTGCTGAAACGGTGGTGCGACGATGAAGATTCTGTTCCGAAAGGAATCTCTGTTACTGACGGCGGGGGTTTTCCTGGCCTGCGCCGACCTGGCCCTGGAATCGGATCGGATCCCGACGACGATCGACATTTCGCCGAGGGGCGGATTCTACACCGAGGGGGAGTCGGAAAGGCTGACCGTCGAGGTCAGGGACCAGCACGGCGAGCTCATGCCGATCCCCAGCTGGGCACCGAAGTGGAAGGTCTCGGACGCGACGATCGCGGAAGTGTCCCTGAACGGAACGATGACCGCGGTCGGCGGTGGCGAGGTCGTTGTCGGGGTGGAGCTGGGCGGACTTGCGACCGCCACGCGATTCCGAATGAACCCCAGCGAGGTCGAGCTCTCCGCGGTGTTCTACCTGAACCAGGTCGCGCAGAACAAGCGTGGCGCGGTTTCCCTTATCCCCGGGCGGCCGGCCCTCTTCCGGGTTTTCGTGGTCGGCGATCAGACGAGCTACTACTATCCCAGTGTCCGGGTCAGGCTCTTCGATGGGGACACGGAGATCTTCCAGGAGCTGTTGCCGGCTTTGGGAGACTCGACGTCGAAAGTGGTGGTGGAGTCCAATCTGGAGGATTCATACAACGCTCGCATACCCGGGCACCTGATCCGGCCCGGCGTCAGCATGGTGGTCGAGCTGGATCCGGAGGGGGTGGTACCTCTGGCTCCGGGATCGCAGACGCGGTATCCCGAGGTGGGCACGATGGCGCTCGATGTGGCGGAGCCACCGACCCTGCGTCAGATCTTCGTTCCCACCATCGCGGCGCTGACCCCGGACCGGGGTGTTCACAGCTGGACCAACGGGATCAACCCGGACAGCCGTCAGGTGCGGATGAGCCGAACCCTGATGCCCGTCTGGAGGATGCAGGTGGAGGTCCATGAGGACTACAACACCGGAGCGGATCTGAGGACGGGGGACGGATGGGGGGAATGGATCCGGGAAACCCGCGTCCTGTACGAGCAGGAGGGACGGCGCGGCTACTACTACGGGGTCGCAAGGATCACCGGTCCGGCTTACGGCGGGCTCGGCTACATCGGCTTTCCGGTAAGTGTGGGCCTTACCAGCGGCCCGATCTACGCGCACGAACTCGGACACAACATGAATCTGCTGCACGCTCCCTGCGGTGGTGCCGGAGGGCCGGATCTCAGGTATCCGTACGGAGGGGGCACCATAGGAATCTGGGGGTACGATTCGGCCGAGGATCAACTGGTCGATCCAAACGTGTACAACGACCTGATGGGCTATTGCAGCAATGACTGGGTCAGTGACTACCACTTCGACAAGGCGATGACCCACCGGCTCAGCGGGGACGGTGGGGTCGTTCTCGACGTCGAGTCCTCGGCCGCCCGCGGCCGGGAGGGCGAGATGCTCGTGTTGTGGGGCATGGTCAGGGGTGGGCAGGTCACGCTCGATCCCGCCTTCGTCGTGAACGGGCCCGCGGTGCTTCCCGAGCGCGACGGTCCGTACCGGGTGGACGGGATCGGCGAGGACGGACGGGCCGAGTTCTCGCTGTCGTTTGCACCGACGCCGCTGGAGTTTGGTGGAGGCGGCTTCGTCTTCCTCGTTCCGTACGAGCCCGGTTGGGCCGAGACGCTCGACCGCCTGGTCCTGACGGGGCCCGAGGGGACCGACACGGTGACCCGTACCGGTTCGTCCCCGGTCGCGGTGGTTACGGATCCGGCCGGCGGGAGGATCCGGGCCATCATCAGGAACTGGGACGGGGGAGCGCTTCCGGGTGAAGGTGACTCGAGGATCACGATCACTCGGGGGATTCCGACGGGCTAGCCAGGGAAGGTAGTCCTCACCCGAACAGGGCTCTGCCGTCGTCACTCCGCACGAACTCCGCGAAGCCGCGCGTGTCTTCCGCGGCCGCCTCGATGCGCCCCACCCCGCGACGGATGTCGTCCATGCCGTTCGCGATCGACAGGCGCAGGAAGTGCTGCCCCTCGGCCCCGATCCTTCCGAACGATGCCCGGTCCATCGAGGCCACCCCGTAGCGGTACAGCAGGAACATCTGCAACATCCCCGCGGGGGTGGTCCGGTCCCGGGCCGATTTGTGAATCTTTTCACAAGCTTTGAACACGCCCAGCCGCTCACACACCCCCGACACATCCGGGAACACGTAGAACGCGCCCTTCGGCGTCCGGCACCTCACCCCGGGGATCTCGTTCAGCGCGGGCACGATCCAGTCGCGCCGCCTCTCGAAGGCGGCCACCATCGTGCGCACCTCCACGGCGGACGCCGGGTCCTCGTAGGCCGCCGCGCCAGCCTCCTGCAGGAAGGGCGGAACGCAGGACATGATGTTGATGTTGATCCGCTTGAAAATGGCGGCCTCCTCCTCGGTGGGGAGAACCGCCCAGCCGAGCCGCCACCCGGTCATGGCGAAGCCCTTCGAATGGCCGCTGGCCAGCACCGTGCGCCCGGACATTCCCGGGTGGGACACGATGCTCTCGTGTTCGAGGCCGTCGAAGAGGATCTGCTCGTAGATCTCGTCCGAGTAGACGCGCGCGTCGGGACGGCACCGGTCGCGGACCAGTTCGGCGATCCCCGCGAGTTCGTCCCGCGATAGCACGCCCCCGGTCGGGTTCGATGGCGAGCAGAGGATGATCAGCTTGGTTCGTTCGGTGACGAGCGCGGCCAGGTCGTCGGCGGTGAAAGCGAAGTTGCGGTCGGCGGAGAGGGGCAGCGGCACCGGGACGGCCCCCACGAACCGCACCCAGGACTCGTAGATGGGGAAGCCGGGGGAGGGGTAGATGACCTCGTCGCCCTCGTCCACGTAGGTTTGCAGCGTGTAACCGATGGGCGGCTTGGCCCCGGGGGTGACGACGACGCGCTCCGGGGTGACATCCACGCCGCGAGTGCGGCCGACATGATCGGCGATGGCCTGCCGGAAGGGAAGGATGCCGGCTGGATCGCAGTAGCCGGAGCGGCCGGCGTCGAGGGCCTCGGTCGCCACGCGGTTGAGGTGCGGCGCGCTGCGGAAGTCGGGGGCGCCCAGGTTGAAGCGGATGACGTCCATGCCCCGGTCGACGCATTGCTGAATGTCGTCGCCGAGCTTGAAGGCGTTTTCGGTGCCCAGGTGGCTCATGCGGCGGGCGATCAGCGGCACGGGGGGGCTCCTTTGGGTTGTGGGGTGGCGGTGACCCGGCGTTAGGTGAACGAGGCGGGGCACAATGTATACTATACATGACAGAATGTAATGTGGGCATGACATCGTGAGGGCGCGAGCGTAGTGGGTCGGTGGCGGGGCAACATTGGGTGAGTCTTGTGTTGCCGCGAGCGGCGCCACCCTTTGATGGGGACGACCCCGGGTCGACGGGGGCTCTTGGCCGATGATTCCGAATCTGCGAACCATGAAAAGACCATCCACCCGCCGAACCTTCCTCGCCACGCTGGCCGCCGGAGCCGCCGCGGCCCCGGCTGCGCTCTCCGGCGTTCGCCCCGGGACCGCCCCCCCGCCCCTCCCCCACCCCGGTTCGCCGCGAGACGAGTCGTACTGGGAACTGGTCCGCGCCCAGTTCGCGTTTCACGAGGAACGCGTCCCCATGAACGCGGCGAACCTGTGCCCCTCCCCCCGTGCGGTGGCCGCTCGCGTCGAGGAACTCACCCGGGACATCGACCGGGACTGCTCCTTCAACAACCGCGCCAAGTTCCGCGACCTCACCGAGGCGTCGCGTGGCGCGGTGGCCGCACAGCTCGGCGTCAGCGCCGACGAGATCGCCCTTGTCCGCAACACGAGCGAGGCCAACAACACCATCAACAACGGGGTCCCGCTGCGCGCCGGCGACGAGGTGGTCATCTGGGACCAGAACCACCCCACCAACAACGTTGCCTGGGAGGTGCGGGCGGCCCGCTTCGGGATCGTGGTGAAGCGCGTGTCCGTGCCGCCCCGGCCGACGACCATCGAAGCCCTCATCGACCCCTTTGCCGCGGCGCTGACCGATCGCACCCGCGTGCTGTCCCTCACGCACGTGTCGAATGTGAGCGGAATCCGTCTCCCGGTGCGTGAGCTGTGCGAGGTGGCGCAGCGGCGCGGCATCCACGTCCACATGGACGGCGCCCAGAGCTGGGGAGCGCTGGATGTCGACCTGCGCGGGCTCGGCTGTGACTCCTATGCCGCGTCCGCGCACAAATGGTTCATGGGGCCGAAGGAGGCGGGGTTGCTCTACGTGCGCGAGGACCGGATCGGCGAGATCTGGCCCAACATCGTGGCGCCCGGGTGGGGAAGCGACGCCGACCCCGACGTGAGGGGCGCGCGCAAGTTCGAGTCGCTGGGGCAGCGGGACGACGCCTGTCTGGCGGCGGTGGGGACCGGGGCGGAGTTTCACGCGGCGATCGGGGCGGCGGAGGTCGAAGCGCGCGTGCGCCGGCTGGCGACGGTGCTCAAGGAGGGGATGGCAGAGCTGGAGATGACGCCGGTCACGCCGATGGACCCGGATCTTTCCGGTGGCGTGTGCATCGGCGAGGTGCCGGGGGACCGGCGCGCGGCACTCGACGGTCTGTACGAGGAACACGGGATTGCGGGGGCGGGGACGGGGGGGCTGCGGCTGTGCCCGCACGTGTACAACACGATGGCGCACGTGGAGCGCGCCGTGGAGGGGATGCGCGCGCTGCGCGAGGTGATTCTGGGGTGAGGCGGGCGTCAGCCGCGCGGTGCCCCCGCTGGGCGGCCCGGCCGGCCGCTCAGCCGAAGAGCAGCGTATCCAGTCCCCGCACCAGACCCGTCACCTCTCCCACCTTGCGGACCGCCAGCAACGTGCCGGCCACGTAGGGCTCGGAGCTCTGGCCCGCGTCGTGGCGTATGGTCAGCCGTTCGCCCGGCAGCCCGAACAGTGCCTCGACGGAGAGGACGTATCCCGGGAGCCGTACCGAGTGCACCTGGGTTCCCCCCAGCGATGCGCCTCGCGTGGCGGGCTCTCCGAGAGTGTCCTCGACGGGCAGGGACAGGTGGTTCGGCGAGATCGTTGCCAGGTGGTCCGCGAGCTCGCGCGCCGTGCCGCTGGGGGCGTCGGGTTTGTCCGCGTGCGAGAAGTCGACGATCTCGCGGTGGGGCAGGTGCCGGGCCGCGATCCCGGCCAGATGTTTGAGGAGGGTGGCCGTGAGGGAGAAGTTCCCCGCAGCGATCACGGCGGAGTGCGCGGCGCGGGCGGCCGCGTCGAGGTCGCGGTAGTCCGCCGCGCTCAGTCCCGAGGTGCCGATCACCACCCGGACTCCCGCCTCGAGGGCGGCCAGGGCGTGCCCCTTCACCGCCGACGGGTGCGTGTAGTCGATCCAGACGTCGGGGTCCCGGGCCAGTGCCCCTGCGGGGTCCGCCGTGATCGCAACGCGGGTGGGTGCGTGGTGGCCGATGGCGGTGCCCACGTCCCGGCCTGCCGCCTCCCGCGCCAGCCCGGCCACGAGACGCAGGTCCTCCGACCGCAGCACAGCCGCGGCGACGGCGCGGCCGGTCCATCCGGTCACGCCCGCGACGCAGACGCGACGCCTCATTCGGTGCTGTTTCCGGCTAACCCGTCTCGGCTTCGGCCGCTTCGCGCCGCACTGCGATCCCCATGACCTCGAAGCGCGCCCCGAAGAGCAGCGTTCCGGACCCGAGAAAGGCGCGCGCCGGGAATTCGGTGGTGAAGTAGGTGCGGTAGACGCCGTTGAAGGCTCCGTAGTCGCCCACGTCCGAGGCGTACACCTGCACCACCACCAGGTCGTCCATGGTCAGCCCCGCGGTCTCCAGCACCGACTTGACGTTGTCGAGGACGTTGGTGGCCTCCTGCTCGGCCGTCTCGGGGACCTGGCCGCCCTCCAGCCCGAGCATTCCGGACACGTAGAGCGTGTGTCCCACCCAGACCGCTCCGCTGAAGGGCAACACCTCGCCGTCGGCGGGCGACCGGGGGTTGACGTACTCGACGGTGGGTGGGGCGTCTGTCTCGCCGTCGCCATCGCCGACCTCGTAGTTGCAGGCGGCGGCGAGCGCGGCGAGGGACAGGATGAGCGTCAGGGGACGGTTCATCGGAATGTCTCCGGAAGAGGGTTGGGGTCGTCCGATGGGCGCATGGGTCCTACCTTTGCGCGTCGGACACGCGGTCGTCCGGCTGCGAGTTTACGCGGATTCCACGAAGCACGGCAAGGGGAGCGTCCCGCACCCGTGCAGCCACGCGGAGCGTCGCGATCCAGATCGCCCGGATACATCGCCGGTCGAATGCCGCGGGGGTTTTCCACGGACTAACAGGGGGAAGGGAGGATCGAATGAATGTCGAACCCGGTCATCGCTCATTGTGGTTTGCAGCGCTCCTGTTCGTGGTGGGGTGCACCCAGCCGGACGCGCCGCCCGACGCAGCCGGCCAGTTCACCGACTCGGCCGACATCCGCATCGTGACCAGCCCGCCCCGCGATGCGGTCTACGCCCGACTGGCCGGGCAGCCCGCACTCTCGGTCGGAGAGGTGGACGGAGCCGAAGAATACCTCTTCGGCCGGATCGCGTCGGTGGCGCGCGACGGGGAGGGCAACCTGGTCGTGGCCGACGGCCGCGCCGGCGAGATCCGCGTCTTCGATGCCCTGGGGCGCCATCTGCGGACTTTCGGACGCAGGGGCGAGGGACCGGGCGAGTTCGGATACCTCAGCGGTGCATGGCCCGCCGAGAATGGCGGTGTGGCAGCCGTGGACCGGCGAATGGCGCGGATCACGCGTTTCGATGCGGAGGGCGCGCTGATCGGAACCGCCCGCTTCTCCGGCGTCGGCGAGACGGCCAGCCTCGAAGCCAGGGGCATGGCCGGCCTGGAGGTCGTGGTGAGCCAGATGACGGACCTGGGAATGCCATCGGACGACGAGTCCGCGATGCGGGATCAACACGAGACTCTCAAGGATGAGGGTGAATTGGTCCTGTTCCTCAGGCATGGCGTGGACGGCGAGCTGATCGACACCCTGGCCCGAAGACGGGGTCGAAGATCGGTGAGTTCGGTGACGCAAGAGGGAGAGATGGCGATGGTGCAGGTGCTGGTCGTTCCCTTTTCCCGCCAGCCCTACGCGGCGGGATCCGCGCGGGGAATCGCGGTCACGGGGGGCGGCGAATACGAAGTCGCCCTCTTCGGCGAAGATGGCGTGCAGCGAAGGATCGTGCGTCTCGGCGAAGCCCCGCCCCCGCGCACGGACGCGCACCTCGAGGCCTTCGTCCGGAACTCGGGCAATCCCTTCGCGAACGACGAGGCTTCGATTCGCGCGATGGTGGAGATGTACCAGGGTTTGCCCCTTCCGGAGCGGCTGCCCGGGTATGTGGAACTCCTCCTTGCCGATACGGGGAATTCTGGGCGCGGCGGTACCTGGTGCCCGGAAGCGAAATGGAGCACTGGGATGTCTTCGGCGACGACGGACGCCACCTCGGCCGCGTGGAGGTTCCCACCTCGTTCCGGATCCGGCAGATCACCCGTGGCCAGGCTGTCGGGATCGCGACGGGCGACCTGGACGTACAGCGTGCCGAGGTACGGGATCTCAACCTTGTTGCGCGATAGCCCTTTCCCCCGGCAGCGGTCCATGAGACGCATGGTTGTTGCGGCAGCCACGATCCTGCTCTTCGCATGCGGCGAATCGCCTGACGCCACCTCCGCCGGCGTCGAAATCACCGACTCGGCGGGAACCCGAATCGTCGCCAGCCCGCCCGGCGACGCGGTTTTCGCGGAGCTGGCCCCGGAACCGGCGCTGTCGATCGGCCTTCTCGACGGTCCGGAGGAATTGCTCTTCGGGGGTATAGAGTCCGTGGCGCGTGACGCGATGGGGAACCTGATCGTGGCTGACGGGCGGGCCCTCGAGATCCGCGTCTTCGACCCGGACGGAGGCCATCTGCGGTCGCTTGGGAGAGAAGGGGAGGCCCCCGGGGAATTCCTGACGTTGCGCGGCGCCTGGCCGCTCGCGGATGGAGGCATTCTCGTGCTGGACAGCCGTTTGGACAGGATCACCCGGTTCGGCGCGGAGGGCACGACGGTTGAAACGGCGACCCTTTCCAGCCCGGACGACCTGTTGGTCCTTCCGATAGGGCTCGGCGGAACCGGTGCGGTACTGAGCAGCGCGACCTCCGTCGGCGTGCCCTCGTCCGAATCGCTGGCCGGATCGCTCGAGGACGTCATGGAGAGCATGTTCGCGAAGGATCGCGAGATTGTCTTCTTCCTGCGCCACGGACTCGACGGAATCCTGCTCGATACTCTTGCAGAGGGAATCAACCCGCCCGTGGCCGTCTTCTCGACCGGTAGTGGCGGTACGCGCATGCAGGTGCATACGGGGCCGGCGCCCTTCGCACCGCGCCCGACCGCCGCGGGATCCGTGCACGGCGTCGTGTTCACGAACGGCGCCACCTACGAGGTCAAGGTCTTCGACCATGCCGGCGACCTCCGCCTGATCGCGCGCCTCGACGAAGCCCCCGCGGTCCGGACGGATGAGCATCTGGAGACCTGGGTCAGGAATCCCGGGGGCCGCGAGCGCGACGAAGCATGGGTTCGGGAGCGGCTGGAACGATACCGGAGTCTGGAGTTGCCGGAATCGCTTCCGGCCTACACCCTCGTCCTCTTCGCCGACACGGGAGAGCTCTGGGCGCAACGTTATCGGATGCGGGGCGAATCAATGGACCACTGGGACGTGTTCTCGGCCGACGGCGTTCATCTCGGGCGTGTCAACGTTCCCGCGTCCTTCCAGGTCGAGGAGGTCAGCCGCGGCCAGGTCGTCGGGATCGCGACGGACGAACTGGGGGTCGAGCGCGTGGAGGTGCGGGACCTTAGCTTCAAGTGACCGCCCCGGCGCCACATGCCCCGCCGGCACACCATTTCCACCCATGTCACCCAAGGAGACGTCCCCAGTGAGCCACAACCTCGAATGGCGGTATCACCGCCCCGGCTGAACCGGCTGCAAACGCACGCAGGAGTTTCTTGCGCAGAACGGAATCGAAGCGGCCCAGACACGCAACGCGACCCGAGATCCGGTGGTCGCGGACGAAGCGCTCACCCTGCTCGAAGGCATGACCGAGCTTCGCGTCGCCAAGGGCAGGAAGGTCGTGCGCGTGGACCTCTCGGCCGCCGACCGGCCGCCGGACAGCGAACTCGTCAAACTCATGGTTAGCCGCTGGGGGAAGCTCAGGGCCCCGACCATGAAGGTCGGCACCATGCTGGTGGTCGGGTTCAACCAGGAGATGCTCGCGTCGGTATTCGGGACGTAGCGGACATCTCCCACGAGGGCCGCTCCCCACTGGCGATGGCACCCAATCGTGCGCAAGCTTTCCCGTAACGACCCGTTGTCCCCCGAACCGGAGTCCACACCGATGACACACCGGCGCTTCCGCCCCTTCGCCTTCGCCCTCTCGTTCACCTTGCTGGCCGCGGCGACCGCCACGCCGGTCTTCGCCCAGCAACGCGCCCTCGACCACGACGACGCCCTGCGCTGGAACCGGATCACGGGCTCGGCACTTTCGCCGAACGGCGCGTGGCTCGTCTACGTGCTGGCCGCCATGGAGGGCGACCCCGTTCTCGCGCTCAAGGCGGCCCGTGCAGGGGCCGACGAAGTCACCTTCCGCGGAACCCGTCCCACCTTCACCTCGGATTCACGCTTCGTCGTCTACTCCATCCCGCCTGTCGAGGCGGTGGTGGACTCGCTGAAGCGGGAGGGGAAGCGGGGCGACGACCTGCCGGGGGACTCGCTCGGGGTGATTGCGGTGGAAGGGGCGGTGGGCCGGACGATAGGCGCGGTGGAGCACTTCAAGGTTGCGGGCGAGGGGAGCTGGGTTGCGTACACACCCGCCGAGGAGGACGAGGAAAAGGAGGGCGAGGGCACCGGGGAGGAGGGCGCCGAGGAGCCTGAGGCCGAGCCGGAACCCGAACCCGAACCGGAGCCGGAACCCGGAGAAGGCGAGGAAGAGGACGAAGAGGAAGAGAAGAAGAAGGACGAGGGATCGCCCCTGGTCCTGCTCAACCTGGCAACCGGCGAAGAGGTGCGCTACGAAAAGGTGACCGCCTACTTCTTCGCCGACGAGGCCGCCGTGATGACCTTCGCGACCTCCGCAAAGGACGGCGAGGGGGACGGCGTCTTCGTCGTGACACTGGACGACATGGGACGGCACGCGGTCATGGAGGGCAAGGGGAACTACAAGCGGCTGGTCGTTGCCGAAGACGGGTCGCAGGTCGCCTTTCTCTCCGATCTTGACGACTACGAGGCCGACGATCCCGAGTTCACCGTGTACCGCGGCGCCGCGCCGGACTGGGCGGGCGCGGCAATAGCCAATTCGGCCACCGCGGGAATCCCGGACGGCTGGTGGGTCAGCGAGAACGGGAGCGTCGGCTTCTCGGACGGGGGCGGACGACTCCGCTTCGGCACGGCTCCCAGACCCGAGCCGGAGGAGGAGGACGAGACGCTGGACGAGGACAAGGTGACGCTGGACATCTGGAACTGGAAGGACCCGTACCTGCAGCCGATGCAGCTCGTGCAGGCGGGTCAGGAGCGCAACCGCACCTACACCGCGGTGGCTCATCTCGACGAGGGCACGGTGGTCCAGCTCGGAACCGAGAGCATCCCCAACGTGAGCTTCCCCGCGGCGGGGGACCGGCCCTGGGCGCTGGGCGTCTCCAACCTCCCCTACCGCCAGCTCATCTCCTGGGACGGGCGCTACAACGACTTCTACGCCATCGATGTCGCCACGGGCGAGCACCGCCTCATCGCCGAGAGTACCAAGGCCTTCGCCTCGCCGTCCCCCTCGGGTCGCTACATCTCCTGGTGGGATGGCGCGGCGCGGCACTGGATGGTGGCCCCGCTGGCCGGCGGCGACCCGGTCGCGGCGAGCGCCGGTGTCCCCTATCCGGTCTGGAACGAACTCGACGACCACCCCGACCTGCCGCCTTCCTACGGCTCGGCCGGCTGGACCGAGGACGACGAGGCGTTCCTCTTCTACGACCGCCACGACGTCTGGCGCTTCGAGCCCGCCACCGGCGAGACCACCAACGTGACCGCGGGCGCCGGACGCGCCGGGAACATGCGTTTCCACTACACCCGCACCGACTTCGAGGACCCCCATCTGGCCGAGGGCGAGGCGCTCTGGGGCGCCTTCCACTACCGGAGCAAGCAGTCCGGCTTCTACCGCGGACGGACCGACCGCGAGGCCGCCCCCGAGCAGATCATCATGGCCGACAAGGCCATCCGCTTCAACTTCGGCGGCCATGCCGACGACGCGGACCGATGGCTCATGACCCGCCAGGACTTCCGCGAGTTCCCGGACCTCTGGGTGACGGACGGCGACATCACCGACATGGTGAAGCTCACCGCCGCCAATCCCCAGCAGTCCGAGTACCGGTGGGGCACGGCCGAGGTCGCCGAGTGGACCTCGAACGACGGAACGCCGCTCCAGGGCATCCTCATCAAGCCCGACGGCTTCGACCCGTCACGGAAGTACCCGATGATGGTGTACTTCTACGAGCGCAGCTCCGACGGCCTCCACTCCTATCGCGCGCCGACGCCCGGAGGGTCATCCATTTCGTACTCCTTCTACGCCAGCCGCGGCTACGTGGTCTTCGTGCCGGACATCCCCTACGAGGTGGGCTACCCGGGCGAGAGCGCCCTGGACGCGGTGGTTCCGGGGGTGCTCAGCATCGTGGCGCGGGGGTTCGTGGACCGCGACCGGATCGGCGTGCAGGGCCACTCATGGGGCGGCTACCAGATCGCGTACATGATCACCAAGACCAACCTGTTCGCCGCGGCCGAGGCCGGCGCCCCGGTCAGCAACATGACGAGTGCGTACGGCGGCATCCGCTGGTCGTCGGGCATGAGCCGCATGTTCCAGTACGAGCGCACCCAGAGCCGCATCGGGGGCACCCTGTGGGAGTCCACCGCCGAGTACATCCACAACTCGCCGGTCTTCTACGCCGACCGCAAGGACTGGGCGATCCGCATGCAGCAGTTCTTCGACCACTACCTGATGGA